>DATEDJ010000103.1:0-97001 GCA_035281725.1 Solirubrobacterales bacterium
CGGAGCCTGCGCACTTCCCGCCGAAAGCCTCACGTCCTGGGCGTCTCGTGGCGGCCACAGCCTGCCAGGGCCGCCACGAGACGCCCAGGACGGGACCGTCCCCAATCGACCGGTCCCCGAATCGCGCCGTCCCTCGCCGCAACGGCGCGGACCCTTCCCCCTGGACCCGCCGCCCTAGTTCAGATCCCGCCGGGTGATCCGCCAGATCCCGATCGCCAGCGGCAGCACCATCCATAGCGCCAGCGCCACCAGCACCTGCGCCCATTCGTGGCCGCTCAGCACGTTCTGGGTGAGCCATTCGAAGGAGACGCTGGAGAACCATTCGACGGTCCCGCGGATCGCGTGGATCGAGCCGAGCGCCCCAAATGCGGCAGGCAGGCCGAAGTAGAGGACGATCGCCGGCGCCGAGGCCTGCAGGGCGGCGCCGAAGGCCACCCCGATCACCATCGCGCTCACCGCATATAGGGCGTACTGACCGACCAGCACCACCGGGAACGTCCAGACCTGAGCAATGTCCGGGGACGCGACCGCAGTGCCGATCGCCGCGACCAGGGCGGCGACGATCAAGGCGACCAGTCCGAGGACGACCCCGGCCAGGACCTTGGCGGCGATCAGCCGCCCACGCTCGGGGATCAGGGCGAAGCTGACCAGCGCGGTCCGCTGTGACCACTCGGAGCTGACCAGGAGGATGCCGACGACCGGCAACAGGATCCCGGCGGGCACCAAGGCGTTGCCGAAGATGTTGCGGAAGGTGTGGTCCTGGTCGTGACCGGCGATCAGCGTGATGACCACGACCAGCACGGTCAGGGCGAGCACCGACAGCTGCAGCCAGAAGCCGCTGCGGGTGTCGACCATCTTGCGCAGCTCGACCTTGGTCAGGCGGCTCAACCCGGGCCGCCGGTCGCGCCCGGCAGGCCGCGCCTTCAGATCGATCGCGTGGGCGCTCATACGGCAACCTCCTCTTTCTCACCGCTGGTCAGGTCGAAGAACAGCTGCTCGAGGCCCGCGTCGCCGGCGGGCGCGAGATGGACGAGGGCGACGCCGGCGTCGCGGGCGACGACGCCGACCGCGCGCGGCTCCGCGTCGACCAGGAGGCCGCCGCCATTTTCCGCCTCGCGTGCCTCGAGGCCGGCGGCGGCGAGCGCCCGGGTGAGCGCCTCGGTGTCCGCGGCGCGGACCAGCGCCCCGGCGTCGGAGAGCAGTTCGTCGCGACTTCCTTGGGCGACGATCTTGCCGCTGCCGATGATCACCAGGCGGTCGGCGATCACGTCGACCTCGTGCAGCAGGTGGGAGGAGAGCAGCACCGTGCCGCCCCGCTCGGCGAAGTCCTTCAAGAGGCCGCGCATCCAGCGCATCCCCTCCGGGTCGAGCCCGTTGGCGGGCTCGTCGAGGATCAGCACCTCGGGTTCGCCGATCAGGGCGTTGGCGATCCCCAGCCGCTGGCGCATCCCGAGCGAGTACTGACGTACCCGCTTGCGGGCGGCCGAGCGGTCGAGCCCGACCAGCCCCAGCAGGTCGTCGACGCGGGCCTCCTCGACCCCCATCGTCTGGGCGGAGAGCGCCAGCGCCTCGCGGCCACGGCGGCCGCCATGCTGGGCGGAGGCGTCGAGCAGCACCCCGACCCGGCGCCCCGGGTTGTGCAGTCGGCGGTACTCGCCGCCCAGCACCGCGGCGCTGCCGGAGTCCGGCCTGGCGAACCCGCAGATCATCCTCATCGTCGTGGTCTTCCCCGCCCCGTTGGGGCCGAGGAATCCGGTCACGGTTCCTGGCTCGCAGCGGAAGGAGACGTCGTCGACGACCGCCCTCCCGGCGAACCTCTTGGTCAACTTCTCGGCTTCGATCATGGCCCCAGCCTTTCTCCTGCGCGCCGCGTCCGCATCAGCCTGCGGTCGTCTTCTTGCCCCGCCATCGGTCGGCGGTCGACCCCTACTTTGGTAGCTGCTCCGGACCGCGCCCCGTCCCTACCCTGTGACCGTGGCCTCGGGGCACGTGAAGGAAAGGCTGGAGCCGGCCCGTTGGCAGCGCTCGCTGCTGCCGGGCTCGATGGTCGACGGGCCCGGCGCCGACCGCAGCCTGCGTGACTGGGCGGTCGACGCGCTGGTCACGGTCGTCGCGCTGGGCCTGGGACTGGCCGAGCTGCACAGCACCTGGGATCTGCACGGCACGACCGCCCGCGTCCTCGATCTCGTCCTCGGGGTCGCCTCCCTGGCCGCCCTCTGGGACCGCCGCCGGCACCCGGTCGGCGTCGCTGCCTTCGTGATCGCCGCCGCGACCGTATCCGCCCTCGCCGGCGGTGCCGGCCTCGTCGTCCTCTTCAACGCGGCGATCCGCTGCAACCGCCGCAGCCTGGTCTGGATCGTGGTCGCCGCGATCGCCGCCTCGATCGTCTACGGACTGCTCTATTCGACCAGCGGCGCCGATTTCCGCGACAACATGCTGATCGGCATTCTGCTCTTCGGCTTCGCGGTCGGCTGGGGCCTCTTCATCCGTGTCCGCCGCGACCTCGTCGACCAGTTGCACGAGCGGGCGGCGCGGCTCGAGGAGGAAGGCCGGCTGCGCGCCGACCAGGCCCGGGCGGCGGAGCGCGAGCGGATCGCCCGCGAGATGCACGACGTCCTCGCCCACCGGATCTCGTTGCTGAGCCTGCACGCCGGGGCGCTCGAATACCGGCCCGACGCGCCGCCCGCCGAGATCGAAGCGACCGCGGCCGTGGTGCGCGAGTCGGCGGCGGCGGCGCTGGAGGAGCTGCGCGACGTGATCGGGGTCCTACGTGAGGGGACCGAGAGCGAGGCCCTCCCGCCGCAGCCGACCCTGGCCGACCTGCCGGCGCTGATCGAGGAATCGCGGGCGGCGGGGATGCGGATCGAGGACGAGCTCGAGCTGCCCGCCGAGGAAGACGGCGCCGCCACCGCCGGGCGGACCGCCTACCGGATCGTCCAGGAGGGCCTGACCAACGCCCGCAAGCACGCGGCCGGGACGCTGGTCCGGGTGAAGGTCGCGGCGAACGACGAGGAGATCGCGATCGAGGTCCGCAATCGGGCGCCGCTCAGCCCGGCACCGACGCCGGCGCTCCCCGGGGCGGGCGCCGGGCTGATCGGACTGGGCGAGCGGGTCGAGCTCGCCGGCGGCACGCTGCGCCACCAGGTCGCCGCCGACGGTGACTTCGTCCTCGCCGCGACCCTGCCGTGGGAGCGGCGGGCCCGATGATCCGGGTGATGCTGGTCGACGACGACCCGCTGGTCCGCTCCGGCCTGCGGATGCTGCTCGGCGGCGCGCCGGAGATCGAGGTCGTCGCCGAGGCCGAGGACGGCGACGAGGTGCTGTCCACGGTCGACCGCCACCGCCCCGACGTCGTCCTGATGGACATCCGCATGCCGCGCCTCGACGGCGTCTCCGCCGCCTCCCTCCTCGCCCGTCAGCCGGCGCCGCCGAAGGTGGTGATGCTGACCACCTTCGACGCCGACGACCTCGTCTTCCGGGCCCTGCGCGCCGGCGCCGCCGGGTTCCTCCTGAAGGACACGCCGCCCGCCGAGATCGTCCGCGCGATCGAGCTGGTCGACGCCGGCGACTCGATTCTGTCCCCCGCCGTGACCCGCCGGCTGATCGACCTGGTCGCCGCCGAGGGCGAGACCGGCACGCCGCGCGCCGACGCCGACCGGCTGCTGGCGGCGCTCAGCCCGCGCGAGCTCGAGGTCGCCCGCGCGGTCGGCCGCGGCCTCGCCAACGCCGAGATCTCGGCCGAGCTCCACCTCAGCGTCGCCACCGTGAAGGCCCACGTCTCCAAGGCGATGGAGAAGCTCGGCGTCGACAACCGGGTCCAGGTCGCGCTCCTGATCCGCGACGCCTCGCCGACCCGCGCCTAGGCGCGCTCCTAAGGCGTCGTCGGTTCGAGCCCGATCACGGTGAAGTAGCCGACCGCGATCAAGCGGCGGCCGTCGGAGATCACCGGCGTGTAGCCCGCCTGGTCGAGCGTGTAGTCCACCTTATGGGTGCGGACGTCGAGACCGACCGTCTTTTTCGTTTCGAAGCTGGAGACGTAGACGGTGTGGCCGATCACGGTCGCCGTCCCCGGCACCGAGCCGCCGACCCCATAGGTCCAGCGGACCTTGCCGGTGCGCGCGTCGAGGGCGTAGAACTTCCCGTTTTCGGAGCCGATGTAGACGGTCGGCGGCGTGCCCGGGACCTGGGCGACGGCGGGCGAGCCGTAGATGGCGCGGCCGGTCTGGAAGGCCCATTTGAGCTTGCCGGTCGCCTCGTCGAAGGCGTAGATGGTGCCGTCGTTACGGGCCGCGTAGACGTCGCCGAAGGCGATCGCGGGCGAGGAGAAGAAGCCGCCCTCGCCCCCCGGCCCGACCTTGCTGGTGTTGGTGCGCCAGACCGGCTTGCCGGTGTTGGCATCGAGGGCGAACATGGTGCTCTCGAAATCGCCGACGAAGATGTTCCCGGCGTCGTAGCTGGGGCTCGCTTTGACCGCGCCGGGGGCATTGAAGGTCCAGACCGTGTGGCCGTCGCCGGCGTCGAGGGCGACGACCTGGTGGTTGTTGGTGCCGAGGTAGATGTTGCCCGCGATCGGCAGCGGCGAGGATTCGAGGTGGGAGTGGAGGTTCCGCTCCCAGACCTTCTTGCCTTCCTTGGCGTCGCCGGCGGCGACGTAGCCGTCGAGGAAGGCGTCGTAGACCTTGCCGCGGTAGTAGACCGGCGCGGTCACGTCTTTCTTGCCGCCGTGGTTCTTCGGGTCGAGCTGCAGTTCCCAGAGGATCTTGCGGTCGCGGAGGTCGATCGCTTTGCCGTTGCCGAACTTGTTGATCGTGTAGGCGACGCCGTTCGCGATCGCGGGCGGGAACTCGAGCAGGCCATGGGTGTTGACCGTCCAGGCGACCTTCAGCGGCGGGTCGAGGGGGCGGTCGACGACACCCTGTCTGGTCGGCAGGTAGTGGGTGCGCTGGGGGACGCGACCGAAGAAGGGCCAGTTGATGAAGCCCGGTTCGAGCGGGATCGCGGGGGACGTTTCCGAGCCGTTGCCGACGGTCGTGGAGCCGCTGGTGGAGGTCGAGCCGGTGGAGGTCCCCGCGGAGGAGGAGCCACCCCCGCCGCAGCCCGCGATCAGCAGGGCGACGAGCGCGGCGAGCGCGAGCAAGGCTGCGTTTGGTCGTGACTTCTGCACTGGCCGGGCGAGGGATTGAGGAGCGCGGCGAAAACTGCCGAGAACCGCCGATTATCTCGCTTATCGCGCTCCTAGCGCTTTCCTACATCGATCGTTCGTCCACCCGAGGCATGAACTCGGGACCGCACAGGCAATCTGGATCAAATGCGTTACACGCGGTTGGCCCCGGAGCCGAACCTGGTCGCGACGCGACTCGGTCGGGAGAGGATGGTCGCCGCGCTGCGCCGGCTCTACCAGGCAGTCGACATCCCCGCGCCGCCGCACATCGAGGACTTCTGGATCGTGATCCCGGCCGAACCGGCCGTGATCTACCCCGGCCTGCAGCGGGCGGTGCCGGACTGGTTCGAACTGTTCGTCGTGCCCAGGGAGCAGACCGGATGAGCTTGCGGTAGGCCTCCGCCCCGCCGTGGATCAGGAGAGCTTCTGCGGTTCGATGCGGCAGTAGTGGAACTCGAACGGCAGGACCTGGTTGTTCGCCTTGTTCGCGTTCGGGGTCAATTTGGCGAAGACGTGCTCGGCCCCGGGCTTGTCGCCCGCCTTCAGCTTGCGGCCCGCCTGTTCGAACAGTTCGGCCTCGATCTTCAGGTAGCTGAGCCACTTGCCGAGCCGCGCTTCGTCGGCGGCGGGCTGCGGCAGCGCTTCCAGCTGCTTCAGCGTCCGCGACTGCACCTTCGAGGCTTTGGCGAACTTCGCCGCCGCCGTCTTCAGCTTCCCCTGTTTCACTTCCTTGCGCACGCCGGAGAGGATCCGTTCGTTTTCCTTCGCGCTCGTCTTGCAGATCGGTTCCGCCGCTTCCTTGTATTCATCACGGCTGACTTCCGCCGCGAACGCCGTCGCGGCCAACACCACGGCAATGACCAACGACCCACTCAAGATGGCAACGATGCGTTTCAACTCGGTCTCCCTCCCAGGACGGAATTCCCCTGCACGGCGAACATAACACGGCGATCTATTGCTCCTGGAGCGGCGGCAAGGACTCTTCCCTGGCGCTTCACGAGGCGATCCAGAGCGGCGCCGAGCCAGGGCTCCTGGTGACGATGCTGACGGAGGGCGGCGAGCGCTCCCGCTCCCATGGCCTGCGGCGCGCCCTGCTGGAGGCGCAGGCGAAGGCGATCGGCGTCCCGATCGGCTTCGCCGCGACCACCTGGGGTGGCTATGAGGAGGCGCTGACCGGCGCGCTCGTCGAGGCCGAGCGCCGCGGCCTGCGCGCCGGCGTCTTCGGTGACATCGACATCGACTCCCACCGCGAATGGGTCGTCCGCGTCGCCGCCGCGGCCGGCACCACCGCCCTGCACCCGCTCTGGCAGCGCGACCGGGCCGAGCTGATGCACGAACTGCTCGACCTCGGCTTCCGTGCCGTCCTCGTCGCCGTCCGCGACGGCCTCCTTCCTCCCTCCCTGCTCGGCGAGACGATCGACGCCGCGATGCTGGACGAGTTCGCGCGGGCCGGGGTCGACCTGGCGGGCGAGAACGGCGAGTTCCACACCTGCGTCGTCGACGGCCCGATCTTCTCCCACCCGGTCGAGGTCGACAGCGGCGAGACCAGCCTCCGCGACGGCGTCTGGTTCATCGATCTGGAGCCACGCGAGGCCATCTAGGGCCGTCTGACCTCGACCAGGCAGCCTGCCCGATCGGGGTCGTGCGGCTCGAACTCGGTCAGCTTGGCGCCCGGGTCCAGCGCCGCGAGGATCCCCGCGGTGATGCCGCGATGGAGGCCGCAGACGATCGGCTGGTTGCGGTGCACGGCGCCGCTGTAGGGACAGTTGCTGAGCCGGCACTGGAAGCCGTCCCGGCGCCGCCGCAGCTCCGGTTCGAAGCCGAGCGCGGCGAGGGCGTCGCGGAACGCCGCCTCCGGGTCCTCCCCGGGCTCGCCGACCAGCTCGGCGCCGATCTCGCGGCCGGTGCGTTCGACCTCGCGCACGCGGCTGCGGTTCGGCGGGATCGCCCGCGCCAGCCACCCGGCGAGGTCGCCATAGGCGCGCGGCGAGGGGCCGCCGGGATGGGCCCGCGGCGAGACCGTCCAGATGTCCCGCGGTCGCCCCGCCCCTTTCGGCTGGCGGGCGCTGCGGACGACGAAGCCACCCTCCTCGAGCCGCTCCAGGTGGGCGCGGATGCCGTTCGGGTGGAGGCCGAAAGCTGCGGCGATCTCGGCCGTGTCGGCAGGGGCGCGCTTCTCGACGAGGAAGGAGAAGATCCGCGCCCGGGTAGGCTGCGCCAGCGCTCCCTCGGTCGCTCCCGGCACGTCCATGACGCGGCAGCCTATCGAGTATTTTTCCACTCGGACTATAAAAACTCTTATGCGAAGAGGTGCATCTTGGCCTACGTCATCACCGAGCCGTGCATCGGCACCAAGGACAACTCATGCGTCGAGGTCTGTCCCGTCGACTGCATCCACCCCACCCCCGACGAGGAGGGCTATGGGGCAGCCGAGATGCTGTTCATCGACCCCGAGGAGTGCATCGACTGCGATGCCTGCGTGGAGGCGTGTCCCGTCGATGCGATCTACCCCGAGGACATGGTCCCGGCCGAGTTCCAGAAATACATCCCGATGAACGCGGCGTTCTTCAAGGAGGCGGAGGGAGCGCGCTAGATCGCGCACTCCCCCCTCGCCGCCTCAGAGCCGGAAGCGCACGGCGCCGTCCAGGCGGAGGCGGACGGCAGCGCCGACGACGGGGGCGTCGCGAGGTGCGAGGCACTCGAGGCGACCGCCCGGCAGCGCGACCTCGAGCCGCACCCCGTCCTCGGTCGGGAGGCGGCGCTCGACCGTCCCAGCGTACGGCCCGGCGGGATCGAGCGTGACCTGCCCGCGACGGGCGAGGACGAGGGCGTCGCCGTCGCGGAGCTCACCGGTGAAGCCGAGGAAGCGGGCGACCTCGGGGGTCGGCGGATGGTCGAGGACCTCGGCCGGCAGGCCCGCGGCGACGATCCGCCCGTCGAGCAGGACGAGGACGCGGTCGGCGAGCGCCCAGGCCTCGGCGCGGTCGTGGACGACGACGCAGGTGGCGGCCCGCCCGGCGGCGTCCGAGCCGGTGGCGCGGCCGGCGAGGCCCGCGCAATCGTCGCCGCCACCGCTGCGGAAGAGCGTGGCAAGGTCGAAGAGGATGTCCTCGCGGGCGCTCGGGTCGAGGCCGGCGAAGGGCTCGTCGAGCAGCAGGACGTCGGGGCGCACGGCGAGGACGCGGGCGAGGTGGACCCGGCGCGCCTCGCCACCGGAGAGCGTGCGGGCGCGACGCTCGGCGAGCGCCGCGATGCCGAGCTCCTCGAGGGCGGCGGCGGCGCGGTCGCGACGCTCCGCCCGCGCCGCCCCCCACCAGGCAAGCGCCAGCTCGACGTTGGCCCGCACGCTGCGCCCGGCGAACGCGGCCGTCTGGGCGGCGGCGGCAACCCGGCCGTCGACCGCGACCCGACCGCCGGCCAGCGGCACCTGCCCGGAGATCGCAGCCAGCAGCGTCGACTTTCCCGCCCCGTTCGGTCCGAGCAGGACCGTCACCTCGCCGCGGCGGAGCTCCAGGTCCACGCCGTCGAGGACGCGGCGGCGGCCGCGGTCGACCGTGAGGCCGGCGGCGGTGAGCGCGGCGCTCACGACGCCCTCCAGCGGAACCACGGCGCGCCTTCGTCGTCGGTGCCCCGCTGCTGGAGGACCGTCAGCAGCCCGCCGCAGACGACGATCAGCCCGAGCAGGATGATCCCGAGGGCGATCGCGGTGCCGTATTCGCCGGCCGAGACCTCGGTGAGGACGGCGCTGGCGAGCGTCTGCGTCTGGCCGTGGATGTTGCCGCCCACCAGGACCACCGCGCCGACCTCCGACACGGCGGAGCCGAAGGCCGCGATCAGCGCGCCGATCACCCCTACCCGCGCCTCGCGCAGGGCCAGCGCCGCGACCCGCGGGCGGGAGGCGCCGAGCGCCTCCGCCTGGGAGATCAGCCCCCGTGGCACCGCGGCGACCGCGGTCGCGGTGAACGCGGCGACCACCGGCAGCGCGAGGATCGTCTGCGCGAGGATGATCCCGTTGACGGTGTAGATCAGTTCGAGCCCACCGAGTGGCGCCCCGCGGAAGAGGAAGAGGGCGACGATCAGGCCGACGACCACCGGCGGCAGGCCGAGCCCCGCGTTCAGGAACGCCAGCCCGACCCGTCGGCCGCGGAATCGCCCCAGGCCGAAGGTGAGGCCGAGCGGCAGCCCGATCAGCGCGGCGAGCACGGTCGAGAAGACGCCGACGTGGAGGGTCACCCAAAGGATGTGGCGCAGTTCGGCGTTCTGATGGAGCAGGAGGTGGACCGCTTCCTGGACGCCTTCCCAGATGAAGTCCATCAGCGACAGCCCATCAGGGTGCCTTGGCGCCCGGCTTGGTGACGATCACGACGCGACCGTCGGCGAGCCGGTAGGCGCGGCCGATCGGTTCGCCCTTGCCGACCACCCGCGCGTGCCCGAGCTTGATCGTCTTCACCTTTTCGCCGTGCTTGACGATCACCGTGTCCTGCTTGGCGCCTTTCTTCACCACGGTGACATTCGGGTCGGTGAGGAGCGAGGAGAGTTTCAGCGAGGCGAGCGCCGCCAGCAGGAAGGCGACCGCGAGGACGATGCCGAGGTCGAAGAGGTTGACCAGCCCTTCGAGCGGGTCGCCGGCGCGATCGCCGCGACGGCGCGCCCTGGGCGTGACGAAGGTGCGGCGGCGGCGCGGGTGCGGCGTCTCGGTGCCGGCGCCGGGGCTGAAGTCGGTGCTCACGACGGCCCTTCGAGGACGCGGGCGGCGACGAACTCGAGGTCGGAGAGGTCCTGGCCGTAGAGCCGGTCGCGGACCAGCGAGATGACGAAGGCGACGGCGCCGATCAGAAGGCCGAGGACGGTGACGCTGAAGGCGACCCGCAGGTTGCTCGAAAGCTGGGCGACGTCGCCCTTGGCGAGCCCGGCGAGGGCCGGCGAGAGGGGGATCAGCGTGCCCATCAACCCCAGCGCCGGGCCGAGGCGGACCAACGCCCGGGTGCGCTCGAGCCGGCGCATCGAGCCGAAGTCGAAGTCGGCCAGCGCCTTGGCGGCCTGCTCGTCGCGGTCGGGCCGGCCGTACTGGGAGACGATGCGGACGATCGCGGCGCTCATCTCCGGCCCGGTCGAGACCGGCTGGAGCAGGGCGGCCGCTCCGCTGACGTCGCCGCGCGTCCCGAGCGCGATCCGGGCTTGCTCGGTGGCGTCCTCGAGGACCGCGTAACCGCGGCCGCGGCGGCGGAGCAGCTCGACCGCGAAGCGGCCGAATTCGATCAGCACCGCGGCGAGGCAGATCAACGCCGCGACCAGCACCGGCACCCGAAGGGCTTCGGCGATGTGGAAGAGGGTGTCTTCGATTGCGGCGAACGGGATCATCGGGCGCGCCGCCGCGGAGTGCGTCCACGCCACTCGAAGAGCGCGCCGGCGGCCAGCAATCCGACCACCATAAGGAGGACGACGGGCACTCCGACGCCTCCGCTTCCGACGGCGCCGGCGGCGGAGGGCGAGCCTTGACCAGAGGAGGGATCGCCGGCTTCCACCGCCGCCGTGGAACCGAGGTGGTCGCCGACCAGGCGGCCTTCGACAAGCTCACCGCCGGAGGGGCTCGTTTCAGTCGCCTGCTTCGCCCCGGTTCCGGTTTCGGTGCCCGATCCCGCGGGCGCCGTCTCGCTCGATTCTTCGGTGACCGGCGAGGCCGGCGGCGGCACGGCGGCCGCGACTTCCGGCGCAGCGGTGCTCGTCGTCGGCGCGGAGGGTTCCGAGCGTGAAGCCGGCAGCTTGCCCCGCTTGACGGCGGAATCGTCGCCCCGCTTCTTTTCCTTGCTCCCGCCCGAGCTCGACCTCGACCCCTTGCCGCCGGTGCCTTCGTGGCCCTTCCCGGGCGCTCCCCGGGGCTTTGGCGGCGCCTTTTCGGGGGTCATCGTCGCCCCCGGCTGGGCGGTGCTCGGCGGGTTTCCGACGACGATGTCGACGGGACCCGATTCACCACCGGAGTCCTTGCTGCCGAGCGCCGTGACCCGCACCACGTAGGTGCCACTGCCGCCGAAGGTGTGGGACGGGGTCGGACCTTCGCCGCCGGTCCCGTCGCCGAAGGTCCAGTGGTAGGTGAATTCCTCACCCGGCATACCGCCGCTCGCGGACGCCGTGAACTGGACCGGGGACCCGGCGTTGGTCGAGGTCGTCGAGGCAGTGACCTCTACTCCCACGACGTGGCCATAGTGGACTCCGACGACCAACGCTTCCCCGGAGGGGGTCGCGATGTTGTCTTCGGCGTTGATGTCGTTCGGATCACCCGCGCGCGGCGGACGCCAGAAGCGGGTGGCGCTCGATTTTTCGACCGAGAAGAGCGGCGGCGCTTCGCCTTCGAATTCCTCGAAGTCGCTCGCGGCCAGATAGGCGACGGTCCCGTTCGGGCGCGGGATCGTGAGGTAACCGAAGCTGTCGACTCCGAGCGATTCGAGGACGGTCGTCACCGGGACCCCCTGGCAACCGTTCACCTGCGGCGCTTCACCCGCACGGCCGCGCAGGGGGCACCGTTCCTTTTCGACGAAGCCGTTCGCCCCGCGCGTCAGCGAGCTTTCCGGGATGAAACGAGGCGGCTGGCCCGGCGATTCGACCACCGCCCCGGGCCCCACCGCCGCGCGCGCGGGAGCGGCGGTCGGGCCGAGCAGCGCCAGGGTCAGTGCACCGAGACCGAGGCAGCGCGCGAGGTGGACGGCGCGAAGGCGCCGGGATCCCGATAGAGGACGCGGAGCTTCCATTTACCTGGCTTCAGCTTGACGGCGATCTTGTAGGCGACGCCTTCCCTCGCGCGCACCTTCTTGACGGCGTGCCACTTGGTCTTCTTCCCGTTCTTCTTGCCCTGGATCACCAGCGTAGGCGCGGTCGCGGCACTGGCGGCGGGACCGAATTCACCGCGCAGCGTGATCACGCTCTTCTTCTTCGTCGGCTTGCGCAGCGCGATCCGCGACTGCACGGCAACCGAGCCGGCGCCGGCGAACGTCTGGGTGAGGCCCCCGGAGGCGATCAGCGGGACGACGCCGAGGTTCGGGTAGGCGGCGTTGGTATCCGGCATTTCGACCCGCAGCAGGCCTTCACGGTTCGCCGCGGCCTGCAACGAGTAGCTCCCGGTCGGCCCCGTGACCCCGCTGGCGATCGTCGTAAAGGTCGCCGACTGGCCCGCCGGCGGGAAGGGGGCCTGCTGCAGGTTGACCGGCACACCCGACATCACCGGCGCGCCGGGGAGCAGGTTGGTGAGGCTGCCGCTAACGGTGAACGGCGTCCCCGCGGTCAGCGTCCCCGAGACCGAAGTCGCGGTCATCCTCGGGTGCGCGTCGGCGAAGAACGCGGGCGAAGTGGTGTTCGGGAAGCTCGCCAGTTCGTTCTGGAACGCTTCCGAGGTCAGGTAGTCCCGCAGGGCCCTGGCGCCTTCGACGTTGATGTTCGCGCTGGTGACCTTCGCCGGATTGACAATGTAGAAGGTGAACGGGTTGGTGAGCAGGTTCTGCCCGCCCGGCGCACTTGCTTCGTTGTCCTGCGAGACGATCTGCAGTTCGGTCACCGCGCCGTTGTTGACGAGGCGGTTGAAGGTGCCGCGATCGGTCATCTCGTAACAACTGCCGCCGGTGAACGGGCACTGCTGGGTGATGAGCACCGTTTCGGCCTGCCCGGAGCCCGCTTTGTGGTACCAGGAGGCGTCGGATTCGGTGCCCGCAGGGCCCGGCTCGCCGAGTTTGTTCAGTTCGACTTTGGTCAGTTTCCAGATCGCTTTCTCCTGCGTGTTGGTGCCGGAGTTGTCGCCGCGGGAGACGAAGTTCGCTTTGCCTTCTTCGCCGGCTTTGGCGATCAGTTCGTAGGCCAGGGCGGCGTTGTGCGGGGCTTTGGCGAGGACGGCTGCGGGGTCACCGAGCGGACCGGGGATGACGTAGTCGGAGTAGAAGACGGCGCGGCCGCGCGGTTCGAGCGAATAGCCTTCTTCGAGGAACGTCTTCTCCTGACTGGGCGCGTGGACCATCAGCCCGTCGCCCTGCCCGGCCTTCGCGTTGGCGATCGCCTGGCCGGTCCCGACCGCGATGTATTTGAGTTCGTATTCGGGATAGGCGGCGTGGAAGCCGGGTTCGATCCTTTCCACCAACAGGCCGGCGTCGCGGACGTCGGTCGTGCCCTGGACGATCACCGGCGAGGCCGAGGCGAGCGGGGCAACGAGCAGGAAGAGGGCGACGGCGCCGATCGCCGCAAGGATGGGTCTGGCGGCGCGGGGCCGGGAAGCGTTGGGCAACGGGATCCTCCGGTTGAACTCTCTGGACGGGCTGCCTATGCATTGGCTAGGCAGGCGCACAGACTACCTGAGGCGGCGGGGCGATTCAGCCGTCGTCAGTCGGAGACGTCGACCATCACCGAGGTCGCCTTGACCGTGGCGGTGGCGGGGACGCCGGGGGCGAGGCCGAGCTCTTCGACCGAGTCGCGGGTGATCGCCGCGGTGACCAGGTGCGGGCCAGCCTCGATCTCGACCAAGGCCATCACCCCGTCGACCTCGACCGAGCGGATCACGCCGGGGAACCGGTTGCGGGCGGAGAAGGTGTCCTTGGTCTTGTGCCGGTCCGGGCGGGCCTTCAGGCGGGTGACCTCGGCGGCGGGGACGCGGCGGCGGTTGGCGTCGTCGCGGGTCGTCTCGATTTTCCCGGCGCGCGCCCAGCGACGCAGCGTGTCGACGCTGACGTCGAGCGCCCGCGCAGCCTCGCCAAGGGTGAGATCGTCCGCCATCGGCTCAACTTACCCGGTGGGGCCGAAGCGCTCGGTGCGGATCCGCTCGGGGGCGTAGCCGGCGGCGAGGAGCATCTGGGCCATCGCCTCGACAAAGGGGTTCGAGCCGCAGACAAAGGCGAGGCCGGAGTCGAAGGCCTCGGCGTCGACCAGGCCAGGGAAGATGCGGCCGCGGTGCACGCGAGAGAGGCCCGCGACCGGGATCCCCTCGAGTTCGCGGGTGAGGGCGACGATCGCGTCGTCGCCGAGCTCATCGGCGTAGATCACTTCGGCACCGGTGCGGGCCGAGTAGAGGAGGCGCATCGGCACTTCCGGGGCGACGCGGCGGCGGTGGCGCAGCATGCACATCAGCGGCACCACTCCGGAGCCGCCGCCGATCAGCAGCACCGGCTCCTCCCCGCGCCAGACGAAGTAGGAGGCGAAGGGGCCGCGGACCTCGACCTGGTCGCCCTCGACCAGCACGTCGTGGAAGTAGGTCGAGACCTCGCCCTCGTCGAGGCGGTCGACCGTCAGCTCGACGACCCCCTCGTCGAGCGGCGAGGAGGCGATCGAGTAGGAGCGCTCGGCGCGGTAGCCGTCGGGGGCGGTGAGGCGGACGTCGTAGTGCTGACCGGGCAGGTGCGGCATCCACATCGGCAGGCGCAGGCGGAAGGTCTTGGTCCGCGGCGTCTCGACCCGGATCTGCTCGACGTCGGCGATCTGCCAGCGGCCGGGGGCGCGCTGGGCGACGGGGCTCAGTCCGACCAATACCGCTGCTCCTTCCAGGGGTCGCCGCGGTTGTGGTAGCCGTTCGACTCCCAGAAACCGGGCTCGTCGTGGTCCATGATCCGCAGCCCGCGCACCCACTTGGCGCTCTTCCAGAAGTACAGGTGGGGGACGAGGAGGCGGGCCGGGCCGCCGTGCTCGCGGGGCAGCGGGGCGCGCTCGTGCTCGGTGACGACCCAGGCGCGGCCGCCGGTCAGGTCTTCGAGGGCGAGGTTGGTGGTGTAGCCGCCGAAGGAGTAGGCGGTCGAGAACTCGCCCTGCGGCTGGGCGGATTCGAGCAGGGTGTCGACGGAGACGCCGCGGAAGCTGGTGCCGAGCCTCGACCACTTGGTGACGCAGTGGATGTCGCAGGGGATCTCTTCGGCCGGCAGCCGGCCGAATTCCTCCCAGGTCCACTCGAGCTCGTTGCCGACCATGCCATCGATGCGGAAGCTCCATTCGGCGGGCTCGACCTGCGGGGTCGGACCGGCGGTGAGGACGGGGAAGCCGCGTTCGAGGTACTGGCCGGGCGGCAGCCGGTCGGCGCCGGGGCCGTGTGGGCGGCCGATGAACCCGCGCGAGACGAACGTCGGTTTCTCATCGGCCATCGGGCGAGAGTACCCGTCGCGGGGGCGCTCGCCAAGACCGCTCGGCGGTGGACGGGCGGGGACGCGGCGGGCTCGTGGCCGACGGTGGCCGGAAAGGGGCGCCGAGGGACGCGGCCCTCTCGGCGGCGACCCGGGCAGGCTGAGGCCGCCGCCGAGAGGGCCGGGTCTCGTGGGGATGTGCGGGAGGCGCCGGGGAGGCGTCACGGGGACGGGAGGTTCGTCACGGAGGCGTGGGATCTGACACGGGATCCCCATCGGTCAGGAACGTGCTGTGGAGAGAAACTCGGTCTATGACCGACAAAGGTTCCACACCGGCCCCGCGAGGGTCACGAACCCGTGCCAATCCCCCCGGAAGGCTCGCGTCCCGGGCGTCTCGTGGCGGCCACAGCCTGCCCGGGCCGCCACGAGACGCCCGGGACGTGTGGTCCCCAGCCGACCGGGCCCCGAATCGCGCCGTCCCGCCCCCGCCCCCCGAGTTGCGTTCGCACTGTCGGACGCAGCTAGAGGAGGTCGGCGGCGGCCCGCAGGTCGGCGGGGGTGTTGACGTTGAAGAAGGTGCGGGCGGGGTCGCCAAAGGGGGCGAGCTCGGCGTCGTCGAGGAGGCGGGGCGAGAGCGAGGCGACGGTGCGGCGGAGCGGCTCCTGGCGGGCGAGGGTGGCTTCGAGGTCGGGGAGCAGCACCGGAGACCAGCGGGCGACGAGCGGCTGCGCGCCGCCGCCGGGGGCCGGGACGACGAGCGGCTCGAGAGCGGCGGCGAGGTAGAGGAGCAGCGCCGGCGGCACGAAGGGGAAGTCACACCCGAGGACCACGAGCGGCCGGCCGGTGTGGCGGAGTGCCGCGACGATGCCCGCGAGCGGATGCGTCGGCTCGGCGGGCTCGGTGACGATCTCGACCCCCTCCGAGCCCTTGAGCGCGGTCGTCCCAGGCCACCTATAGCGCGGGTTAGGACGACCGCGGTCGGGCGGGCGCGGGTTAGGACGACCACCGAGGTGAGAGTCGGGCTTGGCGACGATGAAGGGTTCGAGGCCGACGGCGGTGAGGGCGGCCAGCGAGTAGGCGATCAGCGGTTTGCCGGCAAGATCGGCGGTCGCCTTGGCGCCCCCGAGGCGGCTGCCGCGGCCGCCGGCGAGGACGACGCCGCGCGTGTCGGGCTGGTCGGATCCCATCCGGACGAGTGTCGCAGGGCAGTGCCGTGTCCGGTGACGTTCGCCCGGTTCTGGCGCAGTCATCGGCGTGGCCGGCAAGGACGCAGACCCGAAGGCGTGGCGGGGCCACGTCGAGCGGTCGAGGACGCCGCCGGGCGCGGCGAGGGCAAGCCAGAGAGGGCGAACGTTGCCGGACACGGCGCTAGTACGGCAGGGTGTGGGAATGGCGAAGGCGATCGAGGTCGAGGACGCGCGGCGGGAGATCCTCGCGCGGGTGCGGCCGACGGCGGTCGAGGACGTCGGGCTGGCCGAGGCGCTCGGCCGGCGGCTGGCGGTCGACGCGGTCGCCGAGGCGCCCTTCCAACCCTTCGACAACTCGGCGATGGACGGGTTCGCGGTGCGCTCCGCCGACGTCGCCAGCGCAAGCGAGGGCGAGCCGGTCGCGCTGTCGGTCGTCGACGAGTCGCGCGCCGGCCGCCCGGCGGAGCGCGAGCTCGGCCCCGGCGAGGCGATCGCGATCTCGACCGGCGCGATGCTCCCCGCCGGCGCCGACGCCGTGATCCGGGTCGAGGACACCGGGCGGGTGGGCCAGCCGGCGGGCGGCCACGGCGAGGCCCGGCGGGCGCAGGCCAAAGACCGGGGCGCTAGGGCGCCGGGCGACGCGAACACCGACGCGGGGGCGACCGCGGCCACCGGCCAAGGTGCCGCGGCCGACGGTGACCGGGTTCTGGTCCGAGTCGCGGTCCCGCCGGGCCAGGACATCCGCCGGGCCGGAGAGGACATTGCGGCCGGGGAGACGGTGCTCGCGGCGGGGGCGCTGCTCGGGCCGGCGGAGCTGGGGGCGCTGGCGACGATCGGGCTCGATCCGGCGCCGGTCCGCCGCAGGCCGCGAGTTGCGGTCCTCACCAGCGGTGACGAGCTGACGCCGCCTGGCCGGCCACTCGGGCCGGGGGCGATCCGGGACTCGAACTCGCGCACGGTGGCGGCGCTCGCGACGCTTGCCGGGGCCGAGGTCGTCTCGGTCGACTGGACCCCTGACGAGCCGGAGGCAACGCGGGCCGCGCTCGCCACCGCGCTCGAGGCCGACGTGGCGATCGTCTGCGGCGGCGTCTCGGTCGGCGAGCACGATCACGTCAAGGGGGCGCTCGCCGAGCTCGGCGCCGAGCAGGTCTTCTGGCGGGTGGCGCTGAAACCGGGCGGCCCGACCTGGTTCGGGATCCGCGATGAGACCCTCGTCTTCGGCCTGCCCGGCAACCCGGTCTCGGCGATGGTCACCTTCCTGCTCTTCGTCCGCCCGGCGCTGATCGCGATGGCCGGCGGCGCGCCGAGCGAGTGCCGGACCACCGCCCGCCTCGGCGCCGCCTACGAGAAGCCGACCGACCGCGCCCACGCGGCGCGCGCTCGACTCGAGCTGACCCCGGAGGGCTGGATCGTCTGGCCCCTGCCGCGGCAGGGCTCCCACGTCCTCACCTCGATGCTCGCCGCCGACTGCCTCGCCCTCTTCCCCACCGAAACCGCGAAAGCGGCCGCGGGCGAGACGGTCGCGGTCGTGCTGCTCGATCGGGCTAACCTGGGTCGATGACCGTCACCGTTCGCCTCTTCGCGGTGCTGCGCGAGCGCGCCGGGCGGGACTCGGTCGAGATCGAGCTGCCCGACGACGCCACCGTCGCCGACGCCTTCGAGCGCCTCGCCGCCGAGCCCGGCCTCGGCGAGCTGGTCGCGCGGCTGCCGCTGCGGATGGCGGTCAACCGCGAGTACGTCGGCGGCGACGCGCGCATCTCCCCCGGCGACGAGCTGGCCGTGATCCCGCCGATCTCCGGGGGGGCGGATGTCCTTAGTAGCCCAGAGGGCGACCAAGGACACGGACCCCCTGGGAGGACGCACGCCTCTGTGACGGAAGAGGCGCTTTCGGTGGGGCGGCTCTCGGCCTGGGTGGGAGACGCGAGGGCTGGGGCGATCGTCACCTTCCAGGGCGTCACGCGGGAGGTCGCGAGCCTCGACTACGAGGCTTATCGGGAGATGGCCGAGGAGCGGATCGCGGCGATCCTCGCCGACGCGGTCGAGCGTCATGGCCTGATCGCGGCCGCCGCCGAGCACCGCGTCGGCCCGGTGCCGCGGGGCGAGCCGGGCGTGGTCGTCGCCGTCTCCGCCGGGCACCGCGGCGAAGCCTTCGAGGGAGCGCGCGAGGCGATCGACCGGATCAAGGCCGAGGCGCCGATCTGGAAGCGCGAGCTCGACGCCACCGGCGAGGGCACCTGGGTCGAGGGCGCCGCGCCCGCGACCGACGATGACGCCGCTACGGCGACGCGCGCCGGGTCGGCAGGCGCCGGGAGCGCGCCGTGAGAGACCCCGTCGCGACGACGCGCGCCGGGTCGGCGGCGCCGGGGAGCCCGCGATGAGCCAGGCCGGCGACCTCACCCACCTCGGCGACGACGGGCGGGCGCGGATGGTCGACGTCGGTGCCAAGCCGACCAGCGAGCGGCGCGCCACCGCGCGTGCCCGCCTGCGCATGGAGCCGGCGACCGCCCGCGCGGTCGAGCGCGGCGACGGTCCCAAGGGCGAGGTGCTCGGGGTCGCCCGGATCGCCGGGATCCAGGCGGCCAAGCAGACCTCGGCCCTGATCCCGCTCTGCCACCCGCTGCCGCTCTCCTTCGTCGACGTCACCGCCACGGTCGACGCCGAGGCGGGCATAGTCGAGCTGCTCGCCGAGGCGCGCACGGTCGGCCAGACCGGGGTCGAGATGGAGGCGATGACCGCCGCCTCGGTCGCCGCGCTGACCGTCTATGACATGGTCAAGGGCCTGGAGCGCGGGGTCGAGATCGAATCGGTGGTGCTGTTGGCGAAGAGCGGCGGACGCTCGGGCGAGTGGCGACTCGACGAGGCCGCGGAGTGATGCGCGCCGCCCTCCTCACGGTTTCCACCTCGAAGGCGCGCGGCGAGGGGGAGGACACCAGCGGCACGCGATTGGCGGAGTTCGTTGCCGAGCTGGGGCTCGACGTCGCCGCGCAGGAGATCGTCGAGGACGACCAGTGGCGCGTGGTCGCGCGCCTGCGCCACTTCTGCGACCAGCTGGCGGTCGACCTGGTCCTCACCACCGGCGGCACCGGCTTCTCACCCGACGACGTTACGCCCGAGGCGACCCGCGCCGTGATCGAGCGCGAGGCCCCTGGAATCGCCGAAGCGATGCGCGCCGCGTCCCGTCCCCACACCGACAACTGGATGCTCTCGCGCGGCGTCGCCGGCACCCGTGGCGCCACTCTGATCGTCAACTTCCCCGGCAGCCCGCGCAGCATCGACCAGTGCGGAGCGGCGATCGCCGCCGCGCTCCCCCACGCGCTCGCGCTGCTGGCCGGCGGGCGGCCTGCGCACGCCCCGGAGTGAGAGAGGCTCCGAGGCGCCGTCAGCCGGCGTCGCTGAGCGCCGGGATGAAGGCCGGCTCCTCGGACATCGGCCGCACGTCGACCGCGATCACCTTGTACTCGGGGCATGAGGTGTTGACGTCGGCGGACTGCCCGACCAGGAGGTTCGTGCGGGTCTCCGGGAAGTGGAAGGTGGTGAAGACGTGGCCGGGCTCGATCCGCTCGGTCAGCTTCGCCTCGACCTCGATCCGGCCGACGCGGCTCCGCACCGAGACCCGGTCGCCGTCCTTGACCCAGAGCCGCTCCGCGTCGACCGGGTGGATCTCGAGCACGTCGCGGTCGACCAGCGCCGCGTTGGCGGTGCGCCGGGTCATCGTCCCGGCGTTGTAGTGCTGCAGGATCCGGCCGGTGACCAGGATCAGCGGGAAGTCCTGGTCGGCCGCGTCACCGGGGGCCTTGTATGGGAGGGCGGCGAAGTGGCCGCGCCCGCCGGGCCGGTCGAAGACCGTGTCGTAGAGGGTCGGCGAGTCCGTGCCGTCGGGCCGCACCGGCCACTGCAGCCCGTGCCGACCGAGTCGCTCGCGGCTGACGCCGGCGTAGTGGGGGGTCAGCCGGGCGACCTCGTCGAGCGCGTCCCAGGGGCTGCTCCACCCGGTCTCGTGCCCGAGCCGGCGACTGACCTCGCCGATGATCTCGAAGTCCGTCCGTGCCTCCCCGGGCGGATCGATCGCCGGTTCGACCAGCTGGAAGCGGCGCTCGGCATTGATGAAGGTGCCTTCCTTTTCGAGGAAGGCGGAGGCGGGCAGGACGACGTCGGCGAATTTGGTCGTCTCGTTGAGGAAGATCTCCTGGCAGACGAGGAACTCGAGGTTCTCGAGTGCGGCGGCGACGTGGGCGATGTCGGGGTCGGTCTGGGCGACGTCCTCGCCGAAGATGTACATCGCCTTCAGGTCGCCGGCGATGGCCGCGTCGAACATCTGCGGGATCGTGTAGCCCTTATGCCGCGAGAGCGGCGCTCCCCAGGCCTCTTCGAAGCGGCTCGCGACCTCCTCGTCTTCGACCGAGCGATAGGCGGTGTAGGTGTCGGGCAGCGCGCCCATGTCGGAGGAGCCCTGGACGTTGTTCTGGCCGCGCAAAGGCAGCAGCGCCGAGCCCGGCTTGCCGACCTTGCCGGTCATCATCGCCAGGTTGCTGAGCAGCTGGACCACCTCGGAGCCGTATTTGTGCTCGGTCACCCCGAGGCCCCAGAGCAGCGACCCGCTCGCCGCCCCGCCGTAAAGGTGAGCCGCGGCTTCCAGGTCGGCCGCCGGGATGCCGGTCACCTCCTCGACCGACTGCGGGTCATAGCCCTCGAGCAGCTCCTCCAGCGTCTCGAACCCTTCGGTGCGCTCGGCGATGAACTCCTCGTCGACCATGCCGTCACGGCGGACCACGTGGCAGAGCCCGAGGACCACGGCGGCGTTGGTGCCCGGCCGCGACGCCAGGTGGATCGCGCCGTAGTCGGCAAGCTCGATCCGGCGCGGATCGATGGTGATCAGCTTGCAGCCGCGCAGCGCCGCCTGCTTGATCCGGGCGCCGACCACCGGGTGCCCCTGGGTCGGATTGACGCCGAGCAGGAGCGCCACCTCGGCGTGGTCGAGGTCGGTGAAGGAGCCGGTCGCGCCGGAGAGCCCGAAGGCTTTGCGCAGCGCGAAAGAGGTCGGCGAATGGCAGACGCGCGAGCAGTTGTCGATGTTGTTGGTGCCGATCGCCGCGCGCATCAGGCGTTGCATCGCGTAGCAGTCCTCGTTGGTGGCCCGCGAGGAGGCGAGGCCCGCCAGCGCGTCGGGACCGTGCGCACCCTTGATCCGCTCAACTTCGGCGACGATGCGGTCGAGCGCCTCCTCCCAGGTCGCCGGGCGCAGCTCGCCGTCCTCCCGGATCAGCGGCGTCCGCAGCCGGTCCGGGGAGCGGGTGAAGCCGTGCGCGAAGCGACCCTTGAGGCAGGTGTGGCCCTCGTTCGCGGGCCCGTCGAGGGCAGGGCCGATGGAGACGATCCGGCCGTCGATCGCCCGGGTCTCGAGCCGACAGCCGACCCCGCAATAGCCGCAGGTCGTCGTCGCGGTGCGGTCGAATCGCTCGCGGGTCTCCCCCACGTCGCTTGTCACGGCGGTCGCCATCTCAGGCTCCTTCCAATTGTCTCACCAGGCTGATCTCGGAGATCGCGTCGGTCGGGCAGGTGTCGGCGCAGGCGCCGCAGGAGACGCAGGTCGAGTGCTCGAAGCCGGCGTCGAGGCCCGCCGTGATGTTCGCATCGAACCCGCGACCGGTCGCGGTCAGCGCGAAGGCACCCTGGACCTCGTCACAGGCACGCACGCAGCGGCCGCACGAGATGCAGAGCTCATGCCGGAGCGCCAGGTACGGATGGCGCAGGTCGTCGTCGCGGCGATGGACCGCGCCGCCCCAGCGCGGCTCGCCGACCGCCAGGCGCGCGGCGACCTGGGCGAGCTCGGTGTGCGGGGCGGGAGCCTCGGGCAGCTCGGAGAGCACCAGCTCGACCACCGCCTTCGACACCCGCCGGGCGGTCGGCTCCTCGGTCTCGATCTCCATCCCGTCGCGACAAGGCGTGGTGCAGGCGGGCAGCGGTTTCGGCGACCCGGCGACCCCGACCAGGCAAACCCGGCAGGCGCCGAACGGCGCCTGGCGCGCGTCGTAACAGACCGTCGGCACCCAGCGGCCGGCCTCTTCGGCGGCTTCGAGGATCGTCGTCCCCGCCGCGACCTCGACCTCGACCCCGTCGACGGTGACCCGGGTCATGAGAGCCCCAACTCCTCGGGGAAGTGGGTAAGGAGGCTGCGCAGTGGCGCCGGCATGCCACCGCCGTGGGCGCAGAGGCTGCCCAGCTCGAGCGCCTCCAGCAGCTCCTCCAGGCGGGCGCGGTCGACAGGGGCGTCGGCGGCGAACTCTTCGTAGGCGCGGCGCAGGCCGATCCGGCAGGGGAAGCACTTGCCGCAGCTCTCGTCGGCGCCGAAGCGGAGCAGGTGGCGGGCGACCTCACGCATGTCGGTGGTCTGGTCGAAGGCGAGGATGCTGCCGTGTCCGACCATGCAGCCGACCGCGGCGAGCGGTTCGAAGTCGAACCGGGTGTCGAGCAGCGAGGCGGGCAGGATCCCGCCGAGCGGGCCGCCGATCTGGAGGGCCTTGATCTCGGCGCCGTCGCGGAGGCCGCCGGCGACGTCCTCGCAGAGCTCCCGCATCGTCATCCCGAACGGGACCTCGTAGACGCTCGGGCGGGCGAAGCGCTCGTTGAAGCAGACGAGCTTCGAGCCGGTGGTCTCGGTGTCGGGGCTGAGCGCCCGATAGGCCGCGGCGCCCCGGGCGGCGACGAAGGGGATGTTGCACAGCGTCTCGACGTTGTTGACCACGGTCGGCATCCCGTAGACGCCGCGCTCGGCCGGGAACGGCGGGCGCGCCGAGACCGTGCCGCGCAGGCCCTGGACGCAGGCCAGCAGCGCCGTCTCCTCGCCGACGACGTAGGAGCCCGCCCCCTCGATGATCGTCACGTCGAAGTCGAAGTCGGTGCCGAGGATGCCCGCGCCGAGCAGGCCCACCTCGCGGGCGCGCGCCGCCTCGAGCTCCAGCGCCGGCTTCGAGAGCGGGTACTCGGAGCGGCAAAGGACGAAGCCGTGGGAGGCGCCGACCGCGAAGCCCGCCAGCGCCATGCCCTCCAGCAGCAGCTCCGGGCTCCGCTCCATCAGGTACTTGTCGATGTAGGAGCCGGGATCGCCCTCGTCGCCGTTGGCGACGATGAACTTTTCCGGCCCGGCGGCCTGCGCGGCGAAGCTCCACTTCGCCCCGGCCGGGAACCCGGCGCCGCCGCGGCCGCGCACCTCCGCGGCCTCGACCTCGGCGAGCAGCTGCGCCGGCCCGAGGGTCTCCAGCGCTCGCCGCAGGCCATGCCAGCCGCCGGGCTTGGTGAGGACCGGCTCGGGCAGGATGCTCTCCCAGTCGGGCTCCGGGGCGGCGCGCGTCTCACCGGTCACCGCGCGGTCGAGCGCGCCCGGTCCGGCATCGACGATCTCGCCCACCCGGACCGCCGGCGACGAATGACAGAAGCCGAGGCAGACCGTCTCCGCCAGCGAGACCGAGCGGTCGTCGCTGCGCTCGCCGGGCGCGATGCCGAGGCCGGCGCTCAGGCGGGCGACGGGGGCGTCGCCGTCGGCGACGAAGCAGGCGGTGCCGGTGCAGACCCGGACGTGGCGCTCGCCGCGGGGCGCGAGAAGGTCGTCATAGAAGGTCGACACGCCGTAAACCGCGGCCTCGGGCAGGCCGGAGAGGGCGGCGGCGCGCTCGCGGTCGGCGTCGGTCAGCTCGCCGTGATCGTCCATCGCCGCCTTCAGCACCTCGAGTGCGGTGGGCGCTTGGACGGAGTGATGACGACGGATCAGCTCGACGAGATTCCTGGACACCTGGGTTCTCAAGTTAGGCCAACCGGCGATGCGTGTCCAATATGAAATGTTTGGCTATCGATAACCGGAGTTGATAGGTAGAGCGGCATGAATCTGCGCCAGCTCGAATACCTGGTCGCCCTTGCCGGCGAGGGCAGCTTCGGCCGCGCGGCCGAACGGTGCGGCGCCTCGCAGCCGGCGGTCTCGGTGGCGATCGCCAAGCTCGAGGGAGAGCTCGGGGTCGAGCTCGTCCAGCGAGATAGCCGCGGCGCGGTCCTCACGCCGCCCGGCGAATCGCTGGTGCGCTGGGCCCGGGAGGCGCTCGCGAGCGTGGACGGCCTGACGGTCGAAGCGACCCGGTTCGCCGGCGCCCTCAACGGGCGCCTGACGCTCGGCGTGATCCCCACCGCCCTCCCGGCCGTCGCCGGGATCACCCGCGGGCTCCTCTCCGCCCATCCCGGCATCCACCTCGAGGTCCGCTCGCTCTCCTCCGACAAGATCGTCGACGAGCTCACCGCCTTCCGGATCGATGCCGGCCTGACCTATCTCGACAACGAGCCGGTCGGCGCAGTCACCGCGACGGCCGTCTACACGGAGCGCTACGTCTTCCTCACGACCGAGCGGCGAAGGAGCAAGAACGTGCGCTGGTCGGACCTCGACGGCTCCTCGCTCTGCCTGCTCACCCCCGACATGCAGAACCGACGCATCATCGACGACGCGCTCGACCGCAACGGCGCCGCCGTCTCCGCCGTGGTCGAGACCGACTCGATCTCGGCCCTCATCTCCTACGTCAGGGCGGGCTGGCCGAGCATCGTCTCGGATGCCTGGGTCGAGCTTTACGGCGTCCCCGAGGGGATGGAAGCCCTGCCGCTCGTCGCCCCGCAGATCTCCCACTCGGTCGGCCTGGTGACGAGGATCACCGAGCTGGCGCCGCCGCTGGTCCGGGCGCTCACCGAGAGCGTCACGGCCGCGACGTAGGGGGTACCGTGGAGAGGATGGCCTTGGAAGACGCACACGGAAGGCTGATCGGCGACCTGCGGGTGTCGGTCACCGACCGCTGCAACTTCCGCTGCCGCTACTGCATGCCGGTCGAGGGCATGGCGTGGATGCCGCGCGCCGAAATCCTCAGCTTCGAGGAGATCGAGCGGCTCGTCCGGCTACTCGTCGACCTCGGGATCAGCGATGTGCGACTGACCGGCGGCGAGCCGCTGGTGCGGCGCGAGTTCCCGAAGCTGGTCGGCCGGCTCGCCGCGATCGAGGGGATCGAGGACCTCTCGCTGACCACCAACGCCTACCTGCTGCGCGATCAGGCGGCCGACCTGGTCGCCGCCGGGATCGACCGGGTCAACGTCTCGATCGACAGCCTCGCCCGCGCCCGCTTCTTCGAGATCACCCGCCGCGACGCCCTCGACCGGGTGCTCGAGGGGCTCGACGCGATCGCCGCCTTCCCCGAGGTGCACCCGGTGAAGGTGAACGCGGTGCCGATGCCGGGCCTCGGCCGCGAGGACGTGCTGCGCTTCTGCGACCTTGCCCGCGAGCGCGGCTTCCAGGTCCGCTTCATCGAGTTCATGCCGCTCGACGGCGACCGCTCGTGGCGTGCCGAGGACGTGCTGACCGGGGCCGAGGTGCGGGCGCTGGTCGAGGAGGTACACCCGCTGGAGGAGCTGCCGCGCGAGCCGCACGCGACCGCCCGCGTCTACGCCTTCGCCGACGGGGTCGGCGAGATCGGCTTCATCAACCCGGTCTCGGAACCGTTCTGCGCCGACTGCAACCGGCTGCGCCTGACGGCCGACGGCAAGCTCCGCACCTGCCTCTTCTCCCTGCACGAGACCGACCTCCGCGCGCCCCTGCGGGCTGGCGCCGACGACGCCGAGCTGGCCGAGATCGTCCGTGCCGCGGTCTGGCGCAAGGAGCTGAAGCATCGGATCGACGAGCCCGGATTCCGCCCGCCGGCGCGGACGATGAGCGCGATCGGCGGCTGAAGGTGGCGACGGAGATGACCCGGCAGGAGTGGGTGCGGGCGTTCTGCGAGCGGCTCGGGGTCGAGCCGCCGACAAAGGAGGAGGAAGCGGCGCTGCTCGAACTGGCGGCGATCGCCGCCCACGACTCCGAGCGCCCCGCCGCGCCGCTCGCCTGCTGGGTGGCGGGCAAGAGCGGTCGCGACCCGGACGAGCTCCGCAAGCTCGCCCGCGAGATCAACTCCTGACCCGCTCCGCCCCGGTGTAGACGTTGGTGCGGCCGCCGCGGGTGAAGCCGGCCAGGGTCATGTTGCGGTCGGCGGCCAGTTCGATCGCCAAAGTGCTCGGCGCGCCGACGCCGACCAGGATCGGCGCCCCGGCGACCGCCGCCTTCTGCACCAGCTCGAACGAGAGCCGGCCGCTGACGCAGAGGATCCGGTCGGCCAGCGGCGCCAGCCCGTCGAGCAGCGCCCGTCCCACCACCTTGTCCATCGCGTTGTGGCGGCCGACGTCCTCGCGGGCGAAGAGCAACGTTCCGGCGGTGTCGAAGAGCCCGGTCGCGTGGACGCCGCCGGTCAGCTCGAAGGTCGGCTGCTCGAGTCGCTCTGGCAGCGCCGCCAGCAGCTCCCGGTCGACGACCGGCCCCGGGGCGACCGGCGCGCTCGCCACCGCCACCTCCTCCAGCGCCCCTTTGCCGCAGACGCCGCACGAGGAGGTGGTGTAGAAGCGGCGCTCACCGGGGTCGCGCAGGAGCGGCCCGGCAACCTCGACGGTGTTGGCGGCGAAGTCCTCGGTCAATCCGGCGGGGTGGGCGCGATCGATCAGCCCCTCGCCGAAGAGGAAGCCGAGCGCCAGCTCCTCGTCGTGGCCCGGCGTGCGCATGGTGACGCTGAGCGGCCGGCCGTCCACCCGGATCTCCAGCGGCTCCTCGACCGCGACCGCGTCGCTCTCGCCGTCGCGCGCGACCTGCTCGTAGGTGCGCATGAATGGACCGTAGCGGGGCGAGGCTGACGGGGACGGAGCGGCCGGGACGGGCACGGATGCGTAGCCCGGTCGATTGGGGACGGCGAGGGTCCCGGGCGTCTCGTGGCGGCCCTGGCAGGCTGTGGCCGCCACGAGACGCCCGGGACGCGAGCCTTCCGGGGGGAATGGCACGGGTTCGTGGCCCGTGGCGGTCGCGCTGCAAGCCTGGCTGTTGCCATGGCCACACCAAGGCTTGCAGCGCGTCGACGGTGCGGCAGTTGTGGTCGTCATGGCGACCACGACTGCCGGATCGCGGGCGGCACCCCACGGATCCGTGTGGTCCCGCACGCCTCCGTGACGATCCTCCCGTCCGCGTGACGCCTCCCCGGCGTCCCCCGCACATCCCCACGAGACCCGGCCCTCTCGGCGGCGGCCTCAGCCTGCCCGGGTCGCCGCCGAGAGGGCCGGGTCCCTCGGTCGTCCGCCACCCGCCTCGGTCCGCCACCCGCCCGCCGCGTCCCTCGCCTCCGCCGCCCAGCCCCCACGCGCCAGCCGACATCCCTACACCACGACCGGCACACCAGCCAGCGTGACGATTACCTCGCCGTCTTGGATCTCTACCGGGTAGCTGACTACGCTCTCCCCGCCACTCAGCGCCTGCCCCGTCGCCAGGTCGTACCGCCGCTCGTGCAACGGACAGGTCACGCACGAGTCCGCGACGATCCCGTCCGCCAACGGCCCCCCGCGGTGCGGGCACAAGTGATCAAGCGCGTACCAGCCGGTCGGCGAGTTGAAGATCGCGATCCGGCGCCCTTCGACCGTCACCGCCCTCCCCTCGCCGAGCGGCACGTCGGCGACCGCGCAGACCCGGGCGCTCATCGAACGCCCTCCGCCGGTGGGCCGACGAGCGCGTCGATCGGCGTCTCGATCGGCTCGCCGGCCCCGTCGTCGAGGTCGGCGAACTGGCGCGGGTGATAGGGCGCCTCGCGCTCCAGCCACGGATCGGTGACCGCGGCCTTGGCGATCCGGAAGCGCTCCAGCAGCTCCGCCGCCCGCTCCGGGTCGAGGACGACGCGGCGGATCTCCTCCAGCCCGACGCGCGGCACGAAGTCGTAGAGGCGTTCCTTGTAGTCGGCGTTCTCGCGGTAGTACTGGAGCACGACGGTGGCGAGACGGATCACCTCGTCGGCGGTCTCGACCGTCGCCAGGATGTCGGCCTCGCGCACGCAGGAGCCGGCGGCGCCGCCGACCCGAACCTGCCAGCCGCCTTCGATCGCGACGATGCCGATGTCCTTCACCGTCGCCTCGGCGCAGTTTCGCGGGCAGCCTGATACCCCCGACTTGACCTTGGCGGGCGTGTGCAGCCCCTCCCATTCCCTCTCCAGCCGCACGCCGAGGTCGATCGAGTCGCCCAGCCCGAAGCGGCAGAACTCCTCGCCGACGCAGGTCTTCACCGTGCGGACCGCCTTCGCGTAGGCGTGGCCGGAGGGCATCCCGATCTCCTCCCAGATCTTCGGCAGGTCGGCCTTGCTCACCCCGAGCAGGTCGATCCGCTGGCCGCCGGTCACCTTCACCATGCGGACCTCGTAGCGCTCCGCCGCGTCGGCGATCCGCCGCAGCTCGTCCGGCGTCGTCACCCCGCCGTACATCCGCGGCACCACCGAGAAGGTGCCGTCGTTCTGGATGTTGGCGTGGACGCGGTCGTTGATGAAGCGGGCGGCGCGCTCCTCGCGATGGCGGTTGGCGTTGACCTCGGAGACGAGGTAGGCGAGCGCGGGTTTGCATTGGCCGCACTCGCGCCCGGTGCCGCAGGCGTCGGCGACCTCGCTGACCGCCTCGAGCCCGCGCTCGCGGATCACCGCGGCGAGCTCCTCGCGGGTCTGGCGGCGACAGGGACAGAGGTAGGCGGGCTCCTCGGCGGCGCCGGTCAGCTGCGCGACGAGCTCGACCACGGTGGCCTTGCAGGAGCCGCAGCCGGTGCCCGCCCGAGTGCTCGCCATCACCTCGCGCGCGGTGGCACAGCCGCCCGCGGTGACCGCGCCGACGATCTCCCCCTTGCAGACCCCGTTGCAGTTGCAGATCTGGGCCGCGTCGGGGAGGTCGCAGGCGCTCGTCGCGGCGGAGGCGGCCAGCCGCTCGAGCGGATCGGTGACCTCCTCGCCCGCGGTGATCGCCGCCAGCAGGTCCTCGCTGCCACGGGTGTCGCCGAGCAGGATCGCCCCGGCGGCCCGACCCCCGTCCAGCACCAGCTTGCGATAGGCGGGCGCCTCGACGTCGGCGACCGCCGCCTCGCGCCCGCCCTCCGGCACGCCGATCGAGACCAGGTCGACGCCCATCACCTTCAGCTTCGCCCACTGCAAGGAGCCCTCGTAGCGGGCCTCCTCGCCGAGCAGCGACGCCGCCGCGACCGCGGCCTGCTCGCGGATCGGGGCGACCAGCCCGTAGACGACGCCGCGGTGCTCGGCACACTCGCCTACTGCCCAGACCGACGGGGCGCTGGTGCGCATCGCGTCGTCGACGAGGACCCCGCGGCCGACCTCGATCCCGGCGGCCGCCGCAAGGTGGGCTTCCGCGCGGATGCCGATGCTGACGACGACAAGGTCGGCCGCGATCTCCTCGCCGCCGGCGAACCGCAGCCCTTCCGCCCGCTCGCTGCCGAGCACCCGCTCGGTCTGCCGGCCGAGCAGGACCTTCACCCCGAGCCGCTCCATCGCCGGTCGCAGCAGCGCCGCGGCCTCGTCGTCGAGCTGGCGCTCCATCAGCCGCTCCATCAGGTGGACCACGGTGACCTGGGCGCCCCGCGCGGCGACGCCGTAGGCCGCCTCGAGCCCGAGCAGGCCGCCGCCGATCACGGCGATGCGGGCGTCCGCCGCGACGGCGCCGCGGATCGCGTCGCAGTCGGCCGGGTCGCGGAAGGGGATCACCCCAGGCAGGGCGAGGCCCGGCAGCGGCGGCATCAGCGGCCGCGACCCGGTCGCCAGGACGAGATCGTCGTAGCTCAGGGTCTCGCCATCGTCGAGGACGAGCCGACCGAAGGCGGCGTCGATCGCTTCGACCCGGCGGCCGAGCAGCGTCTCCACCGCGTTGTCCTCGTACCACTCCTCCGGGCGCAGGGCGAGCGCCCCCGGCTCCTCGCCGGAGACGAGGATCTCGGACAGCCGCACGCGGTCGTAGGGCAGGCAGGACTCGCCGCAGATCAGGGTCAGGGGCACCTTGGGGTCGCGGGCCCGCACCTCTTCGCAGAGCGACTGGGCGGCGATCCCACCCCCGATGACGACGATTCCGGCGGACCTCATGATCCGATCCTCACCGACGCTCGTTTCGCGTCCGCTTCGCCCGTGTTTCGAATTGATGAATCATGGGCGCGCAGGACCTGCTCGATCTCGCCCAGGCAGGAGCCGCAGCCGGTGCCGGCGCGGGTGGCGCGCCCGACCTCCGCGGCCGAGCGGGCGCCGCCGCCGCTGATCGCCTTCTCGATCTCCCCCAGCGAGACTGAGTTGCAGCTGCAGACCAGCTCGTCGGGACTGCGCGGCGGCGCCTCCACCACGCCGCCCGGCGGGCCGAGCAGGTGCCCCGGGACCGGCGCGCCCGAGCGCAGCAGCGCCGAGAGCTCGCGCGCCCCGGTGACGTCGCCGAGCAGGGTGGCGGCGGCCAGGCGGTCACCGTCGAGCACGAGCCGGCGGTAGACACCGCGGCGGCCGTCGATCCAGACCAGCTCGTCGCCCGCGGCGCGCGGGTCGCCGCCGGCGAAGAGGTCGACGCCGGCGATCTTCAGGTTGGTGGCCGCGACCTCGGGGTGGAAGGCGCCGACGTCGCCGGCGATCGCCGCGCCCGCGGCCCGCGCCTGGGCGCCGACCGGGGCCCAGAGCCCGTGGACGACGCCCCGGTGCTCGGCGCACTCGCCGACCGCCCAGACCGATGGCGCGCTGGTGCGCATCTCGTCGTCGACGAGGATCCCGCGGCCGGTCTCGATCCCGGCCGCGTCCGCGAGCGAGGTCTCGGCGCGGACGCCTGCCGCAATCACGGTGAGGTCGGCGGCGACGGTCGCCCCGTCCTCGAGCACGACCCCCTCCGGCGTGCACTCCCGCGCCATCACGCCGCAGCGGCTGTCGATCCCGAGCTTGCGCAGCGTCGCCGCCAGCATCTCTCCCCCGCGCGGGTCGAGCTGCTGCGGCATCAGGTGAGGCGCCAGCTCCAGCACGGTCACCCGTAGGCCCTTGCGACGCAACCCGGCCGCCGCCTCGAGCCCGAGCAGCCCGCCGCCGATCACGGCGGCGCCGTCGACCCCGCTCGCCGCCGCTTCGATCGCCGCCACGTCGGCCGCGGTGCGGAAGCCGAGCACGGCCGGATCGTCGGCGCCGGGCAATGGCGGTACGAACGGCCGCGACCCAGTGGCGAGCACCAGCGCGTCGTAGGCGTGGGTCCCGCCGGCCGCGTCGAGGACGCGGCGGCGCCCGAGATCGATGCGGGTCGCCGACCGCCCGTCGAGCAGCTCGACCCCGTGCTTCTCGAACCATTGGCGCGGGCGCAGCTCGAGGCCGGCCGCGTCGACTTCGTCGGCGAGGAGCCGCGAAAGCTGCATCCGGTTGTAAGGAGTGCCGGGCTCCTCGCCCAGGATCGTCACCGCCACGGAGCCGGCCGACCGGCGACGGCCCAGCTCCTCGACGCACTCCATCGCCGCCATCCCGCTGCCGATCACGACGACGCCGAGCGGAGCGTCCGGGGTGGGACCGCCGCCACGCCGGGCGCCCGGCGCGCGCCCTACCCGCGGCGCGCGCTCCGCCGCCGCTCCCTCGGTGACCGGCTCGACCCGGACCGCCGCGGCCTTCAGCTCCGGCTGCTTGGAGACCGGGTCGACCACCGGGTTGGTCGCGCCGTTGACCTGCCCGCCGCCCGCCGGCGCGTAGCGCGCGCCCCAGTGGAACGGGGCGAAGACGACGCCCTCCCTGATCGCGGCGGTGATCCTCACCCGCATCACCGCCTCGCCGCGGCGGGAGACGATCCGCGCCTTGGCCCCGCCGCGGAGGCCGAGCCGCTCGGCGTCGGCCGGATTGACCTCCAGCAGCGGCTCCGGGGCTGCCTTGCGCAGCCGCTCCGACTTGCCGGTCCGCGACATCGTGTGCCAGTGCTCGGCCACCCGCCCGGTGGTCAGGGTCAGCGGGAAGCGCCGGTCGGGGCGCTCGGCGGGGCCCTCCTGCGGCGTCGCCACCATGCGCGCGCGGCCGTCGGAGGTCGGGAAGCGGCCGGTCTCGTACAGCCGCGGGGTCCCCTCCGAGGTGCGGTCGGGGCAGGGCCACTGGAGGCTGCCTTCGATCGTCAGTCGGTCGTGGTCGACGCCGCTGAGGTCGCAGGGACGACCGGCGGTGCAGGCGGCAAACTCGCCGAAGACCTCATCCGGCCCGGCCCAGTCGAAGTGCTCGCCGTGGCCGAGCGCCCGCGCCAGGCGGGCGAAGATCCGCCAGTCCGGCAGCGCCTCGCCGGGTGGCTCGATCAGCTTGCGCACCAGGCCGATCCGCCGCTCCGAGTTGGTCATCGTCCCCTGCTTCTCGGGCCAGGCGGCAGCGGGCAGCACCGCGTCGGCGAGGGTCGAGGTCTCGGTCGGGTGGTGGGCGTCCTGGACGACGACCAGCTCGGCCCGTTCGAGCGCCTCCCGCGCCCGCGCCGAGTGGGGCAGCGAGACGACGGGGTTGGTGGCGACGATCCAGACCGCCTTCACCTGCCCCGCCCGGAGGCCGTCGAAGAGATCGAGGGCGGCCAGCCCCGGGCGGGCGGAGATGCACCTGCCGCTCCCCTCAAGCCCCCAATGGCGCTCCATCGCGGCGCGATCCCCGACGTCGTCCACCCGTCGGTAGCCGGGCAGCAGGTGGGCGAGGCCACCGGTCTCCCGTCCGCCCATCGCGTTCGGCTGGCCGGTCAGCGAGAGCGGCCCGGTGCCGGGCCGACCGATCTGCCCGGTGGCGAGGCAGAGGTTGATCAGCGCCCGGTTCTTCAGCGTGCCGACCCGCGACTGGTTGGCGCCCATCGACCAGAGCGTCATCGCGCGCGGCCCCGTGCCGAAGCGGCGGGCCGCCTCCTCGATTGCCGACGCCTCCACCCCGCACACCTCGGCGGCGCGCTCGACCGGCCACTCGCGCGCCGTCGTCAGGGTCTCCTCCCAGCCACTGGCGCTGCGGCGGAGGAACGCCTCGTCGACCATCCCCTCACGCTCGATCACGCCCAGCATCGCGTTCAGCAGGGCCAGGTCGGTGCCCGGTCGGACCGGAAGGTGGATGGTGGACTCGCGCGCCGTCTGGGTCTCGCGCGGATCGACGCAGATCACGCACGCCCCTTCGCCGCGGCGCTCGCGGATGCGGCTCCAGACGATCGGGTGGCAGGCGGCGGTGTTGGTGCCGAGGAGCAGCAGGCAATCAGCGCTGCCGATGTCCTCGTAGGAAGAAGGCGGCCCGTCGTAGCCGAAGGCGCCGCTGTAGCCGGCGACCGCCGAGGACATGCAGAGGCGCGAGTTGGAATCGACGTTGTTGGTGCCGATGAAGCCCTTGGCGAGCTTGTTGACCGCGTAGTAGTCCTCGGTCAGGAGCTGGCCGGAGATGTAGAAGGCGACGGCATCCGGGCCGTGCTCATCGATGATTGCCGCCAGTCGCCCGGCGAGTCCGCCGATCGCCTCGTCCCAGGATGCCTCGCGGAAGCGCACGTCGCGGCGTGCGCGCAGGAGCGGCACCGTCGCCCGGTCCGCGGCATGGACGGCGCTTGCCAGCTCGAGCGGCTTGCGGCAGGTGCGGCCGCGGTTCACCGGGTAGATCGAGTCGCCCTCGACTGCGGTGACCCGGCCGTCTTCGGCACGCGCGATCAGCCCGCAGCCGACGCCGCAATAGGGACAGAGGGTGTGGACTTCTTCGGCCAGGCGGCGATCGTGTCGGGGCGGGGTTTCGACTTCGCGACGCCTCTGTGAACAGCGCGTTTCGTGTCATCAAGGCTTCCCGCGCTCGACACACGGCCGAAACGAAGCGGTCACGGACTCGACACCGACCGCCTCTAGCTTCGCCCTCCTGTCGCGAAAAAGCCGGATCAGGAGACGAAAGATGAGCAGAGCGAGCGGGACCCGTTGGATCGAGAAGTGGGAACCGGAGGACCCCGGCTTCTGGGAGTCGAAGGGGAGGCGGATCGCCCGCCGCAACCTGGTCTTCTCGATCTTCGCCGAGAACATCGGCTTCAGCATCTGGGTGCTGTGGACGATCGTGGTGATCAACCTCGGCAACGCCGGGATCGAAATGTCGCTGGCGCAGCAGTTCTGGCTGACCGCGATCCCGAACCTGGTCGGCGCCACCTTGCGGATCCCCTACACGTTCGCGGTGCCGCGCTTCGGCGGCCGGCTCTGGACGACGATCAGCGCCTCGCTGCTGATGATCCCCTGCCTCTTGCTGGCGATCGTCGTCCCCAGCGGGTGGCTCGCCGAACAGCCCCACGGGACCCAGTTCTGGATCCTCCTCGGCTGCGCCGCCACGGCCGGATTCGGCGGCGGCAACTTCTCCTCCTCGATGTCGAACATCTCCTTCTTCTACCCCGAAGGGAAGAAGGGACTGGCGCTCGGCCTCAACGCGGCGGGCGGCAACCTCGGGGTCGCCATCACCCAGATCCTGGTGCCGCTGGTGGTGATCATCGGCGTCCCCGCGGCGGCGGTGAAGCTGCCCGAACACGAAGTCCACCTCGCCTACGCCGGCCTGCTGTGGATGCCGTTCATCATCGCCGCCGCCTTCTGCGCCTGGCGTTATATGGACAGCCTCAGCCAGGCGAAAGGCGACAAGGTCGCCTACGTGAAGGCGGTCGGCAACCCGCAGACCTGGATCGTCTCGCTCCTCTACATCGGCACTTTCGGCTCCTTTATCGGCTACTCGTTCGTGCTGCCGCTGCTGATCAAGAACACCTTCCCCGAGTTCCTCGGCAGCCACCCCTTCATCGCCACCTACCTGGCCGGGCTCGGGTTCGCGGGCGCCCTGATCGGCTCCGCGGCGCGCCCGCTCGGCGGCTGGCTCGCGGACCGGATCGGCGGCGCCCCGGTGACGCTCTGGTGCTTCCTCGGCATGGGCGCCTTCACCGCGCTGGCGATCGTCGGCGTCGAAAGCCGCAGCTTCACCGTGTTCTTCGCGGCGTTCATGGCGATCTTCCTGCTCGCCGGGATGGGCAACGGCTCGACCTACCGGATGATCCCCTCGATCTTCGCCGAGCAGGGACGGCGCGATGCCGATGCGACCGGCGGCGATCCCGCCACGACCGCGATCGCCTTCAAGCGGCGCGCGGCGGCGGTGATCGGGATCGCCGGCGCAGTCGGCGCCTTCGGCGGGTTCCTCATCCAGGTCGTCCTGCGCCAGGCAAGTCTCGGGGTCGCCGCCCTGGTCGGTGCCGCCGAAACCCCGGCGGCGAAACTGGCGATCGCCAAGGCGCATGCCGATTGGGCGGTGCCCGCCCTCTGGGTCTTCTTCGGCTCCTACTTCGTCCTCGCCACGGTGACCTGGTTCTTCTACCTGCGCCGCGACCTGGCGGGGGAGCGACGCCTGGCCCTGGAGCAAGCCTCCGCGTGAGCGCCGGGGGTACGAAACGAACTCGAAACAGAAACCTCCGCCGCGGCGGACCCGGGGGCGTCGATTTTGGACAGTGGGAGCACCGCGGGCCAGATCCCCGTACCTAGGCTGGGAAGGTGCGTGCCGACGCTCAATATGTGATGCGCGTGGTCGAGGAGCGGGGCGTTCGCTTCGTGCGCCTCTGGTTCGTCGACGTGGTCGGGGCGCTGAAGAGCGTCGCCGTGCCGGCCTCCGAGCTGGAGGCGGCGCTGCTGGAGGGCGTCGGCGTCGACGGCTCGGCGATCGAGGCGAACGCCCGCGGCTCCGAACGCGACGTCTACGCCTGGCCGGTGCCGAGCACCTTCCAGGTGCTGCCCTGGACCAGCGACCACCGCACCGCCCGGATGTGCTGCGACCTGCGCACCCCCGACGGGGCTCCGTTCGCGGGCGACAGCCGGCAGGCACTCTGCCGGGTGCTCGACCAGGCCGCCGAGCTCGGCCTCACCCTGCAGGTGGGCTGCGAGCTCGAGTTCTTCCTCTTCGACGAGAAGCAGGAGCCGGGCCGGCCACCGGTCCCGCTCGACAACGGCGGCTACTTCGACCTCACCGTCCAGGACGTGGTCTCGGACTTCGGCCGGCGGGCGATCGAACATCTGGAGCAGGTCGGCATCCCGGTCACCGCCTCCCACCACGAGGTCGCGCCGTCCCAGCACGAGATCCACCTCAAGCACACCGACGCGCTGGCGATGGCAGATGCGATCACCACCTTCCGCATCGTCCTCAAGGAGATCGCCCGCGACCTCGGCCTCTTCGCCACCTTCATGCCGAAGCCGCTGGACGGGCTGAGCGGCAGCGGCATGCACCTCCACCTCTCCGCCTACGAGGAGGACCGCAACCTCTTCTTCGGCGAGGGCGGCGACCCGTTCGGCCCGCGCGGCGCCCAGTTCCTCGCCGGGCTGCTCGCCCACGCGGGCGAGATGGCGGCGGTCTCCAACCAGTGGGTCAACTCCTACAAGCGCCTGATCGCCGGGATGGAGGCGCCGACCCACGTCAACTGGACCCGCGACGGCGCCAACGCGCTGGTCCGGGTGCCGAGCGGCCGCCCGGGGCGCGAGGAAAGCGCCCGGATCGAGCTCCGCTCCCCGGACGCCGCCGCCAACCCCTACCTGCTGTTCGCGATGGTGCTGGCGGCCGGGATGCGCGGGATCGAGCGCGGCTACCAGCTCGGGCCCGAGGCGCCCGCGGCCGACGGGACGCCGTCGCTGCCCGGCGACCTCGGGGAGGCGACCGAGCTCTTCAACGGCTCGGAGTTCGCCCGCGACACGCTCGGCGACCGGCTCTGCGACTGGTACGTGGCCAGCAAACGCAGCGAGTGGGACGCCTACCGGGCGACCGTCACCGACTTCGACCGCGACCGCTACCTGAGGTGGCTCTAGCCATCCGATGGCCGACGCGTGGATCTACAGCCGGGACGCGGGGCGGGGCGCCGACATGGCCGCCGAGGTGGCGGAGCTGGGGTACGCGCCGCGGATCGTCGCGGCGAACGGCAGCCTGCGGCCGCTCGACGACCAAGGGCCGGCCGGCCGGCCTCCCGACCTCGCGGTGGTGATCGGCGACGAGGCGGTCTGCGGGCGCCTGCGCGACGACGAGGTCTTCGCCGATGTGCCGATCCTCCTCGCGATGCTGCCGGAGGACCTGAACGGCGGCGGCGTGCCGATGACCGAGGAGCTGGTGATCTCGCCGTTCACGGCGGCCGAGCTGGAGGCGCGGATCGCGCGCGCCCGGCGCCAGCTCGGAGCCGAGGAGGAAGAGGGCGTGGTCAAGGTCGGCTCGCTCGAGGTCGACCTGGCGACCTACCAGGTGACCGTCGCCGGCGAGGCGATCGACTTCGCCTTCAAGGAGTACGAGCTGCTGCGCTTCTTCGTCACCCACCCGGGCCGGGTCTTCTCGCGCGAGGCGCTGCTGAACCGGGTCTGGGGCTACGACTACTACGGCGGCGCCCGCACCGTCGACGTCCACGTGCGGCGCCTGCGGGCCAAGCTCGGCAACGAGGGCGCCGCGCGGATCAAGACCGTGCGCGGGGTCGGCTACCGCTTCGACCGATGAGACCGCGGACCAACAGATCGGAGGTTGCCCTATGAGCATCGATGCGGGAGAGACCTACGGGCGCAGCACCTACGCCGGCTTCCGGGCGACGATCAAGACGGTCGGGACGGGGCCGCGGGGCAGCCGCTCGCTGAGCTTCGAGGAGGCCCGCGAGGCGATGCGGGCGATGCTCGCCGGCGAGGTCTCCGACGCCCAGGCCGGCGCCTTCCTGATCGCGATGCGGACGAAGGGCGAGGAGCCCGAAGAGCTGGCCGGGCTGGCCCAGGCGCTGCGCGAGGCGGCGCGCTCGCGGGAGCCCGTGCGCCCGGGGACGGTCGCCTGCGCGGGAGCCTACGACGGGGTGGCCGACTCGCCGCAGCTCTCGCTCGCGGCGGCGGTGGTCGCCGCGGCCGCCGGGGCGCCTTGCGTGGTCCACTGCGGGGAGCGGATCGGGCCCAAGTACGGGACCAGCCCGGTCGCCGTGCTGGCCGCACTCGGCGGCCCGGAGCGGCCGAGCGTCGATGCCTCGCGCCGCATGCTGACCGCGAGCGGCGTCGCCGTCGTCCACAGCGGCGAGGCGATCGAGGGCTGGGAGCGGCTGGCCCGGATCCGCGACGAGATCGGCCTGCGCGGGCCGATCCACTCGGCCGAGAAGCTGGTCGACCACCTCGGCGCCGAGCGCTTCGTCGTCGGCTACACGCACCAGCCCTACGGGCCGCGGATCGTCGGCGCGCTGCAGCGGCTGGGGGCCGAGTCGACCCTCGCCGTGCGCGGCATCGAGGGATCCGACGTGCCGCGGCCGGCGCGACCGCAGGCGAGCGGGCTCGACGGGATGGAGATGCCGCAGCGGCTCGAGCTGCGGCTGCCGCCCGGCGGCGCGGCGCCGGAAGAGTCGGCGGCGACCACGCGGGCCGTGCTGAGCGGCGAGGAGGACGGCGCCACCGGCGCCGCGGTGGTGCTCGGCGCGATGCTGCGCCTGCGGGTTGCCGACGTCTGCGACTCGGTCGAAGGCGGGATCGCGGCGGCGCGGGCCGCGATCGCCGGCGGCGCCGCGAGCGAGACCCTCGACCGCCTGCTCGCCGCGAGCGTCTGACCGGATGGTGTAGACCCGACGGACCGTGGACGCCTTCCGCTCGCTGCTGCTGCCGGTGCCTGAGGTCGAAGGGCTGGTCGATCCGTTCCGGCGGGAGGGCGACTGGGCGTGGGGGCACGGGGTGCCGGCGCAGCGCGGACGCTTGGGCGGTCCCTGCCCGTTGCCTGCGAGGTCGGCGGGCTGCTGACCGCCGAGATGGACGCCGGACGGGTGCGGATCGGCCCGCCTGTCTAGCCGCTCACATCCGGTAGACAGGCGCTGCCGGATCGGCCAGCGGGGCGTTGGCGCAGGCGCCGAGGGCGAGGCCGAGGACGGTGCGGGTGTCGAGCGGGTCGATCACCCCGTCGTCCCAGAGCCGCGCGGTCGAGTAATAGGGGCTGCCCTGGCGCTCGTACTGCTCGCGCAGCTCGGCACCGAGCTCGGCCTGGCCGACCTCGGTCATCACCGTCGCCGCCTGCTCGCCGCCCATCACCGAGATCCGCGCGTTCGGCCACATCCACAGGAAGCGCGGCGAGTAGGCCCGCCCGCACATCCCGTAGTTGCCGGCGCCGAAGGAGCCGCCGACGATCACGGTCAGCTTCGGCACCCGCGCCGTCGCCACCGCGGCGACCATCTTCGCCCCGTCCTTGGCGATCCCGCCCGCCTCGTACTGCGGCCCGACCATGAAGCCGGTGATGTTCTGGAGGAAGAGCAGCGGCACGCCGCGCTGGTCGCAGAGCTCGATGAAGTGGGCCGCCTTCAGGGCGCTCTCGCTGAACAGCACCCCCTGGTTGGCGAGGATCCCGACCGGGTGGCCGTGGATGTGGGCGAAGCCGGTGACGATCGTGGTCGCGTACTCGGCCTTGAACTCGTGAAAGCGACTGCCGTCGACGACCCGGGCGATCACCTCGCGCGGGTCGTAGGGGGTGCGGCTGTCGGTCGGGACGGCGCCGTAGAGGGAGGCCGGGTCGACCGCGGGCTCGGCGACCGGGGCGCGCTCCCAGGCGCGACCGGCGGGCGGCAGGGTGGCGACGATCGAGCGCACGGTGCGGAGCGCGTCGGCGTCGTCGACGGCGAGGTGGTCGACGACGCCGGAGGTGCGGGCGTGCAGAGCGCCGCCGCCGAGCTCCTCCGCAGTCACCTCCTGGCCGGTGGCCGCCTTCACCAGCGGCGGGCCGCCGAGGAAGATCGTGCCCTGGTCGCGGACGATGATCGTCTCGTCGCTCATCGCCGGGACGTACGCGCCGCCCGCCGTGCAGGACCCCATCACCGCGGCGATCTGCGGAATGCCTTGGGCGGACATCGTCGCCTGGTTGAAGAAGATGCGGCCGAAATGCTCGCGGTCGGGGAAGACTTCGTCCTGCAGCGGCAGGAAGGCCCCGCCGGAGTCGACGAGGTAGACGCAGGGCAGCCGATTCTGCAGCGCCACCTCCTGCGCCCGCAGGTGCTTCTTCACCGTCATCGGGTAGTAGGTGCCGCCTTTGACGGTCGCGTCATTGGCGGCGATGACGACCTCACGCCCCTCGATCCGGCCGACGCCGGCGATGATCCCAGCGCCCGGCGCGGCGCCGTCGTAGAGCTCCTCGGCCGCAAGCGGAGCGAGCTCCAAGAAGGGACTTCCAGGGTCGAGCAGCCGACCGACCCGTTCCCGCGGCAACAGCTTGCCGCGCTCGACGTGCCGGGCCCGAGCCTTCTCGCCGCCGCCGGCCGCCGCGCGCCCGAGCCGCTCATGGAGCTCCGCCGAAAGACGCCGATGCTCTGCGTCATTCGCCTGGAACTCGGCGCTCGCCGGGTCCACATGGCTCGCCAAGACTCGACTCACGCCGATACCCCCTCCCCCGACACACTTCCGTGAGGGGGTCCCTGACTTTGGTCGCCCTCTGGGCTACCAAAGTCATCCACCCCCTCTTCGGCCAACTCGATCAGGGTGGCGCCGCGGTCGACCTGGTCGCCGGCGGCGACCAGGACGGACTCGACGGCGCCGTCGCGAGGCGCCTGGATCGAGATCTCCATCTTCATCGACTCCATGACGATCAAGGTCTCGCCGGCGGTCACCGCCGCGCCGGGCTCGACCCGGAGCTGGACGACGGTCCCCGGCATCGGCGCCTCGAGCGACGCCTCGCCACCCGAGGCCGAGTCCGCGTCGCCGACCGCCGGCGCGAAGCGGACCGGGCCGACGTCGCCGTCGACGACCCACACCGCGTCCCCGTCGGGGAAGACCGCGACCGGGCGGCGCGGCTCTCCGTTGGTGGCGAGAAGCGCGCCATCGTAGCTGAGCGTCCCGCCATTCTCACCGACCTCCCACTCCCACGCCCCGGCGATGCCGGCGGATGCGCCACGACCCGAGCCTCCCTCGATCGCGGACCTAACTGCAATTAAGTCCGCGATCGAGGGAGGCTCGGACTCCAGCGCCCGCCGGATCCAGGCTGGGCCCTGCATGCGCCAGCCGCTTCGGTCCGACCAGATGTCGTCGTCCTCCGGCTCGCCGAGCATCGCCACCAGCGCCAAGGCCGCGAGCTCGGGCGGCGCCGCCAGCGCCGCGACCGAATCGCCCAGCCGCTCGATCAGACCCGTGTCCATCTCCCCCGCCCGCACCTCGGGCCGCGCCAGCAGCGCTCGCAGATACGCGGTGTTGGTCGTCGGCCCCGCCACGACCATCCCGCCGAGCGCGCGCCGCAGCCGCTCCAGCGCCTCGTCCCGATCGTCCCCGCGCGCCACCACCTTGGCCAGCATCGGGTCGTAGTCGGTGCCGACCACCGTCCCCTCCTCGATGCCGCTGTCGACGCGCACCCCGGCGGGCTCCCGGTACGCGACCACCTCGCCGCTCGAAGGCAGGAACCCGGCCGCCGGGTCCTCCGCGTACACCCGCGCCTCGATCGCCCAGCCGCTCCGCTTCACGTCTCCCTGGGCCAACGGCAGTTCCTCACCCGCCGCGACCCGCAGCTGCAGCTCGACCAGGTCGAGCCCGGTCACTTCCTCGGTCACAGGATGCTCGACCTGCAGCCGCGTATTCACCTCGAGGAAGTAGAAGCGGCTCGGATCGTCCCGCTCGGCGATCAGCTCCACCGTCCCGGCGTTCACGTATCCGGCCTGCTTGGCCAGCGCCACCGCCGCCGCTCCCATCACCTCACGCAGCCCCTCATCCACCACCGGCGACGGCGACTCCTCGATCACCTTCTGATGCCGCCGCTGGAGGGAGCACTCGCGCTCGCCGAGGTGGATCGCGTTGCCGTGCGAGTCGGCGATCACCTGGATCTCCAGGTGGCGCGAGGGCTCGACGAAGCGTTCGATCAGCAGGCGCTCGTCGCCGAAGGCCGCCGCCGCCTCGCGGCGCGCCGCGCCGAGCGCCTCGGCGAGGTCCTCGCGCCTTTCGACCAGCCGCATGCCCTTGCCGCCGCCGCCCGCCGCCGCCTTCACCAGCAAAGGCAGGTCGCCCTCGCCCACCCGCTCGACGATCTCCGCGTCGCTCAGCTCGTCGCCGCTCCAGCCCGACAAGGTCGGCACGCCGGCGGCGTCGGCGACATCGCGCGCCCGGCCCTTGTCGCCGAGCATCGCCATCGCCTCCGGCCCGGGACCGACGAAGACGAGGCCGGCGTCGGCGCAGGCGGCGGCGAAGTCGGGGCGCTCGGAGAGGAAGCCGTAGCCAGGGTGGATGGCGGACGCGCCGCTGCGCTGAGCCGCCTCGATGATCCGCTCGATCGAGAGGTAGGAATCGCGCGCCGGGGTCGGGCCGATGTGGACCGCGAGGTCGGCGCCGCGCACGTGCGGCGCCTCGATGTCGGCGTCGCTGAAGACGGCTACCGATTCGACCCCGAGCCGCGCCAGCGTGCCCTCGATGCGGACCGCGATCTCGTCCCGGTTGGCGATCAGGACGCGGTCGAACATGGGTCAGTCCCCGCGGTGGTGGTCGACCGGGCCCGCGACGATCGTGTGCGAGCCGAGGGGGCGGCCCAGGATCGCCTGGGCTTCGCGCGCGGCGAGGAGCAGCTTCTCCAGGTCGATGCCGGTCTCGATCCCCATCTCGTGCAGCATCGAGACCAGGTCCTCGCTGGCGATGTTGCCGGTCGCGCCGGGGGGCACCGGGCAACCGCCGAGCTCGCCGAAACTGGACTCGAAGGACGCGACTCCCGCCTCCAGCGCGGCAAGCACGTTAGCCAGTCCCTGGCCCCGCGTGTTGTGGAAGTGGGCGGTCAGTTCGACGCCGGGCAGCTCCGCCGCCGCCCGCTCGAAGAACTCGCGCACCTGGGCCGGGTTCGCCATCCCGGTGGTGTCGCCGAAACCAATCTCCTCCGCCCCCGCGGCGACCAGCCGGCCGGCGATCTCGAACACCTGCGCCGGGTCGACGTCGCCCTCGTAGGGGCAACCGAAGCTGGTCGAGATCACACCCTCGCAGCGCAGGCCCTCCCCGCGCGCCCGCCCGAGGACCTTCTCCACCCCGGCCAGCGACTCCGCGATCGTGCGGTTGACGTTGTGGCGGTTGTGGGACTCCGAGGCGGAGAGGAAGACGTTGACCTCGTCGATCCGGTCGCGGTGCTCGAGCGCGGCGTCGAGCCCGCGCTCGTTCGGGATCAGCACCGAGACCGAGACCTCGTCGGGGATCGTCGCCCGCTCCAGCACCTCGCCCCCGTCGGCGAGCTGCGGGATCACGTCCGCCCGTACGAAGCTCGTCACCTCGAGCCGGCGCAGCCCGGTCGCCGCCAGCATCTCGACCAGCCGCACCTTGTCCGCGGTGGCGATGATCTCGGGCTCGTTCTGGAACCCGTCGCGCGGGCCGACCTCGCGGATCTTCACCGCGGTGGGGGTCATCTCAGGCCCCGAGGGCGCGGGCGATCACCATCTGCTGGACCTCGTCGGTGCCCTCGCCGATCGTGAGGATCTTCGCGTCGCGGTAGAGGCGGCAGACCGGGTACTCCTCGATGAAGCCGTAGCCGCCGTGGATCTGCACCGCCTCCTCGGCGGCGCGGACCGCGAGCCGGCCGCTCTTCAGCTTCGCCTGCGCCGCGGTGAGGCTGAAGTTGCGCCCTTCGTCCTTCAGCACCGCCGATTTGAGCACCAGCAGCCGGGCCGCCTCGATCTCGGTCGAGATGTCGGCGAGCTTCGCCTGGATCGTCTGGAATTTGGAGATCGGCTGGCCGAAGGCGCGCCGCTCCTTGGCGTAGGCGAGCGCCTCGTCGAGCGCCCCCTGCGCCAACCCGACCCCCATCGCGGCGACGCCGATGCGGCCAACGTCGAGCACCTGGAGGAACTGGCGGAAGCCCATGCCGCGCGGGCCGAGCAGGTTCTCCGCCGGGACCCGGCAGCCGTCGAAGGTGAGCGGTCGCGTGTCCGAGGCGTTCCAGCCCATCTTGCGGTACGGCTCGCCCTGCTCGTAGCCCGGGGTGCCGTTCTCGACGATCAGGTTGGAGATCTCGTCCGCGCCGGTGCGGGCGGTGATCGCGACGTGGCCGGAGATCTCGGTGCCGGCGTTGGTGATGAACTGCTTCGCCCCGTCGATCACCCATTCGTCGCCGTCGAGCGCCGCCCGGGTGCGGACGTTGCCGGCGTCGGAGCCCGCCTCCGGCTCGGTCAGCCCGAAGGCGCCCAGCTTGCGGCCCGCGCAGAGGTCTGGCATCAGCCGCTCTTTCTGCTCGTCGGTGCCGAACAGGTAGACCGGCTGGGTGCCGAGCGAGGTGTGGGCGCAGAGGGTGATCGCGACCGAGGAGTCGATCCGGGTCAGCTCCTCGACCGCGACCGCGTACTGCAGCGAGGTGCCGCCGGCGCCGCCGACCGACTCCGGGAAGGGAATCCCCATCCAGCCCAGCTCGCCCATCTTGGCGACCAGCTCGTAGGGGAAGGACTTGGTGCGGTCGAGCTCCTCCGCGACCGGGGCGACCTCCTCGACCGCGAATTCGCGGACCGTGCGCTGGAGCAGCTTCGTGTCGTCGTCGAGATCGAAGTACATGGCGGCAGCATAACCGAAAGATTGTTCAAAGTTTGAATGATCTTTCGAGCAATTCTGCGATCCTGTCTACGATCCGCCCGATGGCCCGACCCGAGACCCTGACCACGCGCGCCCGCTGGGACGCCCGCCGCGCCGACCTGATCGAACGGGCGGCGCACGTCTTCGCCGGCCGCGGCTACGACCAGACCTCGGTGCCGGAACTGGCCGAGGCGCTGGAACAGGCGACCGGCGGCATCTACCACTACTTCAGCGGCAAGGAGCAACTGCTGATCGCGATCTGCGACCAGCTGATGGAACCGCTGCTGGCCGAAGCCGAAGAGCTGGTGAATACCGACGCGCTGGCGACCGAGCAGCTTCGCGACCTGGTCCGCCGCTGGGTCGCCAACGTGGTCGGACACCAGGACCACATGCTGGTCTTCCAGCAGGAGCGCCACCTGATCGATCACGGCGCCCAGTGGCGGGAGGTGCGCGACAGCCGCAAGCGCTTCGAGCGGCTGGTCGAGGACGTGCTCGCCCGAGCCCAGGCCGAATCCGACGGCTCGGCCGTCGACCCGCGGCTGCAGCTATCGGCACTGCTGGGGATGGTCAACCACACCGCCCAGTGGTACCGCCCGCGCGGCCGACTCGCCCCCGAGGAGATCGCCGACGGCTACGTCGATCTGGTGCTCGCCTAGCGACCCTCGAAGGTCGCGTGGCCGGGGCCTTCCTCGAGGAAGGTCCGGACCGCCTTCTGCAGGTCCTCGGTGGCGAACAGCGAGCCCGACACCTGCGGCATCACGATGTCGGCGCCGGCGACCCCGCGCTCCTGCTGCGCGGCGACCATCCGCTTCGTCGCCGCGTGCGCCAGCGTCGGCCCGTCGGCGAGCCGGCGGGCCAGCTCCAGCGCCCGCTCCTCCAGCTCCTCGTCCGGCCAGACCTTGTTGATGACGCCCCACGAATAGAGCGTCGCGGCGTCGTATTTGTCGCCGGTCATGACGAACTCGCGGGCGCGGGCCGCCCCCGCGCGGGCAGCGAGCCGCTGCGTCCCGCCCATTCCCGGGGTCAGCCCGATCACGTTCTCGACCAGCCCGAAGGTGGCGCTCTCGCCGGCAACGATCAGGTCGCAGCCGAGCGAGAGCTCGAACGCCGCGGTCAGGGTCAGCGAGTGGGCGCTGAAGATCGTCGGGCAGGGCAGCGCTTCGAACGCCCGGACGCACCCCACCAGCCGCATCCAGAGCTGCCCGGCGGTGGTCGGCGTCAGCTTCTCGAACTCCGCCACGTCGACCCCGGCGGACCCCACCCGGCCGACCGCCCGCACGAGCACCCCGCGCGGCGGGCTCGCCGCCAGCTCGCCGACGCAGGCTTCGAGCGAGTCGAAAGTCGCCGCGTCGAACAGGTTCAGCGGCGGGTGCTCGAGGATCAGGTGGGTCAGCGACCCGTCCTGCTCCAGCCGAAAGGGCGCCGCCCCCTCGGTCACGCCTTCTCCTCGACGAAGATGTCGATCTGCAGCTCGGCGTCGGGCGACGCCTTGTACTGCTCGAGGTCGACCCCCTCGAGGATCTCGTCGTCGATGCAGAAGTTGCCCGTGAACTCGCGGCCCTCGCGGGTGAGGATTGAGTAGGCCGCGTCGGCCATGATCGCCGGCGTCCGTGAGCGCTTCATCGCCTCCTCGCCGCCGACGATGAATTCGACCGCCGCCGTCGCGATCAGCGTCCGCGGCCAAAGCGAGTTGAAGGCGATGCCCTCCTCGCGGTAGCGCTCCGCCATGCCGAAGGTGACCATGCTCATCCCGTACTTCGACATCGTGTAGGCGAGGTGCTGGGAGAACCACTTCGGGTCCATCGTCAGCGGTGGGCTCAGGGTCAGCACGTGCGGGTTCGACCCCTTGCGCAGGTGCGGCACGCAGGTGCGGCTGAGCAGGAACGAGCCCCGCGCGTTGATCTCCTGCATCAGGTCGTACTTCTTCATCGCCAGCGACTCGGGGTCTGAGAGGTCGATCGCCGAGGCGTTGTTGATGACGATGTCGATGCCGCCGAACTTCTCCACGGTCTGCGCGACGGCGTCCGCGACCGACTCCTCGTCGCGCACGTCGCCGACGATCGGCAGCGCCTTGCCGCCCGCCGCCTCGATCTCCTCGGCCGCGGTGTAGATCGTCCCCGCCAGCTTCGGGTGCGGCTCGGCGGTCTTGGCGAGCAGGGCCACGTTGGCCCCGTCCGCCGCCGCCTTCACTGCGATTGCCAGCCCGATCCCGCGGCTGCCGCCGGAGACCAGGAGCGTCTTGCCTCCCAAATCCTGGGCCATCTGACTCAGACCCGCTGGATCAGCGTGCCGGTGCCGAGGCCCCCGCCGCAGCACATCGTCACCAGGCCCATCTCCTTGTCGGAGCGCTCCATCTCGTGGAGCAGGGTGGTGATGAGGCGGGCGCCGGTCGAGCCGAGCGGGTGGCCGATCGCGATCGCCCCGCCGTTGACGTTGACCCGGTCCATGTCCGGCTGCAGCTCGCGCTGCCAGGCGGCGACGACCGAGGCGAACGCCTCGTTGATCTCGATCAGGTCGATGTCTGAGATCTTCATCCCGTTGCGCTCCAGCAGCTTCTCGGTCGCCGGGATCGGGCCGGTGAGCATGATCACCGGGTCGACCCCGACCGTGGTGATGTCGTAGATCCGGGCGCGCGGGGCGAGGCCGAGGGCGTCGGCCTTCTCCCGGCTCATCAGCAGCACCGCGGCGGCGCCGTCGGAGACCTGGGAGGAGTTGCCGGCGGTGATCCGCCCGTCCTCCTTGAAGGCGGGCTTCAGCGCGGCGAGGCCCTCGAGCGTGGTCTCCCGCAGGCCCTGGTCGGTGACGTAGGTGTCGCCGTTGACCTGCATCGGGATCATCTCGCGCTCGAAGCGCCCCTCGTCGGTCGCCTGTTTGGCCAGCTGCTGAGAGCGGACGCCGAATTCGTCGAGCTCGGAGCGGGGGACCTCCCATTTCTCGGCGATCATCTCGGCGGAGAGCCCCTGGGGGATCAGGTCGTAGCGCTCCATCAGCTCTTTCGAGAACGGGTTGCCCCACTCGGCCGCGACCCGACCCGCGGCGGCGAAGGAGTTTTTGCCCATGTGCTCCACGCCGCCGCCGACTACCACGTCGTGGACGCCGGCGGCGATCAGGGTGGCGGCGAAGCTGACCGCCTGCTGGGCGCTGCCGCACTGGCGGTCGACGGTGGTCGCCGGGACCTCCTGCGGGAGGCCCGCCTCGAGCCAGGCGTTGCGGCCGATGTTGATCGCCTGCTCGCCCCACTGCTGGACACAACCGGTGATCACGTCACCGACCTCGGCCGGGTCGATGCCGGAGCGGTCGATCAGCTCGGAGTAGGTCTTGGCGAGGAGGTTCGAGGGGTGAAGGTCCTTGTAGTAGCCCTTCTCCAGATGGCCGCGCCCGACCGGCGTGCGCACCGCCTCGACGATGACGACCTCGCGGCCGCCCAGCCTGCCGTTCCCGTTCTCCATGCTCTCCTCCTCGTTCCTTGCCTTGGTCAGGGACATGATCGCAGTCGTCGGCCTCGCCCGGCGGATTCGCGCTTGTGGAACCCCACGAAGGTCGCCCGGCAAACGATTCGGAACCTCGCCGGGCTGTGGCTATTGTCGGCGCAATGATCGATTTCGAGCTCGAGCCAGAGCTGCTCGACCTGCGTGAGCGGGTCGCCGGCTTCATCCAGGAGGTGGTCATCCCGGCCGAGCCGCGCGACGTCTCGACCCACGGCACCCCCGCGGACCTGCGTGCCGAGCTGCAGGACGCGGCGAAGATGCGGGGCGTGTTCGGGCCGCAGCTGAGCGAGGAGCTCGGCGGCCTCGGGCTCGACCACCGCGGCACCGCGGTGATCCTCGAGGAGTGCGGCTACAGCCTGCTCGGGCCGCAGGCGCTGAACTGCGCGGCGCCGGACGAGGGCAACATGCACATGCTCGACCTGATCGCCTCGCCGGAGCAGCGCGCACGCTACCTGGTGCCGCTGGCGGCGGGTGAGATCCGCTCCTGCTTCTCGATGACCGAGCCCGCCCCGGGCGCCGGCTCGGACCCGACGATGCTGCGCACGACGGCGCGCAAGACCGACTCCGGCTGGTCGATCAGCGGGCGGAAGTGGTTCATCACCGGCGCCGAAGGGGCGTCGTTCACGATCTGCATGGCGCTCGCCGGGGACGCCGGGGCGACGATGTTCCTGGTCGATGCCGACAATCCCGGCTTCCGCATCGAGCGGATCCTCGAGGTCACCGACCGGGCCTTCCCGGGCGGCCACGCGGAAGTGCTCTTCGAGGACTGCGAGGTGCCCGACGACGCCGTGCTCGGGTCCGTCGGCGAGGGCTTCCGCTACGCCCAGGTGCGGCTCGCTCCCGCCCGCCTCACCCACTGTGAGCGCTGGCTCGGCGCCGCCCGCCGTGCCCATGACTTCGCCCTCGACTACGTCGCCGACCGGGAAGCCTTCGGCCAGCCGCTGGGCGAGCTGGGGATGGTGCAGGAGAAGCTCGCCCGCTCGCTGATCGACATCGAGACGAGCCGCCTGCTGATCTGGCGCTGCGCCTGGGCGCTCGACCGCGGCGAGTCGGCCAAACACGAGTCCTCGGTCGCCAAGGCTTACGTCGCCGAGGCGGTCAACCGGGTGGTCGACAACGCGGTCCAGGTGTGTGGTGGGACCGGCGTCTCCGGCGACGGGCCGCTGGCCCGGCTGATGAACGAGGTGCGCCCGTTCCGCATCTACGACGGTCCGACCGAGACCCACCTCTGGTCGATCGCCCGCCGCCAACTGCGCGCCCGCGCCGCCCGCCGCGCAGATCCGGTCGCCGGGCCGTGACCGCCGCCGACCTGGCGGAGCTCGCCCCCGCCGAGCCGCTCGAGGCATACCTCGACACGCTCGGGATCGGCGACGGCGCGGCGCGGATCGCCCCGATCGGCGAGGGCCACTCGAACCTCACCTTCCTGGTCGAGCGCGGGGGCGCCCGAGTGGTCCTGCGTCGGCCGCCGCGCGGGCCGCTGCCGCCCTCCGCACATGACGTCGTCCGCGAAGCGCGCCTGCTGAGCGCGCTGCGCCCACACGGCACCCCGGTGCCTGAGGTGCTGGGGACCTGCGAGGACGAAAGCGTGATCGGCGCGCCCTTCTACGTGATGGAGTGGATCGACGGCCACGTGCTCACCGAGGAGATGCCGGCCGGGCTGGTGGGCGAGGCGGAGGCGATCGCCGAGCGCCTGGTCGACGGGCTGGTCGAGCTGCACGCGCTCGACCCGAGCGCCGCGGGCCTGGCGGAATTCGGCCGTCCCGACGGCTACCTCGAACGCCAGCTGAAGCGGTTCGGCGGCCTCTACGAGACGAACGCGACCCGACCGTTGCCCGATCTGGACGCGGTCGCCGACTGGCTCGCCGCCAACCTGCCCGACTCGCCGCCCTCGACCGTCGTCCACGGCGACTACCGGCTGGGCAACGTGATGATGGCCCCCTCCCCGACCCGCCTCGCCGCGATCCTCGACTGGGAGATGGCGACGATCGGCGACCCCCTCGCCGACCTCGGCTACATGACCGCGATGTGGTCTGAGCCCACCGACCCGCCGAACCCCGTCTCCGACCTCTCCTCCCTCACCCGCGGCGCCGGCTTCCCCGGCCGCGACTTCCTCACCGCCCGCTACGCCGCCCAGACCGGCCGCCCCCTGGACGCCCTCCCCTGGTACCAGGTCCTCGCGATCTGGAAGGCCGCGATCTTCCTCGAGGGCAGCTTCCGCCGCTTCGGCGCCGGCACCACGGCCGACCCATACTTCGCCGGCCTCGAGGCCGGCGTCCCCGCCCTGGCCGCTCTCGCCCGCGAACGCACCGGCGAGCTGCCCTAGAGCTCAGGCAGGGGCGAGGTCGGCGGCGGCGGTCGATTCATCTGGCCCGGGCCGAAGCCTGGAGAGCCGCAGACTCGGCAGATCCTCGCCCGGCCCGGCTTCCATCAAGCAGATCCCCTCCTCAATGCTCGCCCGTAGCTCCTCAAGGTCGTCCCCGGCGGCGAAGACGCCGGGATACTCATCGACCGTCGCCCAGAAGGATCCCTCCTCTTCGCGCGCGTTTACGTGCAGTCGCTGCTCCATCGTCGCCATCGACACTAGTCAACTCCTCTAAGTTCCGCGACCGTTCAAGCCACCCGGCGGACCCTTCTCAGCTTCCGCTCCAACTGCGCCTCGAAGCCCTTCGAGTAGGCGCGTCGATGGATCTCCGGGAGGATGATCGGGCGACGGCCCGGCTTGGTCATCTTGACTTGGTGGTTGCCGCCTCGCTCCTTCGACCAGCCTTCCTCGAGCAGGCGCTTGATCCATTGCTTCCGCGTTCTCGGCACCACTGACCCAAGGGCCTGGGGCCAGGTGCTCTCCCCCCTTGGGCGACGCGCCGGCAGATCTCGACCGCTCCTGGCGAGCGATCGCCTAGGCGGTGACGAACCGGCCTGACCGGTGTGCCCGCCTAGCGGGTTACCTTGAATGAACGGACCCGATGAGCCTTGACGACATCAGGCATTTTCTGATCACCGTTGACCCGGCAACCAGCACGACTGAGGTCCAGGGATTCGGAACCGACTATGACGCCGCGCTGGCGGCTTATGGGAGGGCCGAGCGGGCCGATTGGGGTGGTCGCCTGAACATCGTCCTGTCAGCGCCGACTCCTTGGCGACGATCGAAAAGACTCACTCCAGCTACTTCAAAGGCGCGTCGGGGCAGCTCAGGGATCTTCTCGTCACCGCAGATCGAGGCCATGTTGACGATCACCCCGCTGCTGCGGGGGCCATCGAGCGGGCCGCGGCGCGGCGTCGTCCAGCGCCCCGGCGAGCGCCTCCCGGGCGAGATCGGCGGGAGTGCCGCCCAGCCGGAAGCGGGGGGTCAAGGCGACGCCGAGAAGATGGACCAGAGCCACGGCGCGAACATAGCCGCCCGACGGCAGCCCTCGTTCGAGGGCTGCCACGAGGTACTGGGAGTTCTCCCAAAGGCGGGAGAACCGCGGGCTGTGAAGCGAAGAACGAAGAACCGTGGCGGGGCGCTCCCTAGCTCGGCACCGCCTCCAGGTCGGGCATCGCGGCGACGGCTGCCAGGGCCGGCGGCGCGGTGGCGACGCCGGACGGGAGCCGCCCCTGCAACAGCAGGACGAGCAGCGAGAGCCGTGCCCGCAGCTGGGCGTCGGGGTCGTGCATGACGGCCAGCCCGGTCAGCTCCTCGATCCGCGAGAGGCGGTAGCGGATCGTGTTCTCGTGGACCTCGAGCGCCGCGGCCGAGCCGCGGATCGAGCCCATGTTGTCCAAGAACGAACAGAGCGTCGTCAGCAGGTCGGCCTTCGAGTTTTCCAGCAGAAGCTCGCCGACCGTCTGCTCGGCGAAGGTCGCCATCGCCTCGCTGTCGGAGCTCGACAGCAGCAGGCTGCCGACCCCGAGCTCCTCGGCGGTGAAGAGCGCCCGCCCGTCGCGCGGCGAGTAGCGGCGGATGCACTCGACTACCTGGCGCGCCTCGCTGTGGGCGGTCCGGTATCCCTCCGGTCCGCTGCGCACCGCCGAGACCCCGGCGATCAGCCGCCGCGACCCGGTCAGCGAGGCGCGGATCGCCTCGAAGCGGTCCCGCTCCAGCGTCGCGAACTCGCTCGGATCGACGCCGGCCGGCACCTCGACCAGCGCCGCCACCCCGCCTTTCAGCGCGGTCACGTGGGCGGTCAGCTCCGGCGCCTCGCGCTCGAACGCCGAGGCGACCGCGCGGAAGTCCGGCGCGTCCGCCTCGCTCCCCGAGCGCGAGCCGATCGCCACGACCAGCCGCTCGGCGTCGAGGCGCACCCCGAGCCGATCGGCCCGCCGCCGGGCGGTGGTCGCGTCGGAGCCGCCGCCGAGGAGCTCGGCCGCCAGCGAGGCGCCGGCGTTCCAGTCGGCCTCCGCCGCCTTGCGCTCCGAGCTCACCTGCAGGGCGATCAGCTTCGCCGCCCGGCGCACGGCGACCACGTCGCCGCCGGTGAAGCGGGTCTTGTGCTCCATCACCGCGAGCCGTCCCCAGAGCTCGTCGCCGAGCATGATCGGGGCGACCACGTGGCGGTGCAGCAGCCCCGCCGCCGGCACCGGGCCGACGACGAAGGCGCGACGGCCCTCGTTCTCGGCCAGCGCCTTACGGACCTCCGGCAGGGCGACGACGCCCGGCTCGAGCAGCCGCGGCACCGACGCCTCCGGCGACATCTCCGGCGCCGCCGCCGCGACCGGCCGGCCGTCAGGGAGGAAGAGCGCGCAGGGCCGCCCGAGCAGCTCCGCCAGCGTTGTGGTCAGGTCGGTGAGCGAGCGACCCTCCAGCACCAGGTCCGAGAGCCGCTCGTCGACGGCCGTCGCCCGCCGCAGCGCGTTCAGCTGTCGGCCCGCGGCCCCCAGCTTCGCCTGCAGCTCGAGCCGCGTGCGGGTCTGGACGATCAGCCCGCCGGCGAGGTCGCCGAAGCAGCGCGCCAGCTCGACCTCGTCAGGGCTGAACTCATGCTGGGCGTCGACGTCGTCCATCAAGAGCAGCCCGATGACCTGGCCATCGACGACCAGCGGCGCCTCGAGCAGCGAGCGAATCTGCCAGTGACGGACGGTCGACTTCACCATCCGCTCGTCCTGACGAGCGTTGGCGACGACGACCGGCAGCCGCGTCTCCAGCACCTCCCGGGTGACCCCGTCGGCGGGCACGCCCGCCACCCAACGCTTGAAATCGTCGGGCAGGGGGCTCCCTTTGCTGCAGCCGGTGCAGCCGCGGAACAGGTTCGCCCGCTCTTCGCGCAGATAGATGGAGCAGCGCTCGACGCCGACCAGCGCCGCGGCCTGCTCGGTGACCAGGCGCAGGAGGCGGTCGATGCTGGTGACGGCCGCGGCCGCCGGGGTGATCCGCGACAGCGCCGTGAAGGCGCGCCGCATATGGCTTTCGGTCATCTCCTCTCCTCGTCGTCAGGTGAGTAGATCCAGGGTCGCGGTGGCGTAGATCTCGGCCGCCTCGGCGACTTCGGCCAGCGGGATGTGCTCGTCCACGGTGTGGGCGAGTTCGAAGTCACCGGGGCCGAAGGTGATCGTGGTGGGGGTGTCGTAGCCGTTCCCACCCGGTTTCATCATCTCGACCGAGTCGACCCAGCCGCCGTTGAACTTGCGCACCTCGGGGGAGCGGCCGGCCCCCTCGATCGCCGCTGCCAATGCCTTCACGCCAGGGCTGTCGGGGTCGGACTCGCCGGGGTGCAGCCAGAGCCGGCCCGCCCCCATCGGCAGGATTTTCCGCTCGAAGCGGACCTCGCCGTCCTCCTTCTCGATCTTCCGCAGGAAGGCGTCGATCGCGCCGCGGACCTCGGCCAGCGAGGCGCCCGCCGGGGAGAGCACCGAGAGCACCGCGTCGCAGCGTCCCGGGATCGCCCAGCCGCCGCCCGGACGGGTGCGGATGCCGTTGATCGTGACCCGCGGCGTGAACCATTTCGAGGTCCCCTGCGGCAGGTCGAGGCGCCCCTCGTCGACGGCCAGCACCAGCTTCGCCATCTTGGTCACCGCGTTGATCCCGTGCTCGGGCTCGGTCGGGTGGGCGGTCTTGCCGACCGCGGTGATTTTCCAGGTCGAGATGCCGGGATAGGCGATCTCGACGCCGGTGTTGGAGGTCGCCTCGGCCGACCAGACGGTGCCGATCCGATCCATGATCCCGATGTCGCGCATCAGCGCCGCGCCGCGGAAGCCGTCCTCGCCGTCGGAGTCGGACATCAGGTAGATCGGCCCGCTGCGCGGGCGGCCGGAGTCGACCACCGCTTTCGCCGCCATCAGCATCGCGACCACGGTGCCCTTCGAGTCGACCGCGCCGCGCCCGTAGAGGACGCCGTCCTCGATGAACGGCTTCCAGGGGTTGTGGGTCCAGTCCTCGGGGACCGCGTGGACGGTGTCGAAGTGGGCGTCGAAGAGGACCCCGGGGCCGTCGCCCTGTCCCTCGATGACGCCGAGCACGAGCGGGGCGGTGCGGCCCTCGACCGGGTAGTGCTCGACCGTCATCCCGATCTCCTCGAGCCGCGCGGTCATCCAGAGGTGCGCGGTGGTCTTGTCGCCGACGACGCTGGGGATGGCGACGAATTCGCTGAGGAGCTGCTCGGCCCTGTCGACGCTGATGCCGTTCGACAGGGACTGTTGCTCGGTTGCCATCTTCGGGGGTCCTTTCCTTCGTGCGTTAGTGCAGCTTCGGGTGCTCGGTAAGTGCCATGCCGCCGTCGACCGGGATCGAGGCGCCGGTGATCCAGCGCGCCGCGGGCGAGGCGAGGAAGGCGACGACGTCGCCGATCTCGGCGCCGGCGGCGATGCCGCGCAGCGGCGTCTGGGCGAGGAAGGCTTCTTCGACCCCGGGCCGCGCCAGCTGCGTCTCCATTAGGGGCGTGCGGACGAGCCCCGGCAGGACCGCGTTGCAGCGGACCCCGGCGAGGCCGAGCTCCAGCGCGGCCGAGCGGACCAGCGCCTCGAGGCCCGCCTTCGAGGCGCAGTAGGGGGCGAGGCCGGGGACCGGCGCCTGCGAGTCGATCGAGGAGATCGCGGTAAAGGAGCCGCCATCGGCGATGTGGGGGGCGGTGGCCTGGAGGGCGTGGAAGGCGCCGGAGAGGTTGACGCCGAGGACCAGATCCCACTCTTTCGGCTCGACCTCGAGGATCGGCGTGACCCGGGCGGTGCCGGCGGCATAGACGACGGCGCCGAGCGGCCCTGTCGAATCGACCAGCTCGGCGACGGCGTCGAAGACCGCCTCGCGGTCGCGGACGTCGAGGGCGGTGGCGTCTTCCTCGGGGGCGGGCTTCAGGTCGAACACCGCCGTCGACCAGCCGGCGGCGTCGAGAGCCTCGACGCAGGCGCGGCCGATCCCGGAGGAGCCGCCCAACACCAGGGCCAGCCCTGCTGCGTCCTCGCTCATGTCGGCCACTCCATGCTCCCTTCGAGGAGGTCGGCGAGCTCGGAGAGGGCGGCGCCGCCGACGGCGCCGTCGACGACCCGGTGGTCGAAGGTGAAGGTGAGCGAGATCATCGGCGCCACAGCGATGCCGCGCTCGCGCGGGACCAGCCGCTCGACCGCCCGCCCGGCGGCGAGGATCGCGCTCTCCCCCGGGTTCAGCATCGCGGTGAACTGGTCGACGCCGAACGTGCCGAGGCTGGAGAGGGTCGCCGCGGCGCCGCCCATGTCGGCCGGGCCGAGTCGGCCGGCGCGGGTCAGGTCGATGAGACGGCTGCGCTCCAGCACCAGCTCGGAGACGGTGCGGGACTCGGCGCCGCGGATCACGGGGACCAGGAGGCCGCGGTCGGTGGCGACGGCGACGCCGAGGTCGATCGCCTCAGGGTGACGGTAAGCGGGAGGCTCGCCGTCGCGGCCGGGGACGAAGGAGGCGGCCAGTTGGCGGTGGCGGGAGATCGTCTCGGCCAAGCCGACCAGCAGGAGGTCGAGGACGCCGACCTTGACCGGGCCCGCGGCGGTCAGGCGCGACTTCTCGGCGAGCAGCCAGCCGGCGTCGATCTCCCTGGTCAGGGTGTACTGGGGAACCAGCTGGGACTCGGTCAGCCGGCGGGCGATCGACTGGCGCGTCGCCGAGAGAGGTTCCAGACGCCCGCCGCCGGATGCGTTGGGGGTGCCGACGACGGGCGTCTGGGGTTCGGCGGGAGACTCATCGCGCTCGGCGACGGCCCGCTCGACGTCACCGAGCGTGATGCGTCCGGACGGGCCGGTCCCGGTGACAAGTTGAAGGTCGATGCCGTGCGCGGCCGCGGCCCGGCGGGCGATCGGGGCGGCGCGAAGGCGGCGCGCCCCGTCGGCCGGTTCGGCGGAGGCCCCGTTGGAAGTCGTGGCGACAGGAGCGGCCGCGACCGTGACCGGCCCGCCGGCGGCGGTCGCGTCAGCGGCGGGCTCGGCATCCGCGGGCTCGGTGGCGGGCGTCGCGGACGCGGATACGACCTCGTCGGCGGAGTCGGCGATCCGGACGATCACGGTGCCAATCGGGATCGTCTCCTCGAGCGCGACCTCGATCGCGACGATCACCCCGGCGCGCGACGCAGGCACCTCGGCGATCGCCTTGTCGGTCTCGACCTCGGCGATCACATCGCCCTCGGCGACGGTCTGACCAACCGCGATCGGCAGCGCCAAGACGACGCCCTCGGCGACCTCGAGACCCATCTGCGGCAGCACCACCTCGGTGATCAACGGAACGACTCTCTCCTCTTCCCGAACGAACCAGCGACGAGCCGAAGAGCCTCCCACCGCCATTCCGGATTATCGTCTGACTATCGACCCTACAGGGCACGTCAATAGCCGTCAAACTCCTTTTTTACCTTGCAACAGACGGACACTCTGGCATATATTGAGCGACAATGAGCACAAATACTGAGCCTGCGCAGGCCGCCTCCCCACCCGTCCCCGAGCGCGACCTGTTCGCCACGATGGCGCTCATACGCGCCTTCGAGACTCGGGTCGCCGAGCTCTACCGCGACGGCGAGATCCCCGGTTTCGTCCACACTTCCCTGGGCCAGGAGGCGGTCGCCGCGGGCGTCGGCCGGGCGCTCCAGGACGACGACTACGTCGCCACCACCCACCGCGGCCATGGCCACTGCCTGGCCCGCGGGATGGAGGTCGACTCGATGATGGCCGAGCTCTTCGCCCGCGGCGCCGGCATCTGCCACGGCAAGGGCGGCTCGATGCACGTCGCCGATCCGACCCACGGCCTGCTCGGCGCCAACGCGATCGTCGGCGCCTCCCTGCCGCTCGCGGTCGGCGCCGGGCTGTCGAGCAAGCACCTGCGCCAGGGCCGCGTCGCGGTCGCCTTCTTCGGCGAGGGCGCGGTCAACCAGGGCGCCTTCCACGAGGCCGTCAACCTGGCCGCGATCTGGGACCTGCCGGTCGTCCTCGTCTGCGAGAACAACATCTACGCCGAGTTCTCCGACAGCCGCACGCTGACCCGCGTTCCCGCGGTGGTCGATCGCTGCGGCGCCTACGGGATCGAGGCGCGAGCGGTAGACGGCAACGACGTCGTCGCGGTCGCCACGCTGACCGCCGAGGCGGCGGCGCGCTGCCGGGCCGGCAAGGGCCCCTTCCTGATCGAGGCCGAGACCTACCGCTGGCACGGCCACTACGAGGGCGATTCGCAGCCCTACAAGCCCGAGGACGAGATCGACGCCTGGCGGGAGCGCGACCCGCTCCAGGTCTCCGCCGCGCGGCTGACCGAGAGCGGTGAGGCGACCACCAGTGAGCTGGCACAGATCCGCACCGACGCCGCCACCCAGGTCGAGGCCTCGGTCGAGCGCGCCCGCACCCTCCCCGCCCCCGACCCCGAGGAGGCCTACGCGGATGTCTTCGGCAGCTGAGGCCCCCGTCGCCGAGCGACGCTACATCGAGGCCCTCAACGAGGGCATGGCGACGGCGATCGAAGAGGACGAGCGGGTCGTCGTCATCGGCATCGACGTCGGCGCGGGCGGCGGCATCTTCCGCGTCACCCGCGGCCTCTTTGAGCGCTTCGGCCCGGAGCGGGTGATCGACGCGCCGATCTCCGAGATGGGCTACGTCGGCGCCGCGGTCGGCGCCGCGATGACCGGGCTGCGGCCGATCGTCGAGATCATGTTCATGGACTTCGTCGGCGTCTGCCTCGACCCGATCCTGAACCAGGCGGCGAAGCTCCGCTACATGACCGCCGGGGCGTTGGAAATCCCGGTCGTCTTCCGCATGCAGACCGGCGCCGGCAAAGCGGCGGGCGCCCAGCACTCGCAGAGCCTCGAGGCCTGGTTCGCCCACGTCCCCGGCCTCAAAGTGGTGCTGCCGGCGACGGTCGCCGACGCCCGCGACCTGCTGCTGGCCTCGGTCCGCGACCCGAACCCCGTCGTCTTCGTCGAGAACCGCCGCCTCTACGGCTCGAAGGGCGACATCGATGCCAACCCGCTGCCGCTCGGCAAGGCCCGCGTCGCCCGCGCCGGCGAGCAGGTCACCGTCGTCACCTACGGTCAGATGCTGCGCACCTGCCTCGCCGCCGCCGAGGAAGGCGACGCCTCGCTCGAGGTGATCGACCTGCGCTCGCTGGCGCCGCTCGATTGGGAGACGATCGTCGCCTCGGTGCGGAAGACCGGGCGCCTGCTGATCGTCCACGAGGCGGTGCAGGATTTCGGCGCCGGGGCGGAGATCGCGGCCCGCATCTCCACCGACCTTTTCGACGAATTACGAACCCCGGTGCGACGAATCGGTACCCCTTCGGTACCGATGCCGTTCAGCCCGGATCTGGAGAGGGCATTGTTGCCAACCTCCAAAGCCGTTTCGAGCGCCGCGGATGCCCTCGTAACCGAGGGATAGGCTTTTCACATGACGTTTTCGCGGGGTAGGCCATGAGCACGCAGCCGTCACTTGTCCAGCCGATAAAAATTGCCCGAGCATATGAGCAGCTGGCGGGGCTGCTGCGCGAGCGGATCACCTCCGGCGATCTGCGCGTCGGCGACCGTCTGCCCTCGGAGAGCGCGCTCGCCGAGCAGGCCGGGGTGAGCCGCTCGACCGTGCGCGAGGCGCTGCGGATCCTCGAACAGGGCGGCCTGGTCGAACGGGCGAGCCCGCGGATCATGGTCGTCGCCGACCGCAGCGAGGACCCCGGCTTCCGCGTGCTGCGCCGCGTGCTGCGCCAGCACAACGTCACCTTCCACCACCTGCACGAGGCGATGATGACCCTCGACCCCGAGCTGACCCGCTTCGCCGCGATCCGCGCCGACAGAAGCGACCTGAAAGAACTGCACGACTCGATGGCGGCGCAGGAAAAGCACCTCGGCCACCTGGCCGAGTGGAGCCGGCTCGACGTCGAATTCCACTCGATGCTGGCCGAGATCTCCGCCAACCCGGCCCTGATCATCGCCCGCGAGCCGATCTCCCAGCTCCTGATGCCGGCGCTCTACCGCTTCATGGACACCCGCGACATGGCCGAACACGCGACCAAATACCACCGCCGCATCGTCGAGGAGATCGAAGTCCGCGATCCCGACACCGCCGCCGCGGTCATGCGCCGACACATCAACGACTGGCGCACCGCCTGGGAGCGCCGCGGTCTGGATCTCCACCAAGAGATCCTCGATCTCTCCGCCACCGGGGATCGGGCCGCGCAGTCCGTTGGGGCGAACGGGCCTGGGCCAGAGCAGCTGGGGACGGCGGGCCCGGGCGTCTCGGAGGCGACCCGGGCAGGCTGAGGCCGCCTCCGAGACGCCGGGGACGGGAGGTCTTCAGGGGAGGACGGGACGAAGGCGTCACGGTCACGTGACGGAGGCGTCCGGATCTCACCGGTCAAAGGTCTCCGTGTGGAGTTTCGGTTGCCTAGGAACCGAAACTCCACACATGTCTTCTTGACCGGTCTGACCCACCCGCCTTCGTCATGAATCGCTCCCGAGACCCGCACGGACCCGCACCTCCACCTCTCCCCACAGGCCCGGCCCTCTCGGCGGCGGCCTCACGTCCTCGAAGAAGAGCCCGGCGGTGTCGGCCTCGTGCTGCCCGCCTTCTCCTGCCTGCGGCCGCGGCTGAAGCCCTCGGCGTCGCCGTCGAGGAGGAAGACGGTGACGTCCTTGCGGCCCTCCCCGGTGCGCGCGGCGACCACGACCAGGTCCGCGTTGCTGCCGTTGGTGATGAAGGTCTTGGCCCCGTTGGGGATCCAGCCGTCGCCGTCGCGGACGGCCCGGGTGCGAAGGCCGGCGAGGTCGGAGCCCGCCTTCGACTTGGTCATCCCGATGCCGGCGCCGCCGTACTCGGGCGGCATCGCCAGCCCGATGAAGTCCTGACGGCCCGCCTCCTGCCAGATCTCGCGGCCGGTCCAGCCCTCCTCGCGCCAGCGGTCGATGTTCGGGCGGACGTGGCGGCGGCAGAACTCGGCCACTGAGTCGCGGAAGAGGGCGTGCTCGTCGGTGAAGATCGGGCGGCGCATCGGCGCGACCCGACGCCCGGGGGCGCCGACCGGCGAGCCGCACTCCCCATGCCTTGTCGATAATCCCCACATGCCCACCGTGCTCCTCGTCCGCCACGGCCAGGCGTCGTTCGGCGCCGCCGACTACGACGTCCTCTCCGAGCCCGGCCGGCGGCAGGCCGAGATCGTCGCCGCTTCGCTGGCCGAGCGCGGCTACCGCCCGGCGCGCCTGATCACCGGCACCCTCCGCCGCCAGCACGAAACGGCGGCCGCCTTCACCGCCCTCGGCGCGCCGGAGCTCGAGATCGAGCCGCGCTGGGACGAGTTCGACCCCGACGACGTCCTCACCCACCACAGCGACTCCTCCATCCGCCTCCAGTCCGACGGGGCGGGCGAGACGCTGACCAACCGCGGCTTCCAAGCGGCGCTCGAACCGGCGCTGGCCGAGTGGGTCGCCCACGCCGAGCGCAGCCCGACCTCCCAGACCTGGCCCCAGTTCAGCGGCGCCGGGCCAGCCGCGCTGAGCGAGCTGGCAACCGACCTCGGCGCCGGCGAGACAGCGGTGGTAGTCACTTCCGGCGGGGCGATCGCCGCGGTCATCGGGGCCCTCCTCGGCGCCCCGGCAGAGGTCTTCGCGGCCCTCAATCGCACCCTGGTCAACGCCGGCGTGACCAAGCTGGCGATCGGCTCGACCGGCACCAACGTCGTCTCCTTCAACGACCACTCCCACCTGGAGGCGGTCGACCGCGAGCTCGTCACCTATCGCTGAGTGACCCGCCGCGGTCGACCGCGCTGTGAGGGTCCTATTCGAACCGCATCGCCAACTGCACCGGTGGCCGTTTGGTGAGGCTCGAGGTGGCGCCGCCGACCGCGGTGCAGTCGATCGAGGTCGAGCACGAGATCCCAGCGAGCGAGTTGAACGTCTGGCTCGCGAGGTTCGGGCTGGTGAGGACGGACCATTCGGTGCCTTCCCAGCTCTCGACCAGCGATTTCAGCGAGACCGGGGCGCCGCCACTCACTTCCGGTGCGTATGAGCCGGCCGCGAAGCACGCGTTCGGCGAGAGGCAGGCCACGTCGGTGAGGTTGACGAAGCCTTTGGCCCCGGCGGGCGCGGGTGTCGGGACGATCGACCAGGCGCTGCCGTTCCAGCGCTCGGCGAGCGACTTTTCGGTCCCGGCACCTTCGTTGGACGAACCGACCGCCATGCACGCTTTCCACGACCCGCAGGAGACCGCGGCGAAGGTCGCGGCTTTGGCGCCGGCCGGCAGTGGCGGCGACGCCGAGAGCGACCAGCTGCTTCCGTTCCAGGTCTCCGCCACCGGCTTTCCGGCCGCTTCGCCGACCGCCACGCAGGAGGGGGCGCCCGTGCAGGAGACACCCAGCATCGCGTTCTGGGCGCTGCCTCCGGCCGGGTTCGGGGCGCTCTGCAACGACCAGACGGTGCCGTTCCAGCGCTCGACCAGCGGGTGGTAGGTCCCTTCGGGGCCTTTGTAGGAGCCAACGGCGGTGCAGGCCGTGCTGGCGCTACAGGAGAGGCCCGAGAGAACCGTTTCGGTACCGCCGGACGGCAACGTCGGACTCATCGAGGTGATCGTCCAGGCCCCACCGATCTGGAAGACAAGCCACGCTTCCGCCACGCCTCCCTTGACCCCGACCGTGATGCAGCCTCCCGAGTTGCAGGAGATCTTCCGCATTTCCCCCGCGAAGCTCGAGGCGACCATCCAGCTGGTCCCGTTCCACACCTCGACGAAGCCCTTTTCCGCGAACAGGTTCTTGCCCACGCCGATACAGAGCGTGTTCGACGAGCAGGAGACGGCCTTCAGTTCGGTTTCGATCGGCAGTTCGGGGTTGACGACGACCTGGGTCGACCAGAGGGAGCCATTCCAACGCTCGGCGAGCGATTCGGGGTTCTGCCCGAAGCCGGGCGAGTCCTCGCCGACCGAGGTACAGGCGCTCGCGGAGGTACATGAGACGTCGACCAGCAGGTTGTATCTCTGGGCCGCGTTGGGCGACGCTTGGATGCTCCAAGAGCTTCCGTTCCACGCCTCGACCAGCGTCCTCATTTCGGTCGGCATGCCGCCGCTGACGCTCGGCGCGTAGTAACCCGTCGCCGTGCAGGCGGTAGCGGAGGGGCAGGAGACGCCGGCCAGTTCGACGAAGCCTTTGGCTTCTGCGGGACTGGGAGCGCTCATCAACGACCAGGCGATGCCGTTGAAGCTCTCGGCGAGCGCTTTTTCCTGACCGGCCGATTCATATGAATTGCCGACCGCAACACAAGACGAGCTGTTGCAGGAGATCGACGAGAGCTTGCCGCCTTTGGCGCCCGTCGGCAGTTTGGCCGAGCTGAGCGCCCAGGTCCCGCTGATCCAGGTCTCCGCCACCGGCTTACCCGCCGCTTCGCCAACCGCGATGCAGCCGTTCGAGTTGCAGGACACGCTCAACATCGCGTTCTGGGCGCTGCCTTCTGCCGGGTTCGGAGCGCTCTGCAGCGACCAGGCGGTGCCGTTCCAGCGCTCGACCAGCGGGTGGTAGGTCCCTTCGGGGCCTTTGTAGGAGCCGACGGCCGTGCAGGCCGAGGTCGACATGCAGTCGACGTCCTCGAGCTTCGTTTCGGACGCTCCGGCAGGCACCGGCGGCGTCATCGGATAGATGGCCCACCCGGACAATCCGCTGATTTCGCCGACCCACCAGGTCTGCGCCGCTCCACCGACGGTGCCGACCACCAGACAGCCTGCGGCCACGCAGGAGAGATGCTTCATTTCCCCGTTCACCGTGCCGCTGAACAATGACCAGCTGCTGCCGTTCCAGCGATCGACAAAGGACTTGCCGTTGTAGAGGTTCTTGCCGACCGCCACGCAGGAGGTGGCCGCGGAGCAGGAGACGCCCTTCAGTTCGAACCGTTCCGCCGACGACGGGTTCGAGGCTTCCTGAAGCGACCAGACGCATTTCGCTTCCGCTCCTTTGCAGGGCGGCAGCGTCGTGAACGACCGGTCCGCCCCGTGGACGACGCCGACTTCGTTTTCAGCGGTGACCCGGTAGTGGTAGGTAGTGCTCCGCGCGAGGCCTTTCACCCCTCGTTCGACCGCCACCGGGACCCCGGCGGTGCCGATGTCCGCAGCGGGGATCGGGACTTTGGTGCCGTAGCTTTCAGTCGTGCCGTATTCGAACTGGTAGTGGGTGTCCGCGCGTTCGGGATTGATCGTCGCGTTCAGCTGCGGTTCGAGCGTGTTGACGTAGCTCGCCGCTTCGGCGGTGACTGCCGGGGTGCTCGGCGTCGTGAACGTCCCGTCCAGCCCATATGAGGTGCCGCCTTCGCTGTAGGCCTTCACCCGGTAGTGGTAGGTAGTCGCCGCTTTCAGACCGCTGATTTTCTGCGACACCCGTACCGGAGTCCTGCCGGACCCGACCGATTCGAAGCCCATTGGCGCCGCCGAGCCGTAGGAGGTGGTCGTTCCGTATTCGAAGTGATAGGAGGTCGGCGACCCGAGCGGGTTGATCGAGGCCCAGAGTTTCGCGGATTCCTTCTTGACCCCTTCGGCCATTTCGGTCAGCACGACCGGAGGCGCGGGTGCGGTGGTGAAAGTCCCTTCAGCGCCCGTCGCGGTGCCGAACCCGTTGGTCGCGGTGATCCGATACTTATAGGTAGTCGCTGGTTCGAGCCCTTCGATGTTCTTCGACACGGCGGTGAACCCCTGAGCGGCCCCGGCTTCGCCGTACGTCGTCAGGTGGTTAAGGCTCGACTGGCCCCATTCGAAGGCGAATTCCGTCGGAAACCCGTGCGGGTCCACCTGCCCGGAGACCACGGCGCTCGTGGTGGTCGGCGTGCCGATCGTAGATCCGGTGATCACTTCGGTGATCCCGGGCCCGGCGATGTTGACGTTGAGTTCAGCGGTCGCTTCGGTGATGTCGTTGAAGAACATCGGCGTTCCTTCTATGCCGCTCCCCGACACCACTCCGAGAGCAACATTTTGCGCGATCACAGGGCCGCCGCTGTCTCCACCCCCGACAATGAGACCACTGCCTTTGACTTCGAACAAGCCGTTCATCTTCGCTTCAAGTTCTGGGACATTTTTGTCGTAGGTTATATTTAGGTTTTCTCCCGCGACGATCCCGCAACTCGTACCGGTGTTCATGCCTATATGGCACAGCGTCTCACCTACGTAAGGCCGAGCTTCTCCTTCTATCGGGTATTCGTAGGTCGAGCCCCAATATGCAGCCTCGGTCGGCCACGGAGGCGTATCGGCCCAGGTCCCGGTCGCATCGATTTTCGCCCAGTCCTTCCCTGGGTATTGGTATTGGGCGGTACGGCCGATGTAATGCTTGTAGCCGGCCGTATCAGTCGTTTCCCACGACCAAAGGGTCGGACCCGCAGGTTTCTCTTCTTGCTTCGTGCAATGCCCCGCCGTCAGGATGTACTTATGTCCGTCGTTGCCGTTAGCCCGAAAGCCGACCGTGCAGATCTCGCTCCACATTTGGCCTTCTTTCGGCCATTCGGGGCCGCCATACATCGCCTCCCCGCTTCGAACCGGGAGATCGCAAAGTCGGCTCGCTTCGTTGCAGCCATCCGGCGAAGCTTCGAACGCCTCGGGGTCGAGTCGCACCACCTCCGTGCGGACGCCGGCGCCCCGTGCGACAGCTTCGACCTCTTCGCGGGACGCCGCCACCATCCCGGTGGACAGCCGAACTTCCACCGCGTTGGATTCTGGATCGATCGCCGTCTCTATTGGACTTTCTTCCGCGAAACGCACAAGTTCCTGACTCAATTCGTCCTGTGCTTCTTCAAGTTCCTCGGTGCTGTAACTGACGACTTCCGTTCGAAAATCGTCGCCGAGGGACGCCGAGGAGAACTCTTCTTCGACGGCAACTTTGCTCGCTTCGGTCGCGGCTCGCCCATCGCCTGCAGTGGCAACCGGAACGACGAATTCCCCGGTGTCGTTATCGAACCAGACGCTCCCATATGTCTGGCCGAGTTCTTCTTCGAGCTGCCCGACCAGATTCACTTGCGAAGCCCGATGCTGGATCGCGAGATTCGCTCTTGCTTCCGCTGACGAATCGCTCGAGGAATCAACTTCTGCCTGGACTTCGACGGATTGCAGAGGGGTGCCCTCCGACGGCTCGGCAGCCGCGACACCCGGAAGCGCCACGGCGGCTATCGCCAGTACACACAGCGCAGGAACCGCCCGACACACAAACGCAACACTCAAGGACCAGTAAGTCCGCATCATCCCCCACCCCTGTCTTGATTTCAGCCTGACCTTCGGCCGCGTCAGCACACCCCAAGGTCTTGGGTGGAGTTCCTATCTCACGTCCACACTCAGAAAAACTCTTCAGCACCTCCTGTTCAAATAGTTACTAGTGCCGAAGTTGATTATGCAAGTCTGGCCGCGTGCGAACGCCCTCTGCAGGGCAGACGACACAGCCGCCAGGGATGCTGCCGCCCAACAATCCGCTAGGCGCTCATGAGGCAGACGTACGGATCGTGCGCTGTGCCCAGCGAGTTCCGTCGATCTGGACGGTGAGCCGGACTTTTCCGGCCCCGAGACGTGCCAGCGCCGAGCTTGGCAGGTCCAATTCGAGAGCAGGGTTGGGTCTGAGCAAACCCTGCTCAGGGATCTGGCGCGTAACGAGTTGCCTACGCCCATTGCGCGTCCCCACCAGGACGACACTGCAACCCCCAGCGCATTCGACGCGGGCAGTGCCTTCGGCGGAAAGAGTCGCGATTGGCGGCGGTGGTGGCCCGCATTCGCCCGCAGGTGCGTTCGCGGCGGGTGCTATCTGGCCCACGATCGCGACCGAGGTGGTTCGATTGCGCCCCCACACTTCATCGAACCCCCAGGTAGCCCCGGAGGGCGAGTACACCGCGTAGCCGCCTTCGGCATGCGGGCCTCCGCTCTGCCGATCTGCAACACGGAGGTACAAGCCGACAAAGCGCGGATCGAGATAGAACGAAGCGCTGGAGGCGCAGCCTCGCCTTACGAAATGGGGGCTGGTGAGCGACACGCATTCCTGCCCGGATTCGGCGGCGCATGCCGACAGCTGCATTTCGGAGTTTTCCCCGCGCCAGCCGCCGCTCCAAAGCCCCCGCACCGGGCTGACGAATTCATTTGCCGCGATGACGCCGGCGACCCGGGGAGGCGCCATCTCTTTGGGGGGTCCCTGCCATTCGGGGCTGACCCCCCTTTCCCCTCCTGCGTCCCTGACTCGGAACACGGTCCCCGCCGCCACTCCGGTCGTTTCGATCTCTCGTCCCCCTGCAAACCGCCTGCAGCTGGTCAGATCTGGGGCACACGCTTCCCAGGTCAGCGGCGGAACAGTCGTCGAGGAGGTGTCCGCGAACAGCGACCCGATACCGGTCGGCCCGATGGCGGTCTGAATGTGAATGCCCCGGGACGCCTGGGCTGGCGCGGCCACAATCAGCCCCAGCGCCGCGAACAAGAGTCCTATGCAGACAAGACGTTTCATAACCGCAACCGTCAGGGTACTCAGGAATTCTCGCGGAAGCGCAACTGTCCGTAACAGTTCGCCGCACCGCTGTTGGGTCTTTCAGTAGTCAGAGGTATTTGTCTAAACACTACACCCGGCGGAGCGGGCCGTAAAGCCCGCCCCGCAGGAAGGCTCTAGGCCGGTCCGAGGCCTACTTCGTCTTCTTGAATTCGAGTTTCGTCGCGTCGAAGGTCGCATCTCGGCGGCGATCTTGCCGCCCTTGAAGACGTAGCCGTCGGTCGAGAAGTACGCTTGGCGAGGAACGGCGCCGTCACCTTGAACTTCGCGAAGGAGGTGCTGCCGCTTTCCCATTCGAGCACCGGGGTCGCCTTGAGGCCACAAAGGCCTTCTTCCGAAGGCGGCTTGACGAAGCCTCCGTAGAGTTCGGTCAGCGCCTTGCGGCCCTTGGTCACGACGCCCTCGGGGAAGAACAACGTGGCGTCTGCGGTGTAGCCGTTGACCATCCCTTCGGCGCTGCATTTCGGCGAGCGCCTTGCCGTGAGCGGCGACCAGCGCCTTGTTCGACTTCGCCGCGCCACCGGCGAGGCTCGGGACGAGAATCGCCAGCGCCAGCAGCAGCACCGACGCGGCGAGCCCGGCCCGGACGATCGGGGACTTCTTCATTCGGTTCCTCCTGGTGAGTGGCCTCGCTCGGGAGCGGGGCATGGGGTTGTCCCGACCCTGCCCGCGTTCGGTCTGGCTCCACCAAGCGGACCAGGCCCGCCGTGTCGATACCCATAATTAGTTAGCTGGCCGACACCGCGCAGGCCGCCCATCTCGGACAAGCTCACCCCATGAGCAAGGACCCGGAGGGCTAGGGACGACGCGTGTACAAGCTCTTCGCGGTCTGGAGCAGCCCGAGTCGCCGGGGGCGTCGCCTCGCGCCGCGCCCGGCCGCTGGTAGCTTCGCCCCGTGGCCGAGATCGGGTTCATCGACCAGACCCTGCGCGACGGGCCGCAGAGCCTCTGGGGCATGCGGATGCGGGCCCAGCACGCGACGCCCGCCCTCCCCCACCTGAACGCGACCGGCTTCGACACGATCGACCTGCTCGGCGCGACCTCGATGGTGGTGATGCTGCGGGAGTCGGGCGACGATCCCTGGGCCTGGGTCGACCACCTGATCCGCAATCTGCCCGACCAGCCGCTGCGCTCGGCGCTGCGTCCGGTCGCCGCGGGCAGCTTCGGCTTCGTCCCCGAGGGCATGCTCGACCTCTGGATCGAAGTGCTGGTCAAGCACGGGGTCGAGTCGCACTGGCTCTTCGACTGCCTCTACGACATGCCACTGATGAAAGAGCGCACGCGCGCCCTGCAGGCGGTCGGCGGCGAAGTGGTGCTGGCGATCATGTACGGGCTCTCCGAACTGCACAGCGACGAGTTCTTCGCCGACCGCGCCCGCGAAATGGCGAGCTGGCCCGGGGTGAAGCGGATCTACGTCGAGGACGCTCCCGGCGTGCTGACCCCGGAGCGCGCCGCGACCCTCCTTCCAGTCCTGCAGGAGGCGACCCCCGGCGTCCGCCTCGAGATCCACTCCCACAACACCACCGGCCTCGCCCTGCTGGTGTACCGGGAGGGGATCAAAGCCGGGATCGACCTGATCCACACCGCGACGATGCCGCTCGCCGACGCCCCTCGCTGCCCTCGACCGAGGCGATCGTGGAGATCGTCGAGGAGCTCGGCCACACCCACACCCTCGACAAATCACACCTGGCGCCGGTCGCCGACCACTTCTACGCCGAAGCGGCGCGGATCGGCTACGAGGTCGGGGTGCCGAACGAGTACCGCATGCTCCCCTACAAACACCAGCTGCCTTCGCCGCAACGGGGACTGAGCGCGGTGGACGCCGCCGAGGCCATGCGGACGATCGGCAGCTGCCGCCGCTACAAGCCCGACCACGTCCCCGACGAGGTCGTCTACCGCGCTGTCGAGGCGGCCCGCTTCGCGCCGCAAGGCGGTAACCGGCAGCCGACGCGGCTGGTGGTGGTGCGCGATCGGGCGCTCAAAGAGAGACTGCGGGACCTCTACCTGGTCCCCTGGCGCGCCTATTACAAGGCGGCCTCGGCGGGCAGCCAGGCCCTGGGCGAACACGACTCGGCGCAGAAGGCGGCCGACGCCGCGAACCGCTTCGCCGAGAACCTCGCCGAGGTGCCGCTGATCATCGTCGTCTGCGCGCGGATCGATGCGCTGCAGGTGACCGACAGGGATCAGGGACGGCCGTCGGTGGTGGGAGGCGCCTCGATCTATCCGTTCGTGCAGAACCTCTGCATCGCACTAAGGGTCGAGGGAGTGGCGACGACGATCACCACGCTTCTGTGCGAGTACGAGAGCGAGGTGAAGGAGCTGCTTGGGATTCCGGATGAGTACCTGACGGCGTGTCACGTAGCGGCGGGGTATCCGGAGGGCGGGTTCCCGACGAAGTTGAGGCGGATGGCAGTCGAGGAGATCGCGTTCGTGGACCGGTTCGGGGAGTCGATCGGGGGGCCTTAGGTGGTCGGGCCCGGGCGGCGCGGGACGGGCGAAGGACGCGGCGGGCGGGCGGCCGACGGGGGCGGGTGGAGGACGCCGAGGGACCCGGCCCTCTCGGCGGCGACCCGGGCGGGCTGAGGCCGCCGCCGAGAGGGCCGGGTCTCGTGGGGATGTGCGGGAGACGCCGGGGAGGCGTCACGGGGACGGGGGGATCGTCACGGAGGCGTGCGGGACTACACGGATCCGTGGGGTGGCGGCCCGCGATCCGGCAGTCGTGGTCGCCATGGCGACCACGACTGCCGCACCGTCGACGCGCTGCAAGCCTTGGTGTGGCCATGGCAACGGCAGGGCTTGCAGCGTGACCCCGCCGTGCAGATCGCCCGATGGTCGGCGGCCAGCGCGGCGCGGACCGCGGGCCACTCGGTGGACAGCGCATCCCGCATCGCCCGCCGGATCAGGGCCCGGCAGCTGCGGTGCAGCAAGGCGGCGAGCTCATTGCCGGCCGCCGACACGATCCGGTCGTGGAAGCGGACGTCGAGCTGGTGGAACGCCTCGCGTCGATCCGATCGGCGTCCATCGCGGTCGCGATCGCCGCCAGTTCACCGAGGACCTCGGCGTCGCCAACGCTTGCGACGGTGGCGACCGCGTTGGCCTCGAGCGCCGCCCGCACCTCGACGACCTCGGCTGGCCGGTAATGACCGAGGGCGACGTGGAAGCGCATCAGCTCGGCGAAGGCCTCCCGCGGCGTGTTGCAGATCCTGACCCCCTCGGCACCCCGCCGGACCTCGACGACGCCGAAATTCTCGAGCGCCCTGACCGCCTCGCGCACCGAAGTCCGCGAGGTCTCGAACCGCTCCGCCAGCTCCCGCTCGGCCGGCAACAGTCCCCGGCCTGCAGCTCACCGGACGCGAGCGCCTCCTCGAACTGCCCGAGGATGGCCTCGAAGGCACGGGGCGTCCTGATCGAGCTTCCCCAAGCGGGCGGAGCCGCACCCTCCCTCCTCGAACTAATGGTCCAACCATAGTCAATGAGTCGGCGTCGACGGGCCGACTGCGTACCGTCCCCGTGTGGCCGACCGCGACGATCTCGACTTCACCTACTCGCTGATCGACCGGATCTTCCGGCTCAGCCTCGGCGAGCTGGCCGACTTCAGCGGCGCCAAGTACGACGGCGACTTCTCGCTGAGCCTCGAGCAGGCCCAGCGGCGAAAGCATGAATACGTCGCCGAGCAGATCGGGATCGGGCCCGGGAGACGGATCCTCGACCTCGGCTGCGGCTGGGGGCCGCTCCTCGCCTTCATCCGCGAGCGGGAGGGCGAGGGCGTCGGCGTGACGCTCTCGGCGGCGCAGGCGAAGGCCTGCAGGCGCCACCGTCTCGACGTCCACCTGCGCGACGCCCGGCGGGTCACGCGTGAGGACTTCGGCTGCTTCGACGCGATCGCCAGCCTCGGCGCCTTCGAGCACTTCTGCTCCCCCGCCGACCACGCCGCCGGGCGCCAGGAGGCGATCTACCGCGAGCTCTTCGACCGGACCGCCGACCTCCTGCCCCCCGGCGGGCGCCTATATCTGCAGACGATGGTCTACGGCCGCAACATGATCCCGATCGAGGACGTCGACATCGAGGCGCCGCGGGACTCCGACGCCTGGTACCTGGCCCTGATGAGCCACCAGTTCCCCGGCTCCTTCCTGCCCTGGGGGCAGGAGCAGGTGATCGACTGCGCCGATCCCCGGTTCCTGCTGGTCGAGAGCACGAGCGGGCGGCTCGACTACCTGGAGACGATCAGGCAGTGGCGCCGGCGCTTCGCCGAGCCGAGCCTCCGCAAGACGCTGCTGAAGGCCCAACTGGTGCCCCGCTGGCTGACCAGCTCCGACTTCCGCCTCGCCTTCACCTCCGGCGTCAGCGCCAACAGCGTCTGCTTCGAGCGCGAGCTGATGGACCATTACCGGCTCGTCTTCGAGAAGCGGGCGTAGGTTCGGCGCCGACCGCAGGGATCAACGGGCGCGGGCATCGGCAAACGTCACCAGCTGCCCCTGCTCCTCGTCCCAGAGCTTCAGACGGACGGCGCGGAGGCCGTCCCAGAGCGAGAGGGTGGGGACGTCATGGCAGATCGGATGGTCGTCGTGGGCGCGCTGCAGGTTGTAGTTGGGGATCCGGGCGCTGAGGTGGTGCACGTGGTGGAGCCCGATGTTCCCGGTGAAGTACTGCAGGACCTTGGGCAGCTTCAGGTAGGAGCTCCCCTGCAGGGCCGCGTCGGCGTAGCTCCACTCCTCGCCGCTCTGCCAGTAGGTGTCCTCGAACTGGTGCTGGACGTAGAACAGCCAGACACCGACGCTCCCGGCGAGCAACATGGTGGGCCCCTGGACGAGCAGGTAGGCGCGCCAGCCGATCAGCCAGCACAGCACGCCGATCAGGAGCACCAGCGCCAGGTCGGTGCCGATCACGCTGCGGCGGATGCGGGGCCGGGCCGAGCGCGAGGTCAGGCGGGGCAGGATCACCATCGCCAGCAGCGGCCCGAGGCCGAACATGATGATCGGGTTGCGGAACAGCCGGTAGCCGAGCCGGCGCCGCCGGGGCAGCGCGAGGTACTCGGCGACGGTGAGGGTGCGGACGTCGCCGACGCCGCGGCGCTCGAGGTCGCCGGCCGTCGCGTGGTGGACGGCGTGGCTGTGGCGCCAGCTCGCGAAGGGCGAGAAGACGATCACCCCGAGCGCCCGGCCGACCCAGGCGTTGGCCCGCTTCGAGCGCAAGAGCGATCCGTGGGCGCAGTCGTGGAAGAGGATGAAGGTGCGCAGCAGAAAGCCCGCGGCCGGCACGGCGATCAGCAGCGTCAACAGGTAGGAGACGTCGAGCGCCAGGTACATCAGGACCGAGAGCGCCAGGTAGGGCAGGACCGAGGTGGCGAGGCCGAGGATGCTGCGCCCGAGCTGCGGGCGGGTGTAGGGGGCCAGCGTGTTGGCGTAGGAGACTTGCGGTTCGTGCACTGGTGGACCTCCTGGCTCCCAGCTGAGGAGCCCGACCACGTGGCACGGACCAGGAGGCTGCGGCGACAGGTAGGACCGCGTGCTCGTTCCGCTTTTCTCGGCTAGCAACCTGGCGGACGATCGGTGACCGCGAGCCAAGTCGCTGTCTGATCAGGGTAGCGCGTCCGCCTGCTCCTCCCCGCGGTTTCTCACCTGCATTGGCGCCATGGTCCTGGCTACGATTGCGGAAACCCCGACCGGGCTCTGCCGAAGACGCAAGTGGACGACAGCGAGAAACCAGGACCCCGCGGCGAGGGCGAGAAGCTCGCGGGAGGACGGCTCCTCGCGGCGATCTCGACGGCTTTCGTCTCCATCCTGCGCGACCACTACGGCCGCGGGCCGATGAAGGCCAAGACCTACGCGATCGACGACCTGATCGTCGTGGTGATGCGCGGCAGCGGCTTCACCCCGCTCGAGCAGACGATCATGGACAGCGGCGAGCCCGACCGGGTGATCGCGATGCGGGAGGACTTTCAGCGCGTGATGGCCGACCGGTACCGGAAGACGATCCACGAGCTCACCGGCCGCAACGTCGTCGCCTTCCTCTCCCAGGCCCACGTCGAGCCCGACATCACGCTCGAGGTCTTCTTCATCGACGGCCCGCTCGAGGGCTTCGGGGCGATCGAGGTGATCGAGCCCGAGTAGCCATCTCGGGTGCCCATCAACGGCTGCGGACGGGCGGTGACACGATCCTGCCCCGCTCCTGATCGGGCCGCTGGAACACGATGTCGGCCAGCGAGATCACGCCGACCACCTTGCCTCGCTCGACGACGGGAAGGTGCTGGATCTCCACCTTGCGCATCTGCAGCAAGGCCTTCGAGACGTCGTCGTCGGGGGCGCACATGACCGGGCGCAGCGTCGCCACGTCGCGCACCACGGCGGCCCGGGGATCCCGTTCCTCGGCGAGGGCCCGGACGACGACGTCGCGCTCGGTGAGGATCCCGACGCATCGTCCGTCGATCGGATCGACGACGGGGACTCCGCCGACGCCGCTGACCCTGATCTGCTGGGCGGCCTCGACCAGCGAGGTATCGCCGCGGACCGGCGAGACCGCACTGCTCATGTACTCGCGGACTGTGGTGCTCACCCTGACGCCCTTCCTTCGCGCTCGCCAGAGAGCGACCGAAACCTCCACTCCATTTTAGCTCGCCGGCTATCCCTCGGCCGCGGGCTCCCCGCCGCGCAGCGTGAGCACCTGATCGGGGTTCACCCCGACCCGCTCGCCGCTGCCGTGCTCGACCAGCCAGGCGAACCGCGCGTGACCCGACCGGGCCGCGTCCGAGAGCACCCTCTCCACCTCGCTGACGTCACCCTCGACCTCGATGATCTGTCCGTTCAGCAGCGTTACCTCGGCGTTTCGCATGGTGATGCCATGTTACGGGGGCTACGGGTCGCGCCCGGATCTGGAAGGCAGGCGCCGTGAGCCGGCGCGTCAGCCCGCCTTGAACGAGACCAGCTCCAGCTTCTCGACCGGGCCCTTGACCGCGATCTCGCGGACGGTGCCGACGCCGCGGACGTAGTACTTGTTGTCGATCGTGCCCGGCTCGAGCGGCGTCCACTCCTTGGTCCGCAGCGCTTGCTGGGTCGAGACGAAGGGGACCGAGACGCTCGCCTTCAGGTCGAGCACCTTGAAGTGGTCTTCGGCTTCGCCTTTGAGGAACTCCTGGCGGCCGACCAGTCCGACCCTCGGGCGACCCGGGATCAGGACTCCGGGACGGGCACCGCCGACGCCCGCTTCGAAGGAGCCTTCGGTGCTGGTCGGTTCGCCCTTCGCGTTCAGCTCTTCGGTTTCCTCGCCGAAGTACCAGACGTTGCCGTGGCGGTCCTGGGCGTAGAAGTCGTCGGTCACCTCCTCCGGCTTGCCCCCGACCGAGACGACGTCGTGGACGACGGTCGTGGTGACGCCCCGGATCTTCCTCGTCCTCTGGGTGGCGGTGACGGTGTCGGTCGTCTTCGTCCCTTCCTTCAGCCCCTTGTAGCGCCAGACGCTGCCGGGCTTCAGCGGGAACCATGGGTTGGTCACCCGGGGGACGAATTCGCCCGCGCTGATCGTCGCCGGCCAGCCCGGCCCGGCGCCGGAGGCGATCGTGCCGGTCGCGGGCGTGCCTGCGGCGCCGGGCGCGGCCATCGCGCCGCCGCCGATCAGCGCGCCGCCCACGGCCAGCGCCAGGATCGCCTTCCTCCTCAGCAAACGATCGATCGATGTCATGGCTGTCCTCCTCGTCTCGGGCTCATTGGTGGATCACGCGGACGAGTTCGATCTGCTCCTTCGATCCGCTCGCCGCCTCCTCTTTGACGTAGCCGAGGCCGCGCACGGACCACTTGTGGTCGCGGACGCCCGGCTCGAGCGGTGACTGCTCCTGGGTCAACAGGGTGTGGTGGAAAGTTGCGTAGGGGAGGTCGAGCGAGCCGCCGCCGCCGAGCACCCGGGCGTAGTCGAGCGCGTGCCCTGGCCAGTGGAACTGCCAGTAGATGTCGCCCCTGCGGGGGTGCCCCTCCATCATCACCCCGGGCTGGGCACCGTCGACGCCGGCGGGGCCGGAGTCGATCATCTTGCCGAAGTGGCCGTGCTTCAGCTCTTGGGTCTCCTCGCCCATGTACCAGACGTTGCCCTGCCGGCCCTGGGCGAACCAGTCGAAGGTCCGCTCGACCGGGCGGCCGCGCGAGGTGACGGTGTCGCTCACCACCGTGCACCTCACCCCCATCACCGTCTTGTGACGGTGGGTGACGGCAAAGGTGTCGACCTGGGGCGTGGTTCCGTCCTTCATCACGCCTTCGTAGATCAGCGTCGTCCCCGGCACCAGCGGCAGGTAAGGGTTGGTGACCCGGGCGACGAAGTTGGCGGGGTCGATCGTCGGCGGTGACCACGGCGGCCTCGTTTCGGCGGCGGCGGGACCGGTCGCGCCGAGTGCGATCAGCGCTGCGCTCAGCGCCAGGGCCGGTCCGATCTTGGTTCCGCGCAGCTTCATCGTCGCTCGCCGGGGAAGCTAGGCCGGTGCCGTGAAACGAGAATGAAAGGAGCCCCGGTCGGGCAGTGAAAGCTCCCGAAGGGCCTCATCGGGCTTTCACGGTTCTTTCATCGAGACCAAGCAAGCTGAGCGGACCGAGATGCGCGTGCTGATCGTCGAGGACGAAGCGAGGATGGCCGGCCTGTTGCGGCGCGGCCTCGAGCGCGAGGGGTTCGCCGTCGACCTCGTCGGCGCGGGCGAGGACGCCGTCTGGAAAGCCGAGGCCGTCGACTACGACGCGATCGTCCTCGACCTGATGTTGCCGGGCATCGACGGTCTCGAGGTCTGCAGCCGGCTGCGCGGCGCCGGCGTCTGGTCGCCGATCCTGATGCTGACCGCGCGCGACGGCGTCGGCGACCGGGTCGCCGGCCTCGACCGCGGCGCCGACGACTACCTGACCAAGCCCTTCTCCTACGCCGAGCTGCTGGCCCGGCTACGGGCGATCGTCCGCCGCGGCCGACCCGAGCGGCCCACCGAGCTGGTGGTCGGCGAGCTGCGGCTCGACCCGGCCCGCCGCCGCGCCTGGCGAGGCGAGACCGAGATCACCCTCTCGGCCAAGGAATTCGCCCTGCTCGAAACCTTCATGCGGCGGCCGGGCGAGGTGCTCTCGCGCTTCGAGCTGATCGAGCACGCCTGGGACTACGAGTACGAGAACCGCTCCAACGTCGTCGACTCCTACGTGCGGTTCCTGCGCGCCAAGATCGATCGGCCCTTCGCGGTCGAGTCGATCGAGACGGTGCGCGGCGTCGGCTACCGCCTGCGACCGGACGGCGGCCGGTGAGCCGGGTCCCGATTCGGCTGCGGGTCACCCTCGCGTTCACCGCGGCGATGGCGCTGGTCCTGATCGCGATCGGGTTCTTCGTCTACAACCGACTCGAAGCCCGGCTCGACGAATCGATCAACAACGGGCTGCGGTCGCGGGCGGGTGAGGTGACGGCGCTCGCCCGGACTTCGGAAAGGAACCTCGGCGCCGCCCACGGAGCCTCGCTGATCGAGTCGGACGAGAGCTTCGCCCAGGTCCTGACCACCGACGGGAGGATCGTCGACACGACGCCGCAGCTGCGCGACCGGCCGGTGCTCGACTCCTCCCAACTGGCCCGGGCCGCCGCCGAGCCGATCTTCTTCGAACGCGCGGGCCTGCCCGGGATCGACACCAACGCGCGCCTCCTCGCCGCTCCGGTGAAGACCTCGTCGGGGACGGTGATCGTGGTGGTCGGATCCTCGCTCGGCGACCGCAACGACGCCCTCGACGGGCTCACCGCCCTGTTCTTGATCGGCGGCTCGATCGGACTGCTCCTCGCCTCGCTGGTCGGCTACCTGGCGACGGGCGCGGCCCTGCGCCCGGTCGAGGCGATGCGCCGCCGGGCGGCGGCGATCTCGGCCAGCGGGCCGGAGGAGCGGCTGCCGATCCCGCCCGCCCGCGATCAGCTGCAGCGGCTGGGCCTCACCCTCAACGAGATGCTGGAGCGCATCGACGCGACGCTCGAGCGCGAGCGCCGCTTCCTCGACGACGCCAGCCACGAGCTGCGGACGCCGCTGGCCCTGCACAAGACCGAGCTCGAACTGGCGCTGCGACAGGGGGAGTCCGAAGCGGAGCTGAGGGAGGCGATCACCGACGGGCTCGTCGAGGTCGACCGCCTCGTCCAGCTCGCCGAGGACCTGCTGATCGTCGCCCGCTCCGAGGACGGGCGACCGGCGCTCGAGCTCGAGCCGATCGACGTCGCCGGGCTGCTGGCCGGCGTCGCGACCCGTTTTCGCGCCCGCGCCGCCGCCGCGGGGCGGGGGCTGGCGGTCGCGGACGGCGCCGGCGCAGCGATCGAGGGCGACCGCCTGCGGCTCGAGCAGGCGCTGACCAACCTGGTCGACAACGCGCTGCGCCACGGCGCCGGCGAGGTGCGGATCTGGACGGCGGTCGAGCCCGGCGTCGTCAGCCTCCACGTCGGCGACGAAGGCTCTGGCTTTGCACCCGACTTCCTCGACCACGCCTTCGAGCGCTTCAGCCGCGCCGATCCCGCCCGCGGCCGCGGCGGCACCGGCCTGGGGCTGGCGATCGTCGAGATGATCGCGGCCGCGCACGGCGGCCGCGCCGTCGCCGCCAACCGCCCCGACGGCGGCGCCGACGTCTGGCTCGAGATCCCGACGCGACGGCCGGTCTGAGCTCCTTTCACGGTCGCTTCATCGGCCCTCCGTGAGGGTGGCTCGCTCAACCAATCCGAAGGGAGCACACAATGAAGAAGAGAACCAAGCTGGTTATCGTCGGAGCCTCCGCCCTCGCCCTCGCCGCCAGCGGAGCAGGGGTGGCGGGCGCGACCGGCGCGGTGGGCGGCGACAGCTCCCACGCGATCACCGGCAAAGCGCTCGAAGATGCGAGTGCCGCGGCGCTGCGGGCAACCGGCGGCGGCCGGGTCACCGAGACGGAGGTCGGCGACGAGGAGAGCTACTACCAGGTCGAGGTGACCGAGGCTGACGGCAGCCAGGTCGACGTCCAGCTCGACCGCGGCTTCAAGGTCGTCGGCCAGTCCGGCGACAACGAGTCGCACGACTCTCTCATCGAGGGCAACCAGGCCCGCATCATCGAGAGCTTCGCGGATACCACCTTCACGTAGGCCTACTCACAATTAAGGATCTTTGGGCAAACAGCCGATATAGGCGGGAGGATGCTTCCGCGACAGCCGAGAAGTGCGATCGGGGAAGGGGTCGTCTTCGTCGTGATCGTCCTCGCCGCACTGGCCGCATCGGCGCCCGCGGCACTGGGCGCGGCGCGGACCTTCGAACAGCGCTTCGAGGCCAACGACACCGGCGACATCACGCTGGTCGGCAACACGGTGCTGACCTGCCCCGCGGCGAATCCGCAGTGTGCCGCGGCCCAGGCGGGGACGGCGTCGGGCGCTGCGCTCAACAACAACGCCTACACGATGGGGTACGTGAACCAGGACCCGGCGGCGCCGCCGGGCGTCTTCGACTCCTCCAGCGCCGACCTCTCGCTGCCGGCCGGCGCCACGGTGCTGAAGGCGATGCTCTACTTCGGCGGCGACTCGGGCGCGGGAGTCGGTGGGGCGCCGCCGCCCAACGCGGCGGCCCGCAACACGGTGCTGCTGAAGACCCCGGGGTCCGCTATATACCTGCCGCTGAGCGCCTCCCAGCTCGACTTCATCACCACCGACGGCAACGACTACCAGGGCGCCGTGGACGTCACCAGCGAGGTCGGCTCGGGCGGCTCCGGGGCCTGCTGGGTCGCCAACGTCCAGGCGGGAACCGGTCAGGACCGCGATGCGGGCTGGTCGCTGGTGGTCGCCTACCGCGACACCTCCGAACCGCCGCGCAACCTGGCGATCTTCGACGGCTTCCAGATCGTCAACTCGGGCAACCCGAACGTCGGCATCGGCGTCTCCGGCTTCCGCACGCCGCCGAGCGGGCCGGTGCGCACGAAGCTCGGCTTCGTCGCCTACGAGGGCGACGCCGGCTCGACCGGCGACAGCGTGAAGCTGGACACGACGAAACTGAGTGACGCGTCCAATCCCCTCAACAACTTCTTCAACAGCGCGATCTCCCACGGCGGCGCCGCGTTCACCGCGAAGGTCCCGAACTACCTCAACCAGCTCGGCTACGACTCGATCCTGGCCAACGCCGACGGGGTGCTCGCCAATGGCGAAACGAGCGCCGCGATCCGGTTGACGACCGGCGGCGAGACCTACTTCCCCGGTGTCGTCACCTTCGCGACCGAACTGTTCGCGCCGGAAGTGCTGCTGTCGAAGTCGGTCACCGACCTGAACGGCGGTCAGGTCGAACCCGGCGACACGCTTCGTTACACGGTCACCGCGACCAACAGCGGACCCGACGACGCCACGAGCGTCGTGCTGAGCGACCCGATCCCGTCGAACACGACGTACTTACCCGGCTCGCTGAAGATCGACGGCGTCGCCAAAGGCGACACCTTTCCCGGCACCGACGAGGCGGGCTTCGACGAAGCCAACAATCGGGCCGTCTTCTGGCTCGGCTCGGGGGCGGCCGCGGAGCGCGGCGGTAGCCTCGCGGCCGGCGGCGGCACCACGACCGCGAGCTTCGACGTCACCGTGGGCACGGTCCCGGCGGGCACCGAGATCACCAACACGGCCCACGCCGACTTCTTCGCCAGGACGCTCGGGGTACCGCTCGCCGCCGACTCCGACGCGGTCTCCTCGACGGTTGCCGCGCCCGACCTGACGATCGCCAAGACGCCGGCGAGCTTCACCGCGGTCGGTGGCGGCAAAGTCGAATTCGCGCTGACCGTGACCAACTCCGGCACCGCCCCCACCGATGGCTCCCAGGTGACCGTCACCGACCCACTCCTCGGCGGCGCCTCGAAAGTGTTCGAACAGCTCGACGCGGTCGCCGGGACGGGCTGGACCTGCACGCCGCCGACCCCGGCGCCGACCCCCGTCACGATCTCCTGTCAGCGGACGGCGCCGGCGGCGCTGCCCGCGGGCGCCTCCTACCCGCCGATCGCGATCACGGCGACCGTTGCCGAACCGCCGCCCGCCGGGGCGATCGCCAACACCGCCCGGGTCGAAGGCGGCGGCGATGCCGACCCGAGCGACAACTCGAGCACCAGCGTCGGGCAGGCGACGACGCGCGCCGACCTGCAGATCTCAAAGACGGTCGAACCGACGACGGCACTCACCGACGAAGCGGTGACGTTCACGCTGACGGTGCGAAACGGCGGCCCTTCGGCGGCCCAGAACGTGGCGGTCGATGACTCCCCGCCGCTGCCGGGCAGCTTCGCCCTCGAATCCGCGGCCGCCAGCCAGGGCTCCTGCCCGACCCCGACCCATTGCGACCTCGGGAGCCTGGCCGCGGGCGGCGAAGCTACGGTGACGGTGAAAGCCATCGTGACGGCGAGCGGTGCCGGGGTCGTGGGCGCGCTCAACTCGGCAACGGTCAGCTCGGCGACCACCGACCCGGATCCGAGCAACGACACCTCGAGCGCCGAAGTCAGCGTCGCGCCGACCGCCGACCTCAGCATCACCAAGACCGCGACGCCGAGCCCGCTCGACACCGCGGCGCCCGCGCAGTACACGCTGACGGTCCACAACAACGGGCCCCAGGTCGCGGCCAACAGCGTCCTCACCGACCCGCTGCCGACCGGCTTCATCTTCGTCTCGGCAGCGCCATCGCAGGGGACCTGCGAACCGCCGGGGGCGGGCGGCACCCTGCGCTGCGCGCTCGGCGCGATCGCCTCGGGGGCCAACGCGACCGTCGCGGTGGACGGCACGCTCGCCGCTTCGGCGGCCGGCACCCTGATGTCGAATACGGCCCTGATCGGCTCCGATACCGGCGATCCGAATCCGGCCAACGACTCCGCGACGGCGAGCTCGGTGGTGATCCCGGCCGCTGACCTCGAGCTGACGAAGGTCGTCGCCGCCGGCGAAGCGCCGAACCCAGGCGAAGAAGGCGCTTCCAAGCCGGTCAAGCCGGGTGAAGAGGTGACGTTCACGCTGGAGGTCACGAATCACGGACCGGGCGTGGCGCTGAACGCCGCGGTCACCGATCCGTTCCCGGCCGGCCTCAGCCTCGTCTCCGCGCCGGGCTGTACGGCTGCCGCCGGGACGGTGACCTGCGCGGTCGGCTCGCTCGCCGGCGGTGCCAGCCAGAGCTTCCAGCTGAAGGCGCGGGTGGACGACTCGCTGGCGGGCCGGGAAGTCACCAACTTCGCCCGCGCCACCTCGAGCACGCCCGACCCGCTCGCTGCGAACGGTGTCGACGCCGCGAGCCTGAGCGTCGCGCCGGAGAGCACCTCGAGCCCCTCCTCGACGACGGCGGCGGCGACGGCCGCCGGGCAGGCGCCCGAGCAGAAGAAGCACCACCGCCACCATCACCAGAAGCGGAAGCCGAAGGCGCCGAACCTGGTCGTCGAGAAGGTCGCCAACACCGCCTTCGCGCGGCCGAGCGGGATCGTGGGCTACCGGATCACGGTCAGCAACCGGGGTGACGGCGACGCCCGCAACGTCAAGGTCTGCGACGACCCGCCGTTGGAGCAGAAGACCCTGAGGACCGACCCCGCCGTCGCCAATCAGAGCGCGCCGTGCTGGCACCTGAGTCGGCTCGCCGCCGGGAAGGTTCGCGTCTTCCGCTTGACCGCGCAGGTCGAAGGCGACTCCGCATCTGGAGTCCAGCGAAACCGGGCGATCGTCTCGGCGGCGAACATGAAGGGCAGGCGGGCGGACAGCGCCGCCGTCCGGGTCAGGCCGCTGCCGGAAACGGCCTGTGGCTCGCGCCTGGCGCGGCCCGCATTGCCGCTCGCGATCCTTCCGCGCTGCTGAGCTCGGTGCCTGACCTCACGGACTGCCCTGCATCGTCATCCCGCTCTGGCCGACCTGGCCCGGGACGGTGAGGCCCGGCACTCGCTCCGGGGCCAGCGCGACCGACAGCCCGAGGACGACCAGCAGCACGGCGATGCCGCGATTCGCCGGCGCCCTCCATGGCAAGAGCTTCTCGACCGCGATCAGAGCGCCGATCAAGATCATCCAGCCGACGCTCATCACGCCCAGGGCGAAGAGCGCCGCCATCAACGCCCAGCAGCAGCCGACGCACCACCCGCCGTGCTCGAGGCCCAGCCGCAGCGCGCCGCCGAGGCCGTCCCGCTAGCGCTCGGAGAGGGAGGCGAGCGGGCTGCGGCAGTGGCCGAGGCAGGCGTCCTTGAGCGGGGTGAGCTGGTAGAGCGCCGCGGCGAGGATCACCCCTCCCGCCAGGTAGGGACGACCCTCCCGCCAGGAGAAGGCCTGGATGTCGAGCCCCCGCGCGAGGTCGAAAAGCGCGTAGGCGATCAGCCCGAAGATCGTCCAGGTGATCAGGTAGCCGGCGAGGAAGACGACGATCGCCGCGGTCGGCTCGCCCAACCCGCGGTGGCGGTTGCGACTGCGCTGGATCAGCGCATAGGTACGCACCATCGGCGCGATCGAAGGGAACATCATCGCCGCCATCATCAGCACCCAGGCGCCGACGTAGAAGGAGAGCGAGCCGAGCGGGCCGCCGGGCCCTCCGTCCATCCCCGCCATCGTCTCGTCGGTCAACGTCCACGCCACCGCGGCGAGCACGAGCAGGGCGGCGATCAGGCCGACCTGGAGGGCGTCGGCACCCTGGGGAGGGCGCCGCGGGACCTCGGCTGCAACAGCCATTGCAGGGCGAGAGTAGCTGGGCTACGCTCGGCTCACAAGCTCGAGGAAGGAGCGGTGCGATGACCGACGCGTGGTTGTCTGATGCCTGAGCACCGGGTCGGCACGCAGGAGGAATGGCAGGCCGAGCGAGAGGAGCTGCTGCAGGCGGAGAAGGAGTTGACCCGCCGCGGCGACGAGTTGACCAAGAGGAGGCGCGAGCTGCCCTGGGTCGCGGTCGAGAAGAACTACCGGTTCGAGACCGAGGCCGGCACGAGGAGCCTCGCCGACCTCTTCGACGGCCGCTCCCAACTGCTCGTCTACCACTTCATGTTCGGCCCGCCCTACGAGGCGGGCTGCCCGGTCTGCTCCTCGATCGCCGACACGCTCGCCCCCCAGGTCCCCCACCTGAAGGCCAAGGACGCCACCCTGCTGCTCGCCTCCCGGGCGCCGCTCGAGAAGCTCCTCGCCTTCCGCGAGCGGATGGGCTGGGACATCGAGTGGGTCTCCAGCGGCGGCAGCGACTTCAACCGCGACCTCGGCTTCCTCTACACCGAGGAGGAGCTGAAGCCGTTCCTGGAAGGCGAGATCCCGCCCACCGTGGAGCAGAACGCGCGGATGTGCGAGACCGACGCCCTCGGGTACATATCCGAGGGCCCCGGCCTGAGCGTGTATGCGCTGTCCGACGGCACCGTCTACCGGACCTACGTCAGCACCGCCCGCGGCCTCGAGCCGGCGATGGCCTACTACGGCCTGCTGGACCGGACGCCGAAGGGGCGCGACGAGAGTGCCACGGATCCCCTCTGGGTGCGCCGCCATGACGAGTACGTTCTGAGCTGATCCGAGGCCATCGGCCTCGAACGGCACCCGCGGCTACCGTGCGCCTGCGGCGTCTACCGCGGCGGCGATGTAGCGGCGCTGTTCGGCGGTGCGGGACTGGCCGGGCATCTCGCGGAAGACGTCGAGGAAGGGGTCCTCGGCGGCGGGGGCGCCGGCCAGGGCCTCGAGGACCGCGAGTCCGCAGAAGGGGGTGTAGGCCGGTGAGCGGAGCCGAGACCTTCGTCGCGGCACTCGCCAGGGGCCGGGGGATCGTCGGCGGTGGTGTTCAGGGTGACGGTTGCGGCACCGGCCACAGCCGGGACCGCAGCCAGGGCCGCGGACGCCAACAGCGCCGCGAGACCCCGGCGGAGGCCGCGGCGAAGATCGATGCTGGGCATCTGAGGCTCCTCGGCTAGCCGATCGTCGAGGGGATCACCGTCCCGACCAGAAGGCATTCCGTGGCGCTGAGCCGAAGGTCGTAGCGGGTGAAGGCCTTGGAGACCGTGGGGTCCCTGACCTCGATGTCGACCGTGACGGTGTGGCTCGCGCCGCCGCCGTTGAACGTGACTCCGAAGGAGCGGAAGTCGGCCGGGAAGATGCTCGTTTCGCTGATGCCGTTGGAGAAGCTCCCAAATATTTCCAGCCGATCGCCGCCTGCCGCGAATTCGAGGGTGGCGAAGGTGCCCACACCGCAGGCAGGCCTCACTTTGATCCCGCCGGATTCGTGCGCGATCGTAGGCGAGGTGGCCGAGAGGATTTCCAGCGAGATCGCACCCGGTCCTTGATCGCCTTTCGGTCCCTGCGGCCCGGTCGGTCCCTGCGGCCCGCTCGGTCCGGGGGCACCGGTGCGCCCGGTGATCGTCCGCTTCGACGCGATGCTGAGTTTGGCCGGCGTAACGGCGCCTTTTTTCAGCTGCTTCGCCCCGACGCTGTTCTTCGGCAGCTGGGTGGCGGCGAAGGCGGCGCCGCCGCAGAGCAGCAAGAACAGGCAGAGCGTGGAGATTACGTTCGCGTAGGTGAGCTTGCTGCGCAGAGACTTCACAGAGTGGCCTTCCTGAGATTGGAGGAAAGATGGGAGCGGCAGCCTCCCACCGCCGGAGCGCCCGGGCAAGGCTTCCTATCCCTTCGTCCAGTCTGCGAGTCCGCCGTGGCGCATCCTCTTAGCGGCCTCTCAAGCTCGCCTTTACCCAGCTTCTTTATGCTCTAGGTGACAAATCAGGGCAATGAGCCGCTGACAGAACACTTCTTCAGAGCGAGGGGTTCTCCGGATGCACAGATCCCCTTGACTCCCGGAGCGGGACGCAACGACGTCAAGCCAGGAACGGGAAGGAGAGTTCCATGGCTCATGACGCCGAGTACATCGCCGGTATGCCTGCCGCCGGCCGCCTGATCGACCGCCTCGCCAACCTCGGGGTCACGACTGTCCCGGTGGCGCTGATCGGGGTCGCGGTCTGGCAATCCTGGGGCGGCCTGCTGGTCTGGCAGGACCTCGTCATCTTCTTCGCCACGCTGATCCCCTTCGGCTTCGGCGTCACGGTCGGATTCCATCGCCTCTTCACCCACCGCTCCTTCAAAACCAGCGCGCCGATGCGCCTGCTCTGGGCGGTGCTCGGGTCGATGGCCTTGGAGGGGCCGGTGATCGAGTGGGTCGCCTACCACCGCCGCCACCACCGTTTCTCCGATCAGGAAGGCGATCCGCACAGCCCCCACGTGGGTCATGGCGACGGTGCCCGCGGCGCGATCCGCGGCCTCTTCTACGCCCACGTCGGCTGGGTCCTCTTCAGCGACGAGGGGGCCGAAGAAGAGAAATACGCCCCCGACCTGATCGCCGACCCGGTCGTCCGCTTCGTCGATCGCACCTTCATCCTCTGGGTGGTCGTCGGTCTGGCGTTGCCGTTCGGGCTCGGCGTGGCGCTGACGGGAAGCATCTTCGGCGGGTTGATGGGGCTGCTCTGGGGAGGCGCGGTGAGGATCCTCGCCCTTCACCACATCACCTTCTGCGTCAACTCCCTCTGCCACTTCTTCGGCACCCGGAACTTCGCCACCGCCGATGAGTCCCGCAACCTCGCCTGGCTGGCACCGTTCACCTTCGGTGAGGCCTGGCACAACAATCACCACGCCTTCCCGACCTCCGCCCGCCATGGCCTCGGCCGCGCCGAATTCGATCCCTCGGCGCTGCTGATCGCGCTGATGGAGCGGCTCGGGCTGGCTTGGGACGTGGTCCGGATCGATCCCGGGCGGATCGCCGCGAAGGCTGTCTAGATCGATGGTCGCCCTCGGTCTGATCGCCGTCGCGGCGGCCTCGGTCGCGTTCAACGTCGGGGTCATCCTCCAGGCGGCCGACGCCCGGCGCGAGCCCGCCGCGGAGGGCCTGCGGCTCTCCCTCCTGATCCACCGGCGCGGCCGAGGTCGTCGGCGTGATCGGAATCACCGCCGGCATCGGCCTGCTCGCCTGGGGTAGGCCGACCGGCATCGAGACGGTGACCAGCCAGGCGGCGGTGATCTCGGTGAGGGGGGCGATGGCCGCAGTCGCCCTGATCCCCTTCCTCAGGCGTGGCCGCGGCCGGCTCGACTCGGCGACCTTCGTGATCTTCGCCTCGGCCCTCGCCTACGGCGCGGCCAACATCGCGACCAAGCTGGTCAGCGACGGGATCAGCGACGGCGCCTGGATCCTGGTCGGAATCTGGCTCGCCGCCAGCGCGGCGATCGGCGTGGTCGGACTGACCACCGAATGAGCGCCCTGCAGCGCGCCCCGCGACCTTCGTCGTCCCGGTCTCCTTCGCGATCCAGACCTTCCTGCCGATCGCCTTTCGAGCCGATCTACCTGACCGAGCGCTGGGGCAGTGCGGCCGTGGACGGCGTCCCGCTGATCGTCGGCCTGGCGCTGATCGCCCTCGGCGCGATCGCCGTGGCGCGGACCCGCGCGGTCAGCGCACTGGCGGTCGGATGAAGATGTCTCGCCAAGCTCGGCGACGCGTCAACCGGGGGACAAGGCCGGTGTCATCCGCGACCTACAGGATCAGGGCCGGGTGGTGGCGATGGTCGGCGACGGCGTCAACGACGCCCCGGCGCTCGCCCAAGCCGATCTCGGGCTGGCGATCGGGACCGGCACCGACGTCTCGATCGAGGCCTCCGACCTGACCCTCGTCTCCGGTGACCTCCGCGCCGCTGGAGACGCGATCCGGCTCTCACGGGCGACCCTGCGGACGATCAAGCAGAACCTGGCGTGGGCCTTCAGCAAGAGCGTGGTGCGGCTGGCGCTCGAGGTCTGCGACGTGCTCGAACTCGACCCGGACCGAAGGCACAACGTCGAATTCGCGGCGCTCCTGCACGACGTCGGCAAGATCGCCGTGCCGAAGGAGATCATCAACAAGTCCGGGGAGCTCGATGCCCGCAAGTGGGCGACGATGAGGACCCACACGATCGAGGGCCAGAAGATGCTCGAGAAGATCGGCGGCTTCAGAGCGAGGTCGGGGTCATCGTGCGGGCCTCGCACGAGCGCGGGGACGGGACCGGCTATCCGGACGGCCTCAGCCGCCAGGCGATCCCGCTGGAGGCTCGCGTCGTCTCCACCTGCGACGCCTTCAATGCGATGACGACGAGCCGCTCGTACCGGGTTGCCGCCCAGAGGACCCGGGCCGGCGCCATCGCGGGCGCCGGCGCGATCCTCCGATCCTGGTAACCGATTCTCGGGGACTCGCGTAGATGTCAGCGAATCGATCTCGTCATTCAGCATGCTCGATGGACACGGACTCGATTCGGGTCGCCCGGCGGAGGCCTTCAGGCGTAGGGGATCTTCGGTCATGCCGAGAACGTAGGGCGGGCGCGGCCTCGCGCCGGAATCCCTCCACGTACTGCCTGGACGAGATCGGTCTCAGCCTTTATCGGCGAGTATCGGAGGAATCGCGATACGACGACGTGGCGGACCTGAGGGCAGCCCCGGAGCGGATTCCGGCCAGAGAATGGGACCGTGGCTCAGGTCAGGTCGTGGCGCTGTGCTTTGAGGGTGCGGATGTCGACTTTGTCCTGGTCGCGGCCCGCAGCCGTCTTCATCTTGACCAGGTCCTCATAGCTGCAGAAGAGCGTCTCGTGCCCGAGGAAAGTCCTCTTCTCGGCGTGAGGGCGGAGCTCGGCCCATCCGCCGCCTTCCTCGCCGAGGCCCTTCAGGTGCTGCATGACGTCGAGGCGCCCATGCTTGGTCATCAGCGCCCAGTTCCCACCGAGCTTCAGCCCCTCGAGGTTCGGCTCGAGATCGAACTCCCCCGCGAACTCTTCGAGTCCGATCAGCTCGGCATGTAGCTCAGCCAGAGCGTCCGCCAGCCGTCCGAGGTTCGTGCCCGAAGGCTCCGGGCAGATGTCGATGTCCTTGGTCGCTCGCGGGAAGCCGTGCGCCGAGACAGCGAAACCGCCGACGACGAGATACTCGACCTCGTGATCCGCCAGAACGTCCAGCAGAGGCTCGGGTTCGAGCCGACGGCGCATCGCCGCCCTCTCCTCCGCATCCTTGCCGCCTCCCCGCGCCATCAGACTCTTGCCTGGGCGGCCAGTTCGGTCGCCATTTCACTCAGCTGCGCCGTCTGCTCGAGACGCTCCTCGGGGGTCAGGTCGCGGTAGTCGGCAAGCAGCTCCCGAAGAGACTGATTCCCGGCCCCAGGGAGCGGATCGGAAAGGCCCACGGCCGAGAGCATCAGCGTCTCGCCCATTCCTTCCATGAGCCGGTTCAGGGTCTCGAGACTCGGAGAGACGACATCGCGCTCGATACGGCTGACGGCGGGCTGCTCCATGCCGACGCGCTGCGCCAGCTCAGCCTGATCGAGGCCGTGACGCAGACGCGCCGCACGCAGGAACTGTCCACAGCTGTAGGTTCGATCCGTTGCCATGCCAGAACTATAGAGCAAATCTGTTATATGACCCGTTGGATCTCGCTCAGAGACGCTCCCATCCAGCTTTCGGCGCCTGGCCTTCCGACGCACCGCGCGCCAGCCGCCGTGGTCCCCGAAGTAGCTTGGCGCCGGCAAGCCGTGTCTCCCGGCGCGAACACCTTCCGAGCCCGTTTTCAGACCCGTTCGTGCCCCACCACGAATTTGCATGATTTTGCATGGAGCGGAGGCACAAAAAAACCCCGCATATGCGGGGTTTTTCTATAGCGGGGGCAGGATTCGAACCTGCGACCTTCGGGTTATGAGCCCGCGCCGTGGGCTATGCCGAGCTATGTGGGGCTGGGTTTCAGGCGGTTTTGGCGAAATCGGGCTTGGCTGAGATCGGCTGGGCTACGTGGGGCTTCGTGCCCCATTCCGTGCCCCACAACGAAACCGGATCGACAGACCCCAAGGCCCTAGCTCCGCCCCGGAGGGCTCACGCGAAAGGCGGCGAATAGTTTCCGTGTCGCTGGCCTTGGGAGACGCCGCGACGGTTCACTGGTCAGAATCGGAGCCGATGCCCTCCCCCGCCGACACCTGGAGCGCCGCAACTTCCCCACCGGGCCTTGCCCCGGCCCGGGAGGCAGAAATGACCGAGTTGGTCGCCGACGCCGCGGCGAAGTGGTGGCGCTTCCGACAGGAGCCCGATTTCGTAGCGCGGGAGATCGTCGGACCGCTAGGCATAGCTGACCTGGTCGCGGTCCAATTCGACCAGGGAGCGCTGAAGGATCGGCGAAGTGCCGGAATACGCCCGATGGACGACTTTCTAGCCTTGCGGATCACGGCGTCGTGTCGTCGGCGGTCATTCTCCGTCGCAGAACTCGCGGATCTGCTCGGGATCAGCCGCTCCGGTATCAGGCGCGCCGCCCGCATCGGATGGGAAGCAGGAGCCTTGCTGGAGGACGGAGACGGGGTTCGGCGCTACCGAACGCATCCCGCCTGGAAACCTGTCGGCCGCCGGATGGTCGCGGCCGAGCTGAAACGCTCGGATTGGCGACGCGCGATACACCAAGCCTGGGCATACCAAGCATGGGCCAACGCAACCTGGCTGGTCCTCGGGCAACGCCCTCCGCGGGACGCGCCGGCCGAGCTCGCCAAGGCGGGCATCGGGCTCGCCTACCTCGGCGAGGACGAGGCGTTGAATGTGGTTGTTCGCCCACCGAGAGCGCGTCGGCTATCGGGGGTAGTCAGCGTCTGGACCGCGGAGCAAGCGCTGCTGCACGCCCTGGCAAGCGGCGAGGATCCGGGGGCGATCCCTAAACGAGGCCCCGCCAGACAGGTAGCCCACCTGGCGTTGCCTGGGCACTGAGTCCGGAGGTTCCTTTCCACTGCGCCCAGAGGTTCTGCGCGGATTCGATCGTCGTTCGGACGGCATCCCGTCGGGCGGCCCGGTCGGAGCCCCCCGCGTCTTCAGTCAATGAGGCCAGCGCATAGATGCTGTGCTGGGCGGAGGCATTGTGATCCCAGGAACCTTTTGCGAGGACTTCGCAGAATCCACACCCGCACTGGGTGTATCCCGTGGCTTTCGATAGTCGTCGGTGGTCGGCCGACAGCATCGGGTGGAGCAGCTGCCGCTCGAAATAGCGCTCGACGCGCGGAGGAGACGGCTGTCCGCTGCGACGCCGGATGATCGTTCGGTGGTAGAGCCACGACTCCTGACTCATGCCGGCAGAAAATCCCCACGCCCCCCAGGCGATGGACAGCCAGCCGACGATCCCACTCTGGACCATGAGGACTTTTCGCCCGTCGTCGGCCAGCGCCCCGACGACGAGCCGGAGTCGTGCCAGGACGGCGGCGTCGTGAGCAGCATCGCGTTTGGCAAACCTGATCCGCAGCGCCAGGCCGATTGCATCGGGAAGGTCGGTCAGGAGATTGAGGACCAGGCGACAGGCGGTTGGGTTGATGATCCAGTCGTCGTGAAGGCACACCTCGACGAACCACGGAGGGTCGTCGTCGTGTCGTTCGGTCCATGCGCGGCGCACGGCGTCCACCTGGTCTTCCAGGCCCTTGGGGTAGTCCCCTGCCACCAACTCGACGCCGGGAACGACAAGCGCGTCGACACGTAACTCCCTCTGCTTTTTAAGCGACTCTTTGATGGTCGCGTCCCATTGCGCTTTCGTGCTGGGGGCCGCGCGCTGGACCCAGGGAGCCATCGGAACCTTCCATTTCGACGCGATCTCGTAGGCGGAGCCAGAAGGAACTACCGGGGCAAGCTTGCCCGCCTTCGACGTGTCCTCCTCCACCCCGCGTAGGTGTACCGCGCCGAAGTCCAGCAGAAGACCTGGCGGCGTTTTCGAATCTTTGTCCCTGGCTGTCGCGACCGCCGACAAGCGGTCGTGCCCCCGGCCCTTCGAGGAGTGCTGGGCAAAGAAGACGGGTGCGTCAGGGAGCGTCAAGAGCCCACCCCGGCCACCGATTCCAACGCATCGGCTGCCGCGTCGGCGCGGGGGCGTCGGAAGGCGTCGGGCCTCAGCAGCAGTTCGATGACCTCGCGAACCCCCTCGCCCATCCCGTCGGCCTCCTCCCATTTCGGCCAGTCGTCATCTCTGATCCTCTCCTCCAGGACCTCGATCGCGACCGTCTCGGCCTCGGCGATGAATGGGTGCTTTCCCTCGGTGAGAAGCAAGTAGAGAGTCACCCCGGCACTGAAGACGTCTGACCGCTTCACCGCCTTTTCCTTCCGGAGCTGCTCCGGAGACATGTACGGGACCGTGCCCATGAGATCGGGGTATGCGGTTAGCGAATCCCCGAGCATGTCCCGGACCAGACCGAGATCGAGGATCACCGGCTTGGACCAGTCGTCGTCGCGGATGGCGAGGTTCCCCGGCTTGACGTCGCGGTGCACCTTTTCGACCTCGTGGATGGCTGCGAGGCCTCGCAACATCCCGACACCCGTGGCGAGGGCCTCGGACTCCGTCGGCCAGTCGCCTTCCAGGACGCGCCAGCCGATGGATCGACCGGGGACGTACTCACCGATGATGAACGGGTATCCAACTCCCCCGTGCTCCAAAACGCCAGCCTCGGTGAAACCCATCACAAACGGGCTCTGGACAGCCTTCATGGTCCCGATCTCTTTGGCGACCCTGGCGCTGTCTCCTTGGACGATGACCTTCAGTACCTCATCCCCGCCACCGTCACGGCGAATACGCCAAGCATCACCCTGGCTCCCTCTGTCCAAGAACTCGATCTCGTCTAGTCCTTCAACGGCAGCCCTGATTGCGGCCTCGGGAATACGCGGGTCACTCATATAAATGGGAGCAGTATCAGGCCGAGCGGACCCATCCCGCCCCAGCGGCAACGACGAAAGGTCAGCGGCTCGGTCGCGGGTCCTTACAAGCCAGGTGGACGCGAGGATGATGCGACCGGCTTTCGCCGGGTTCCGGAGCGTTCCTCAAAACGGATAGTCCCAGACATATCCGAGCGCCAGACACCGCGTAACAGCCTCATCGTCCAGGCCGAGATCGGAGAGGAGATTCGACTCGATCACGAAGAGAAGCTGCCGATTCAGGAGGGCCAGGTCCGGACCCTCCGCGACTTTCGTCGTCTTCTTTCCCCAGTGAGTGAGCCAATTGCGGGTCGCCACGAGCCGGCCGACGATCTCCTCGCCCAGGTCATCCGCCCAGTCCTCCATCTCAGCCCGGATCACGAACCAGCGCATCCGTTCACGCTGAGACTGCCGGTTGCTGAAGTCAAAGTCGCGGTCATACAGAGCCCTTACCTCCTCGTCTTCGGGGAGAGCGGCAAGCATCGAGGCGCGATAGCGGGAGTGATCCTCGGCCTCGAGCGGCGGTTCGTCGTGCAGGACGCGGTGGTAGGCCTCCGCGAAGGCCATCAGATTGAGGAATTCGTTCTCGACGGGGAGCCGAGAGGCATTGAGGGTGCCGAAGAGGAACGCGGTGGATGCACCCAGGCGCGAGTGCAGGTCGATCCAGGCCGTGACCAGGGCCGCAGGGTCGATGATCCCGGCGGGCAGCAGATCACGTTGGTAGAAGCTGAAGTTGGTCTCGGGGTCGATCGTCGTCTCCCGGCGCTCGAAGATCCGCACCGCACCGTGCAGCGTGTCGGCCTCGACGAAGCCCGACAGCTCGGTGAGTACCGATCGCTCGCGGTTGGCGAAGATCATCAGGTCCCGCAACGGGGTGATCCAGCGTTCCTGCCATTGCGAAAGCGAGGCGGGCTCGGCAACGGTGATGCTCACGTCCGCCTCTCGTTCCTCGACGGTGCGAAAGCGGGCGATTCTCTCTTGCAGGTTGCTCACGAACAGCAGGTCGGCCTCGCCGATCGTGAGGTTCAGCGTCTGCACGTCAGGGTTGTTGACTCCGACCTTCAGATTGGGCTCGATCTGGCTCCAACCGCCGCTGAGCCACTCGCGCAGTCCGCGCAGCGAGAAGGCGGCCCGCCCGAACCGAAGCTCCTGCCGCGAGGCCACATGGGTTCCGACCACGAGCGTCTGGGCGGAAATCTCGGCTCTTCCCCGCCGATGGGTGAACTCCCGCCTGCGGCCTGCAGTATCGAGGAGGGTGAGCGGGACGCTCGCGAAGCTTTCCCCCTGTAGCGAGGGCCACGCCTGCTCGGTCTGTTCGCCTGCCAGCCAATCGGCACCCATCACGGTCAAGGTCAGCCCTTGATCGGGCGAGTAGCGGAGTCGGCCCTGAGCCCTCTCTGCTCCCGGCGGCCCCACGAATACGTCCTCGTCGAACGGCTCGCGGTTCGCAGAAGAGGGAAGGCCGAGTCCGGAGGATGGCATGACCGGCGATGCTAGCCGGGCGATCGCCCGGCGATCTATCGCGCCCCCGTCCGTTCTACCCTGACAAGCGACTATGTCCGGTTCAGCCGTGAAAACCGCAGCGGAGAACCAGTTCGAGACCTACCTCCGTGAGTCCGGCGTCGACGGGCACGAGGACCACCAGCCGGACCTCGGCGGTGGTCCCGGAGCACGCAGGCCCGACTACCGGGTCACTCGCGCCGAGGCCGCGGCGATCATCGAGCTCAAGGGGTTCGAGACCTCCTCGATGGAAGACGCACTTGCGCGGGGTGGCGGCGTCGTGATCCGTGACGCCAGCCAAGAACTCGCGCCGGTCAGGAACAAGATCGGCGAAGCTCTGAAGCAGCTGCGCCCCTACCGCGACCGCCCCGAGCCGCTGATCGTCTGCCTCGCCAATCCGCGCCGACTGATGGTCCCAAGCGAGAGCCACAACGACGTGATCGCCGCGATGTACGGGGAACGGGGTGTTCGCGTCTCGATGGTGACGCCCGAGAACCCCGAACCGTCCGACGACCCCGAATGGTTCCTTGGACGCAACGGGGTCTTCGGTGGCGGACTGCATCCTTATGTGAGCGCGGTGATGACCCTGCACGAGCGCACCTACCGCGATGAAGCGATAGAGCGTTGGCATCAGGACATCAAAGAACGCCTGGCTGGCGTCGAGGATCGCCAGGAACGGATCTCCCTGACTTACGAGGCGACCCGCGAGCCGGCCTTCGCCGAAGCCGACGCGACGCCCGGCACCTATCGGTTCGTGCGGGTGTTCGAGACTCACCACGTCGGCGCCACCGCGCCGCCCGTTCCCCGCGACCTGTTCACCGGCCCCCGCGACGAGTTCCGCGCGTACAACCCGGAGAACGGTTGCCTCGAACTGCTTCGCCCGCCGGGTCGGCGCGACGCGCCGGATGAGCGACGCGGCAGCAGTCGCGAGGCAGAGCGCGGGCGTTAGCGACGACGTGGGGCTTCGTGCCCCATTCCGCGCTGCACCACAATTCAGAGCGTGTTTCACGAAACCGGAGATTCCCTCTGACCTATTCGCCCCCGGAGCTAAGGACCTTCCCTCTCGCCGACCGCCTGCTGATCTGCGGGCGACTCGCGGAGCTCGCCCGCGAGTGCGCCGTCGATTTTCGGATCAGTACCCGGAGCGGTGGGGGCGAACGGATGGCGCTGGCGATCTGGGCTCGGGCGGTCGGCACCTTCAATGCGCTGCTGGCCTTGGCCGACCGCGGTTTCGGCGAGCAGGTCGGGATGCTCTCGCGGACGCTGTTCGAGGCTGCGATCGACGCCTATTGGGTGACGGAGAACCCGGCCGAGGCCGAGCGCCTCGCCGTCCTCCATTTCAGGCAGACGCGATTGCTCACCGCCGAGCGCTGGAACGAGAACGAGCGCCGCGACGGCGACCCGGCGATGCCTCTCATGGCCGAGGACCTGCGAGACCGCAAAGAACTGGCGAAACTCTTCGGAACCAAGGGCCAACGCCATTGGTCTCGCCTGGGCCTGCCCGATCGGATCTCGGCAGTCGAGCAAGCGGTGCCACAAGCGTATGAGGGGGAGCTCCGGGCGCGCTACGAGGAAGACAATCTGCTCGCGAATCACCTCCTCCACGGCTCCGCACTCGTCCTGAACGACCGCCTCAGCGACGGTCCCGACGGGAGGCCTCGGCTGCTCGTAGGCGCCACCGAGCAGCACATGCCCAACGGGCTGCGACACGGGTTCTGGTCCTATCAACGCCTTTCGCGGCTGATCGCCGAGCGGAACTCCCCGAATCGGGTCGGCGCGATCGACGACCTCTACCAGGAAGGCTGGCCGGTCCTGCAGACGCTTACCGTCCCTGCGCTGAAGGTCGCCGGTCGCAATGGTTCATGCCCCTGCGGAAGCGGGCGCAAGGTGAAGGACTGCCACGGCGGGCTATGAGTCGCCGCCGCGCGGCAGGCCAACGGAGTCACCACAGGGGGTCGGTGACTGGTTCATGGGGTTCATGCCCGCGAAGCTAGTCTGAGCCGGTGGAGGCGGAGCGGGTGGTGGATGAGTTGCTGGACCTGCCTTTGGCGACGGTCGACGAAGCACGCGCCAGCGCCCCGGAGGCACCTGGCTTCTACGCCTGGTGGTGCGAGCGGGCTGCAGTACCGGCGGACCTCCCGGCCCCACCGCACCCGAGCGGCCCCTACGCCCTCCTCTATGTCGGCGTGGCACCCAATGGCCCCGGTTCGGCGAGCAACCTGCGGAAGCGCCTGCGACAGCACACGTCCGCGAACATAGGTAGCTCTACCTTTCGATTCAGCTTGACGGCCCTGCTCTGGCAGCAGGAGGGTTGGCGACCGATCTGGACCGGTCGACCCGCGTTGGAAGACGGTGCCCTGGCGTCACTCGGAGCCTGGCAATCCAAGCACCTTGCCGTCCGCTGGTGCGAAGCGGCCACGCCGTGGTCGACGGAGCCCGACGTGATCTCGCTGATGCGGGCGCCGATGAACCGGAACCACAATGTGCGCCACCCCTTCTACACCTCGATGGGGGTTGCCAGGAACGAACTCCGACGGGCAGCGAGGACCCCGTAGGCGCCGGCTCCCCATCCTGTCCGACGAAGGTCACCAATCCAGATCGGGCCGAGGAACCCAGAGCTCCCAGAAATATCTTCTGAACGGAGTCGGCTCCGGCAGCAGCCCGAGGGGGTCAAGTTGCGCGTAGGTCTCCCAGCGCCTTCGACCACCGTCGGTGTAGCGGATGGAGATCGCCGCGATGTCGTCTCCTCCAACTGGAAGGCCCCCGACCGAGAACCAATGGCCCTCCTCCTCTTCGGGATTCGACTCGCCGGGCCTGAGCACAGGGATCGGTGGGGTTCGGCTCCCGAGATCGGTGGACCACGGGACCTCATCGCTCCCAGGTTCCGGCGTCCCCGGTTCGGCCTTTGCCGCCCCTACGTTCGTGGCGAAGCCCGAACCGCCGTTGTGAAATCGGACCTCGATTCGCCTGAGATCGCCGTCCCGCGCGATCCGCACGTTGGCCCAGACGACGGGGACGTTGGTCCGCTGAAGCGCAGCACGGGCGATTAGGGCCGAGGACACCGCCGCCCCGGCAGAGAGGAGCGAGATGACTGCGAGCACCACGTTCACGACGCGACCCTATCTCCGCATCGGGGACGATGAGGGAGGGCCGGGTTGGGTTTCGGCCTCCGTCTTTGGGCGTAGTCGAGCGTCAACCGTCCGGTTTCTGCGCGGATTGCCAGGCGGGACCCGCCGCCCCAGGTGGGACCCTATCCGCGTGCCAACGAAGCGGTATCCAACCATCGACGATTCGATCGTGCGCAGCCTCTCGGAGGTACTCGGCCGCACGCATGGCGGGCTGAACAACAAGCAGATCGACGAGCTTCTCCTCGCCGCGCGCATCGAGGATCCGACGCCGCAGGCCGCCCCCGGAACGCACGTGATGATCGCCAAGCGCGATCGGCTGTACAACGCCCTGGCCGCGCGTCAGCGCCGCGACGGATGCGGCAACGCGATCCTGGCGTTCGTCGGTAAGGCGCTCGCCCCCGTCCGTTTTCACGATGCTCCGGACGGCTTTGACTCGCTGCGCGCTGAGGTGAACGTGCCGCTGGCCTTCGCCGGCTACCACGTCGATGACGCCGGCAAGCTCCGTCCCAAGGCCGAGGCCAAGACCCTCAGCGAGGCGCGGCGCCGGGCGATGCGACTACGCAGCCACCTGGTCGATCGCGGAGCGCACCAACGACTGCTGCGCTATTGCCTGACCGAGATAGACGACGACAA
>DATEDJ010000104.1:0-24208 GCA_035281725.1 Solirubrobacterales bacterium
GATCGCGTTGCCGCTCTTGATCGTCAGCGCCGCGCAATCGATCGTCACGTTCGGCCGGGCCTCGTAGATCACCCCCACCACACCAAGAGGCACACGGATCTTGCGCAGATCGATACCGCTCGCCATCGTCCGATGGTCGAGCTCCTCGCCGACCGGGTCTTCGAGCGCCTCCACCACCCGCACGCCCGCGGCCATCGCTGCCACCCGCTCCGGGGTCAAGGTCAGCCGGTCACGCAGTGCGTCGGTGAGCCCGGCGGCGCGCTCGTCGGCGAGATCCGCCGCGTTCGCTTCGAGGATCGCGTCGGTCCGCTCGTCGAGCAGCCGCACGGTCGACGCCAGCGCCGCATCCTTGGTCGCGGTAGGCGCGCTCGCCAGCGCGCGCGCCGCGCGCTTGGCGGCGATGCAACTCTCGGCGATGGTCCTGGTCGCTATGGCCATCCGAGAAGGGTAACCGGACCGCGCCTGCGCGCCCTGAGACCCGGTCTAGAGCAGCACGAAGCGGTCGCGGTGGATGACCTCCTCGGCGGCATGCGGCAGTAGCTCGCGGACCGCGGCACTTTGCATCCCCGCGACCCGTTCGAGCTCCCGTGCGGAGTAGTCGCTGATCCCTTTGCCGATCGTCTCACCGTCGAGGACGACCGCGACCGCGTCGCCGGGCTCGAACGGCCCGCGCACCCCCGCCACGCCGACCGGCAACAGGCTGGAGCCCTGCTCGCGCAGCACCCGCGCCGCACCCGCGTCGACGATCACCTCGCCGCGCGGCGGCTTCGCGTACTTGAGCCAGAGCTTGTAGGGAGTGAGGCGGCCGTCGACCTGCGACGGGAAGAGGGTCCCGACCTCCTTGCCCGCGGCGGCGTCGGCCAGCTCTTGATTCCGCGTCCCGTTACAGATGACCGTCGAGACCCCCGACTCGCTCGCGATCCGCGCGGAGGCGATCTTGCTCTCCATCCCCCCGCGGCCGAACCGCGAGGACTTGCCGATCTTCACCTGCATGAGGATCACCGTGTCATCCACCCGCCCGATCAGGTCGGCGCCGGGGTCGGTGCGGGGATCCGCGGTGTAGACGCCGTCGGTGTTGGTCAGCAGGACCAACAGCCGCGCTTTCAATTGCGCGGCGACAAGGGCGGCGAGAAAATCGTTGTCGCCGAAGGTGATCTCGTCGGTGGCCGTGGTGTCGTTCTCGTTGATCACCGGCACGACCTCCCAGTCGAGCAGGCGATCCAAGGTGTGGCGCACGTTGAGGTAGTGGCTGCGCTCGGCGATGTCCGAGAGCGTGAGCAGCACCTGGGCGGCGCGCGTCCCACCAACCGCCAGCCGCGACTCGTAGGCCCGGAAGAGGTCTCCCTGGCCGACCGCCGAGCACGCCTGCAGCGCGTCCATCGCCCGCGGCCGCTCGTTCAGGTCGAGCAGCCGCATCCCGCGCGCGATCGCACCCGAGGTCACCATCACGACCCGCTCGCCACTTCGCTCCAATGCGCTCACCTGTGCGCACACCGAATCGAGCACGTCGGCGCGCAGCGAACCGTCGTCGGCGGCAACGATCGAGGAGCCCAGCTTTACTACCAGCGTCATGGCCGGCAAGTCTAAGAGCGAAGCGGCGCCCTTCAGCCACGAGCTGCGGGTGCGGTACGGAGAGTGCGACGCGCAGGGGATCGTCTTCAACGCCAACTTCCTCGCCTACGTCGACGTCGTCCTCACCGAGATCTGGCGCGAGTCGATGGGGTCATACGACGCCCTGCTGGCGACCGGCGTCGACACCGTGGTGGGAGAGGCCAACCTGCGCTTCCGCACCCCGGGGCACTTCGACGACCTCCTGACGATCGAGGGAGGCTTCGACGGCCTCGGCACCACGAGCACGGTCCTCAAGCTCTGGTTCCGTCGCGGCGACGAGCTCCTCTGCGACGCCGACCTCCGCTACGTCTTCGTCGACACCAAGACGTGGGAGAAGTCCCCGATCCCCGACGAGGTCCGCGAGAGGTTGGCCCCGTTCCTCATTCCCTGACCAGGGCCAGCCCGGCGGAAGGTTCAGGGCACACTTTCGCGAGGTAGCCCTGACGCCGGTGCAGTTATGCACCCTATAGGGGGCTCAGATTTACACAGGGCGATTTGACTGACAGGCTCTCCCGCTCCCCTGAGAGCCCCCACACCTGAGCGCGCCCTCACCGGCGCTCGCCGGCCGATCGGGAGACCCCCGAACGAACCTCCCTGCTGTTCGTGAGAGAGGGGGTCTCCCGATCGGCCCCCCACCAGCCCATCCCTTCAAGCGCGCTCAGATATGGAGCTCGAACTCGTGGTCGCCGACCCGGACGTCGTCGCCGGCCTCGAAGCCGGCCTTGCGGAGGGCAGCGATGACGCCGATCTCGGTGAGGCGCTGCTCCAGATAGGCAAGGGCTTCTTCGTTGCCCGTGTCGTGGCGTTCGAAGAGGAGCTCGACGCCGCGGCCGCCGATCCGGAAGCCACCGTCGTCCTCGCGCTCGACCCAGTAGCCGCCCTCGCCGGCGGGCCGGTAGACGCGGTGCTCGGACTCGAACTCGGCCGCGGGGGCTCCGGTCGGAGCGGCGTCGAGGGGCTGCAGGGTCGCCAGCTCGGCGAGGATCCGCCGGCGCAGGTCTTCGAGGCCCTCGCCGGTCGCCGAGGACGCCGCGATCACGCCGAGGACCGAGTCGCCGAGACGCTCGGCCCACTCCGCCACCGCCTCGTCGACGACGGCCGGTTCGAGCAGGTCGCGCTTCGAGAGCACCACCAGCTCCGGCAGCCGCTCCAGCCCCGCCCCATAGGCCTCGAGCTCCGCCCTGATCAGTTCGTAGTTCGGGATCGGCTCGCCCTCGAGCGGCAGCAACTCGACCAGGTGCACGAGCATCGAGCAGCGCTCCACGTGGGCGAGGAACTCGTGGCCGAGGCCGGCCCCCGCCGCCGCGCCTTCGATCAGCCCGGGGATGTCGGCGAGCACCGCCTGGCGATCCTCACCCTCGATCGTCCCGAGCGCCGGCGACAGCGTCGTGAAGGGATAGTCGGCGACCTTCGGCGTCGCCTTGGTCAGTCGACTGAGCAGCGAGCTCTTGCCGGCGTTGGGCAGCCCGACCAGGCCGACGTCGGCGAGCAGCTTCAGCCGCAGCTCGATCCAGTCGGCCTCCCCCTTCGTCCCTTTCTCGGCGAAGCGCGGTGCCTGGCGCACCGAAGTCGTGAAGCGGCGATTGCCGTGGCCTCCCCGGCCGCCTTGGGCGACCACCGCCTGCTGGCCCGGCTCGACCAGGTCGACGGGGTCGCCCTCGACCGTCACCGCCTGGGTGCCCGGCGGGACCGGGATGACCCGATCCTCACCGCGCGCCCCATGCCGGTTCGACCCTTCGCCGTGGCGGCCCCGTTCGGCGCGGAAATGTTTGCTCCCCCGCAGCGCCCCCAGATCACGGCGGGACGGATCGCAGACCAGCACGACGTCGCCGCCGTGCCCACCGTCGCCGCCGTCGGGCCCGCCCCTCGGCACATGGGCTTCCCTTCGAAAGGAAATGCAGCCGTTTCCCCCCGCGCCGCCTTCCACCCAGATCTTCGCCGTGTCATCCATCGGCTAAAGGTAGAACGGCGAGGGCTCGCAGGCGGGTCGGGAGACCCCCGAACGAACCTCCCGGCTGTTGTGAGAGAGGGGGTCTCCCGACCCGCCCCCTCGCAACCTCAGTCCTCGGCTAGAACCGAAATGGTCCGGCCCTTGCGGGCCGAGTGAAAGGAGACCTTCCCCTCGCGGGTCGCGAAGATCGTGTGGTCGCGACCGATGCCGACGCCCTCGCCCGGCCAGAACTTGGTGCCGCGCTGGCGGACGATGATCTCGCCGCCGTGCACCTGCTGGCCGGCGAACACCTTGACGCCCAACATATTGGGATTTGATTCGCGCCCATTTCGGGACGAACCGAGGCCTTTCTTATGCGCCATTACGAATCCTCTTTCGAAGCTTTGGCTTTGGACCCGCCTTTGAGGCTGGTCACCTCGAGCTTGGTCAGCTCGGAGCGGTGGCCGGCCCGTTTCCGGTAGCCCTTCTTCGCCTTGTATTTGAAGACCTTGACCTTCGGGCCGCGCAGGTGGCCCGCCACTTTGGCCTCGACTTTGACTTTCGCCAGGTCTTTCGCCCCGACGATCACGTCACCGTCACGGAAGAGCACCGGACGCAGGGCGACTTTGTCGCCCTCTTTGGCGTCGAGCCGGTCGACCAGCAGGGACGTGCCCTCCTCGACCTTGTACTGCTTTCCACCGCTTTCAACGACCGCGTACATGCTTGCTCGATCCTCTTCCGATTACTCGTCCGTACTGCCTTGTTTGGCGCGCGAACGCCCCCGGCCGCCTCGACGGCCGCGACTGCGTCTGCGCGAAGGAGCGTCGGATTCTAGCCCGTCGTCGCCGATGGCGCCATTTGAGCTTGCGTCCGCATGCCCGTTGGCACTCTCGCCGCCCAGCAGCGAGGCGATCGCCGCCGCCCGCTCGACCTCGTCGATCCGCACCAGTTTGCGCTCGCCGACGTAGGGACCGCCGCCGGTGACGCTGACGATGTAGGAGTCGATCCGGGCCACCGCGTCGTCGGCGTTGTACATGTGGGGCTCGTCGATCTTGACCAGCACCTCCTCGCCGACCTTGAACGGCAGCGCCCGCTCCTCGATCTCCGCCCGGGTCCCGGACTGGACCAGCTCGAAGGTCTCGATCGCGTTCGCGTCGCCGCCCTCGAAGTGGAAGCGCTTGCCGGTTTCGTCCTCCAGCTCGGTGAGCCCGCTGTCGGAATCGGTGAGCGCCGCCGCGACTTTCGGATTGACCCGGATGAGGAACGCTTCGTCGCTTTTTTCGGCGGCGATTTCGCGCATCTTCCGCAGGCCGTCCAGGGCGACCGTCTCGGCCGAGAGGACGACCCCCTCGCCGTGACAGGTCGGGCACAGCTCGGTGAGGATCTCGCGCACCCCGTCGGTGACGTTCTGCCGCGTCATCTCGACCAGGCCGAGCGGCGACACCTCGACCACGTAGCTCTTCGACTTGTCGGCGTCGAGAGCTTTGCGCATCGTCTTCAGGACTTTGTCCCGGTTCGACGCGCGCGCCATGTCGATGAAGTCGATGACGATGATCCCGCCGATGTCGCGCAGCCGCAGCTGCCGCACCGCCTCCTCGGCGGCCTCGGTGTTGACCTTCGTGATCGTCTCCTCGAGCCCGCCTTTGCCGCGCCCGGTGAAGCTGCCGCTGTTGACGTCGATCACGGTCAGCGCCTCGGCGTAGTCGATGATCAGGTAGCCGCCGGAGGGCAGGTCGACGCGCCGGTTCAGGGTCGACTCGATCTCCCTGTCGATCCCATATTTTTCGAACAGGGACTTCTTCTGCCCTTTGTAGAGTTCGACCCCGCCGACCAGCTCGGGCGCGGTCCGCTGGAAGAAGCTCGTCACCCGCTCGAACTGCTTCTCCGAGTCGATGATCGCCTTTTCGAACTCGTTGAGGAAGACGTCACGCAGGACGCGGACCGAGAGGTCGGCCTCCTGGAAGACCAGCGCCGGCGCCTTCAGCGAGCCGGCGCGGCGCTCCAGCACCTCGTTCAGCTTCTGCAGGTAGGAGATCTCCCGCACGAAGTCGGATTTTTTTGCTCCGTGGGCTGCGGTGCGGACGATCAGCCCGCCCGGCCCTTTGTAGGTGCGGTCGACCATCTTGCGCAGCCGGTCGCGCTCTTTGTCGGCGAGCCGACGGCTGACGCCGACGCCGGACCCGTGCGGCGCGTAGACCAGGTAGCGGCCGGCGATCGAGACGTTCATCGAGAGGCGCGCGCCCTTCGTCTTCAGCGGGTCCTTGACCACCTGGACCAAGATCTCCTGGCCCGGTTTGATCAGCTCGTTTATCCGCGCGCCTTTGCCGGAGCCGCGGCCGCGGCGCGGCGCCTGCGACCCGTCCGGTAGGACGATCTCGTCGACGTGGAGGAAGCCGTTGCGCTCGAGGCCGATGTCGACGAAGGCGGCCTCCATGCCGGGCAGGACGTTGTCGACCTTGCCCTTGTAGATGTTGCCGACGATCGAGCGACGGCCGCGCCGCTCCATGTACAGCTCGGCGACGTTGGCCTGAGAGCCTTTCGCTTTCGCCTCGAGTACGGCAACGCGCGTCTCGCCACGCTCGGCGGACACCAGAATCGTTTTTTTCATTTGTTCAGCTCAGTTCAGATAGGTACGCGAGCGAGGGCCCTCTACAGAGGCGTCACCACGCGAACCTTCCCTGCCGGCTGAGACGCGCCTGGATGTTGATGCTCTGAAGGACTCCAATCGCCAGGAAGGTAGCGAGCACGGAGGACCCTCCGTAACTCACCATCGGCAAGGGGATGCCCGTGATGGGCATGATGCCGAGGCACATCCCGACGTTGACGAACACCTGGAACAAAAGCTCGACGGCGATGCCGCCGGCTACCAAGATCCCGTAGGAGTTCTTTGAGAGCGTCACGATCCGCAGCGCCCGCCAGATGAGAAGGGCGTACAGGGATAGGACGAACGCGGCGCCCACGAAGCCGTACCGCTCGCCGATCACCGCGAAGATGAAGTCGGTCGAGCGCTCCGGCACGAAGTCGAGCCGCGTCTGGGTGGCCTGGTCGCCGCGCCCGGTCTTCTGACCGGCGCCGATGGCGACCATCGATTGGTCCTGCTGGTAGCCCGCACCGCCTGGTTCCGCGCTCGGATTCAGGAACGAGGTGAGCCTCTGCTCCTGATATTCGTGCAGCACGGGGTGGCCGACGGCAGGCGCCACCACGAGGACTAAAGCTATTAGTGCGGCGATTCCGCCGCTGATTACAGCGAAGTGGGTCCATGGGACACCACCGAAGTACATCACGGCGAGCGTTCCGACCGTGAGGACGAGGCAGGTACCGAGGTCCGGCTGCAGGAAGACGAGCAGGGCCGGAGCCAGTCCCAGAGCCAGATAACGGATGGTTCGGCGGGTCGGTGAGCCGCGTCTTGCACCATCGATCACGAAGCCGGCAAGGGCCAGTACGAGCAGAAGCTTGCCCAGCTCGGAGGGCTGGAAGGAGAAGAACGGGAGTTCGAAGGCGCGCCGTGAACCGCGCGCGGCGAAGCCGAAGACGAAGACCAGTCCGACCGAGACACACAGGAACGTGTAGATCCCGACGCGGAGCTCGCGGAAGCGTGAGTAATCGATCCGCGAGAGGATCAACATGCCGACGATCCCGACGATCCCGTAGATCGCCTGGCGCTCCACGTAGTAATTCGGATTGCCGGGAACGTCATGCAAGGTCGCCTGACCGAGCGTGAAGACGCTGAAGGCGACCAGCCCGACCGCGGCGAAGGTGAGCACCCAGTCCATGTGGGCAAGGCCGAGCCGTTCGCCGATCGTCGGCCGATCGTCGAAGAGCTCGGGCCGCGCCTGTCGCGCCCGCGTCGCGTACATCATCCGACGCCCCCCGTCGCTTCTTCGCCTTCGACCGGTTCTTCTTCGCCGCCGGCTTCTTCGCCTAAGACTTCTTCTTCGCCTTCGACCGGGGCTTCTTCTTCGCTGTATTCACCGGTTTCGGCTTCGCCGGTTTCGGTGGATTCGCCGGCTTCCGTTTCGCCGGCGGTCGCTTCGCCACCGACTTCGCCCGTTTCGGATTCGGTTTCTTTTTCCGATTCTTTTTTGAGCTGGTGGGCGAAATACGCTTCGAGGATCTGCTTGTTCGCCGGCGCGGCCGATTCGGCGCCGAAGCCGCCTTCCTCGATCGTCACCACCGTGACGATGTTTGGATTCGGATAGGGGGCCAGCGAGATGAACCAGGACTGATTGCCGTGGCCGGGGCGTTCCACGGTTCCGGTCTTGCCGGCGATCGGGATCGGGAATTCGCCGAACACCGGGGTTGCCGTGCCCCCCGGCCCGGAGGTCACGTCGTGCAGCCCTTCCATGATCAGCCGTTGCGATTCCGGATCGATCTTCACCTGGCGGCGCGGCCCCGGGTCGATTTCCTTCAGCACCCGCCCCGCCGCGTCCATCACTTCTTTCCCCAGGTGCGGGGTGACGACCGTGCCGCCGTTGCCGAGCGTCGAGTAGGCGATCGCCATCTCCAGCGGGTCGGTCTGCAGGTACCCCTGGCCGACCGCGAGCTGGATGTTCTGGCCCGGCCCCCATTCTTCGATGTATTCGTTGCCGTTGGCGATTTCTTCCTCGTCCCATTTCTTGCTCGGCACCAGCCCTTCGGCGCCTTCCCCCAGCGGCAGGTCGATCCCGGTCGGCCGTCCGATCCCCATCTTCGCCGACCATTCCTGCAGGTAGTTGGTCTTCCACATGTGGTAGCCCTGCGTGTAGAAGAAGACGTCCGAGGACACTTCGATCGCGTGCACGAGGGAGATCGGCCCGTTCACCGCACCTTCGGAGTTTTCGAACGTCTGCCCGCCCACTTCGATCGAGCCGTTGTCGTCGACGACGGTGTTGGGGGTGAAGATCCCGTTTTCAAGGCCCGCCAGCGCCGTGATGATCTTGTAGGTCGAGCCCGTGGGATACGCCGACGAGGTCGCCCGGTTGAAGAGCGCGTCGCCGTTTTCTTCGGCGGAGAGTTCTTCGTAGTGCTTCTGGCTCAGGTTCGTCCAGACCGACGGGTCGTAGGTCGGGTACGAGCCCATGCCGAGGATTTCGCCGGTGTGGATGTTCATCGAGACGAACGCTCCCGGCAGCCCCCGTTCGGCCAGTGCCGTTTCGCCCGCTTCCTGCACCGCCGAATTGATCGTCAGCTTCAGGTTGTCCCCCGGCGTCGGCGGGGTCGAGGTGAGCTGCCCGCCGGGAGTCGGCTCGCCCATCGCGTTCACCTGGTAGCGGGTCGTCCCTGGCGTGCCCCGCAGGTATTTGTCGTAGCTGTACTCGAGCCCTTCCTGGCCGACGATTTCGCCTGGTTCGACCCCTTTGTAGGGGCCTTCTTCGAGCTCTTCTTCGCTGACCTCGTTGACGTGCCCGAGGATCTGGGCGGCACGGTCTTCTTCCGGGTAGTTGCGGACGAAGACTTTTTCCACCGTCACCCCGGGGAACTTCCCCTTGTGTTCTTCGATGTAGTAGATGAGCAGGTTGCCGACGTCGCGCCGCACCGTGAGCGGAGCCCCGGCGGCGACGATCTTTTCTTCTTCGGCGATCCGCTTGCGCACCTGGGGCAGTTTCATGTGCACGAGTTCGCCGATTTCCGTCAGCTCGGCCGCTTCTTCGGCCGGGTCTTCCGGCAGTTTGGAGGGGTCGACCTGGAGCGCCAGGCTGGTCCGGTTATCGACCAGCACGTTGCCGTTGCTGGCGAGGATTTTGCCCCGTGGGGCGATGATCTTGGTCGAGCGGGTGCGGTTGTTCTTCGCCTCGGCGAGGTTCGAGGCCCCGTCGATGATCTGCAGGGTCCAGAGGCGGAAGAAGAGGATCGCGAAGAGCGCCACGGCGAAGCCGCCGACGACCGCGATCCGCAGTGCCAGGCGGCTCGGCCTCGCGCGGTCCTCTGGCCGCAGGTACACGGTCCTAAGCTCCCAGCACCGTCGGTCGTCGCGTCCGTCGCACCGTCGCCTCGTCGACCAGCGCCGGGCGCACCAGGCGCCGCAGGCCGACGTAGATCGCCCAGCCGAGGAAGAAGGCAAAGGCGCTCTGGATGAGGATGTCGCGCAGCACCAAGATGCTGACGTCGGCGTGGATCCCGAACATCGCCTCGACCGCGCCGAAGCCGAGCTCGGCGGCGAAGGTGAGCAGCGCGCAGAGAAGCGGCGCAACGAGGCGACTGTGGATCTCGAAGCGCTCGCGGAACATCCCCGCCGCGTAGCCGACCGCGATCAGCACCAGCGAGGCGCCGCCGAGCGGCTGGATCAGCAGACAGTCGAGCAGGAAGCCGATCGCGAAGCCGGAGACCGCCCCGGTCATCGTCCCGCCCAGCAGGCCGAGGCAGACCACCAGCGCGGGCAGCACGTCGGGGCTGACGTGGAACAGCTCGACCTGGGAGAAGAAGGTCAGCTGCAGCAGCACGCCGAGGATCCCGACGACGATCAGGCGGGCGAGGATTTTCGGGGTCAGGATCACTAGGGGCTTCCTCCCGTGAGCACCTGGACCGTGCCGAGGTTGCGGAGGTCGGCGTAAGGACGCACGTTCACCTTTTCGGAGGCCTCCTGCACGATCACCGAGGCCTTGGTGATTTCACCGACCGGGATGTTGGGCGGGAATTCCGATTCGATGTCTTCGCCGCGCCAGCCCGCGGTGACCACCGACTGCCCTTTGTGGACGTTTTTGTCGGAGTTGAGGAAGCCGAGGACGAGCGTGTTCGGTTCGCCGACCGTCGGCTTGACGATCCCCAGGATCCCCGCCGGGACGACCTTGACCGAGACGACGCTCGAGTGGTCGGAGATCAGCGTCACCTTCGAGGTGCCCCCGGTCATCGCCGTCACCTGGCCGATCAGCCCGTCGGCGTTGACCACCGGGTCGTGCAGCTTCACCCCGTCGGAGGAGCCGACGTCGATCATCACGTCGCTGAACCAGACCGTCGGCGAGAGCCCGATCACGCGGCCGGTCACCGGTTCATAGCCGGTCGGGATCGCTCCCGATTTGTCGAGTTTCAGCAGGCCACGCAGTTCTTCGTTTTCGGCCAGCGCGACCTTGCCGCCGACCGCCTGCTTGCGGGCGACCTGCAGTTCTTCTTCGAGCTTGTTGTTCTTGCCCCGCGCGTCGAAGGTTTCGTCGACCCAGTTGATCAGGTCGCGGGCGGGCTTCAGCGCCCGGTCGAGGACCGAGGAGGCGGGCGCGAAGATCGCCGTGACGCCGCGCTGGAGGCCGTTGGATCCTCCCCCGTAGGTCAGCGTCAGCAAGGCGAAGGAGCCGACGATCAGGAGGGCGAGCACCGCTCTGCGGCGGCGTACTTGCTTCCGGTACACGTGCCCGACCTACCTCGGACCGCTGCGATGGATCGTCTCGAACTCCTCCAGCGAGATACCCGAGCCGACGGCGACGCAAGTCAGCGGCGACTCCGCCAATTGGCAGGGCATCTGGCACTCGTCATGAAGCCGTTGCTCAAGTCCTTGCAGGAGGGCGCCGCCGCCCGCCAGCGTGATGCCGCGATCCATGATGTCACCCGCCAGCTCCGGCGGGGTCTGGTCGAGCGTCTCCTTGACCGCGGCGACGATGTTGCCGACCGGTTCTTCGAGCGCCTGGCGGACCTCCTCGGAGGTCAGTTCGATCGTGTTCGGCAGCCCGCTGACGAGGTCGCGACCGCGGATCTCGGTGCGGGTCTCGGTCGGCAGCGGCGCCGCCGACCCCGCCTCGAGCTTGACCTCCTCGGCGGTCTGGGCGCCGATCGCGAGTTTGTACTTGTTTTTGCAGTGGGCGACGATCGCTTCGTCGAGCTCGTCGCCGCCGACCCGGATCGACTGCGAGACGACGATCCCGCCGAGGCTGATCACCGCCACCTCGGTGGTGCCGCCGCCGATGTCGACGATCATCGACCCGGTCGGCTCGGCCACCGGCAGCCCGGCGCCGATCGCCGCCGCCATCGGCTCCTCGATCAGGTACGCCTGGCGGGCGCCGGCCGAGAGGCAGGCCTCCTCGACCGCGCGCTTCTCGACCCCGGTGACCCCGGAAGGCACGCAGACGACCACGCGCGGATGGGCGAAGCGGTTCGAGTGGACCGACTGGATGAAGTGCCGCAACATCTGTTCGGTGACCTCGAAGTCGGCGATCACGCCGTCCTTCAACGGGCGGATCGCGGTGATGTTGCCCGGCGTGCGGCCGATCATCCGCTTCGCTTCCACCCCGACTGCGTGGACCTGGCCGGTTTTGGTGTCGATCGCGACCACCGAGGGCTCAGAGAGCACGATCCCGCGCCCACGCACGTAGACCAGCGTGTTCGCGGTTCCCAGGTCGACCGCCATGTCGCGTCCGCCGAGGCGGAAGACGCGGCTCAACCAGCTCATATTTCAGTCCGTGCGCCGGGCAGAACGGTCCATGATTGCAAGCGGGCCAAGCCGAACCGTGACCGACTCACGCAGCGCAGAAAATCCGTCGCTTGCAGGATTAATTGCGGCTTACGGCCTGCTAATGCGGTGCTAAGAAGCGCGCCTCAGAGCGCACGATCGAATAGCCCCGGGGCAAGGTCAGCGAGCAGCCCGACCGGCAGGCCCACGACATTGGAAACGCTGCCCTCCAGGCGCTCGACCAGGGTCGACCCCAACGTCTGGATCGCGTAGCCGCCGGAGCGGCCTCGCCACTCGCCGAAGTTCACATAACGCTGCTTCTCGGCGTCCGTGAGGTCCTTGAAGACGACCTCGGAGCGCTCCAGGCCGGACCACTCCTCCCCCGCCTCGTCGAGCACGACCAGCCCGCTCATCACGGTGTGACCGCGCCCCGACATGCGATCGAGGTAGCGGCGCGAGTCGGCGGCGTCGGCGGGCTTGCCGAGGACCTCGCCGTCGAGCACGACGTCGGTGTCGCAGGCGATCACCAGCGCGCCCTCCGGTCGGGCGACCGCGCGCGCCTTGCGGCGCGCGTTCTCGATCACCAGGAATTCAGGGTCCCCGGCCACGAGCTCCTCGACCCCGGGGACGACGACCTCGAACTCGATCCCCAGCTTCGCGAGGATCTCCCGCCGCTGGGGCGAGCCGGAAGCGAGGACGACGGGAGGCGCGGGCAGAGCCCTAGGCGAGCTCGGGGAACCAGATCCCGATCTCGCGCTCGGCCGACTCGTCGGAGTCGGAGCCGTGGACCATGTTGAAGGTCACCTCGAGCGCGAAGTCGCCGCGGATCGAGCCGGGAGCGGCCTCGACCGGGTTGGTGGCGCCGATCAGCTGGCGCGCGGCCTTCACCGCTTCGACCCCCTCGAAGACGATCGCCACCAGCGGGCCGCCGGTGATGAAGCTGACCAGCTCGCCGAAGAAGGGCTTCTCGCTGTGCTCGGCGTAGTGCCGGTTGGCGATCTCCTCGGTCGCGGTCATCGACTTGAGGGCGGTGATCCGCAGGCCCTTGCGCTCGAAGCGGGCGATCACCTCGCCGGTCAGGGCGCGCTCGAAGGCGTCAGGCTTGACGAGGATCAGGGTCCGGCTCACGGCGGGGGCTCCTTTGGTCTTGTTCGCTGGTCGGCGCCTCTTTGGAGGCGCTGCGGGCGGATCCCTGTTTGCGGGTGCCCGAAGATTTCGGTTTGCGCTGGCGCTCGGCGCGCCCGCCTTCGTCATCCGGGACGGCAGCCGCTTGCGGCTGCCGTTTTGAACTGGGGCGGCGGCGTTTGACCGGCGGCTGCGCCCCCGTTTCTTCCAGCTCGCGTTCGCGTTCGCGCTCCCGCTCGCCTTCCGGGCGACGGCGGCGCGGCTGGCGCGAGCGCTCGCCGGAGAGCGAGGTCTCGCAATACGGGCAGAGGCCCCAGCGCGGGTCGACCGGTTCGCCGCAGGTCGGGCAGGGGTCCTTCAGCCGGCGTTGGCAGTTCGGGCAGCGGAGGTAGTTTTTCTCCACCGGGTATTCGCAGTTCGGGCAGCTCTGCTCACGCAGCTGACGCACCCGCAGCTCGGCCGCTTTGATCTCCAGCTCGCGCTCGTGGGCGTCCTCGAGGAACTCCGGCGGACGGACGATCGTGTAGACGGCGGTGCCGATGTAGGGGAAGAACGAGGCGATCGTGGCGCAGGCGACCAGGAACGGATCGCTGATGCGGCGGCGCGCGTCGAGGTAGGTGTAGACGATCAGCGCCAGCCAGAGGACGATCAGCAGGAGCAGAACGAGGGTCGCGGCCAGATTGAGGCCGGAGTTGGTGATGCCGAAGATCGCTAGTGCCATGGGAAGTGCCCCTTCCGGGGATGGGGATCGCGCAGTGTATTCGCCGCGCGGACGCCTGATCCTGTTCGGCTCCTCCGCCGGGCTACCCGACTAGAGGAAAAGTCTCCCGAACAGGTACCCGACGCCGAAGAACACGAGGATCACGATCGCCACCACGGCGGCGACCAGGGCCATCATCGACAGCAGTTCGGAGCCCGCGCTGCGATCCATGCAGGAATCCTCGCACAGTCAGCTTAGAAGCCCTCTCCGCCCGGCCGCGGCGCGGCCAGAGTGCCCTGGACCGCCCGTGCCGGACCGATCAGGTAATGCGATCCGGTGACCAGGAGGACGCCGGCGTAGGTGCCGCAGGCCAGTTCCGTGGCGCGGCGGAGGGCGGGCTCGAGGTTCGGCTCGGCGATCGCTTCGAGGCCGTTGGCCTGGCAGAGGTCGGCGAGCTCCTGGCCGGGCCGCGAGCGGGCCCCGGGACGCCCGTGGCCGACCAGCGCCTGCGGTGGGATCTCGGTGCAGACGGCGGCGCGCAGCACCGGCGCGAGCGCCGCGATCATCGCCGGCGCGTCCTTGTCGGCGAGCATCGCCAGGCAGGCGATCACCGGGCGGCCCTCGGCCAGCGCCGGCAGCGCCTCGGCGAGCGCCGCCGCCCCGTCGGGGTTGTGGGCGGCGTCGACGTAGGTGGGCGGGCTGTCGGCGATCCGCTCCAGACGGCCGGGGACGACGAGGCCGGCGGCCACCGTGGCGACCCGCTCCGGGTCGACGGCGCCGAGGAAGGCCTCCGCGGCTGTCACCGCGAGGGCGAAGTTGCGGCGCTGGAAGGGACCGCTCGCGGCAAGCTGGATGTCGGGACCGGGATCCTCGGGGGCGACGAGCAGCTGGGCGGAGCGCTCGCCCGCGACCCGTTCGGCCAGCTCGCGGACCGCCGGCGAGACCCGTCCCAGGACCAGGGTCGAGGAGTCGCGGAGGACGGCGAGCTTCTCGGCGGCGATCTCGAGCTCGGTCTCCCCCAGCCACTCGGTGTGGTCGAGGCCGACCGAGGTGAGGACGGTGACCCGCGAGGGGATCGTGTTGGTGGCGTCGAGGCGGCCGCCGAGGCCAGCCTCGATCGCCGCCGCCTTCACCCGGGCGCGGGCGAGGACAACGAAGGTGGCCGCGGTGGCGGCCTCGAACTCGGTCACCGCGTCGTCGTCGTCGAGCGTGCGGTTGACCCCCTCGGCGGCGGCCGCCACCTGGGCCACCGCCTCGGCCCACGCCGCGGGCGCGATCTCCTCGCCACGGACCAGGGTGCGCTCGGTCCAGCGCGAGGTGTGCGGGGACAGGCAGGCTCCCGAGGTGACGCCGTGGGCTTCCAGCAGCGCCGCGATCATCCGCGTCACCGAGGACTTGCCGTTGGTGCCGACCACGTGGACCGAGGCGAAACGGCGCTGCGGCAGCCCGAGCGCCGTGGTCAGCTTCCACATCCGGTCGAGGCCGAGCCGCCAGCCGACCGGTTCCAGTGAGTCCAGATAGGCGTGGGGGTCAACCGACATCAGTCGGCGATTGCTCCGCTGCGCGTCCGCATCGCCTATCCGGCTCCTAGGTCGTCTAGTTCCTTCTGGTACCGCGCCAGCTTTCCGCGCTCCTCCTCTACGACCTCCCCGGGCGCCTTCGAGACGAAGCCTTTGTTGCCGAGTTTGCGCTCGCCGCGCTCGATCTCGGCGAGCAGTTCCTCGCGGCGCTTGCCGAGCCGCGCCTCGACCGCGCCGGCGTCGAGCGCATCGGAGGCGAGCACCCGCACCGGGCCGACCGAGGCGACCGGATCCGAGCCGACCCCGTCGAAGGCGAACCGTGAGAGCCGGCCGACGAACTCCGACGGGGCCATCCCGTCGATCACCGCCGGCAGCACCGCCTTGGCGGGCACGCCGACCAGGTCGCGCCAGGCGCGCAGGCTGCGGGTGAGGGCGATCTCTTCGGCGACTTCATCCTCGGCGTCGGGGTCGAAGAGGGACTCGTCGGCGCTCGGAAAGGGGTGCACGACGAGGTGGCCGTCGCGGGCCGGGTGGAAGGACCAGAGCTCCTCGGTGACGAACGGCATCGTCGGGTGGAGCAGGCCGAGAACCCGCTCGAGCGCGTAGAGGAGCGTCGCCGAGACGTCCTCCTCACCCTCGTAGAGGCGCGGCTTGACGATCTCCAGGTACCAGTCGCAGAGGTCGCCGTAGACGAAGGCGTAGGCCTCCTGGACCGCGTGGGAGAAGTCGTAGGTCTCGAGCTTCTCGGTCACCGAGGCGATCGTCCGCTCGAGCCGTGAGAGCAGCCAGCGGTCCTCGAGCCGGGCGGTGCGCGGGGCGGACTCGACCTCGGCCGCGTTCAGGAGGATCAGGCGGGACGCGTTGTAGAGCTTGTTGGCAAGGTCGGCGCCCTGCTCGACCTTGGCGTCGGAGTAGCGCACGTCCTGGGTCGAGGACATCGCCAGCAGGCCGAAGCGGAGAGCGTCGGCGCCGCGCTCGTCGATCTCCTCCAGCGGGTCGATCCCGGTGCCGAGGCTCTTCGACATCCGCCGCCCGTCGCGGGCCTGGATCACCGAGTGCACGTAGACGTCGCGGAAGGGGATGTCGCCCGGGAACTCGATCCCCATCATCACCATGCGGGCGACCCAGAGGAAGAGGATCTCGCGTGCGGTGGTGAGGAAGCTGGTCGGGTAGAAGGCGCGCAGCTCCGGCGTGTCGTCGGGCCAGCCCAGCGTGGCAAACGGCCAGAGCGCCGAGCTGAACCAGGTGTCGAGGACATCTTCGTCCTGCACCAGCGTAGTGCCGTCGCAGGCCGGGCACTTCTCCGGGGCGACCTCGGCGACGATCGTCTCCTCGCAGTCCCCGCAATACCAGACCGGGATCTGGTGGCCCCACCAGAGCTGGCGCGAGACGCACCAGGGCCGGATCTCTTTCATCCAGTTGAGGTAGACGCGCTTCCACTGCTCGGGCCGAATGCGGACCTCGTCTTCTTCGACGACCTTGATCGCGGGGGCCGCCAGCTCCTCCATGCGGCAGAACCATTGGAGCGAGATGAGCGGCTCGATCCGCTCTCCGGAGCGGTGGCTGAAGGGGACGGCGTGGGTGTAGGGCTGCTCGTCGCGGAGCACGCCCTTGTCGCGCAGGCGGGCGGCGATCGCGCGCTGCGCCTCGGATACCGAGAGGCCCTCGAACTCCCCCGCCTCGCCGTTGAGGAGGCCGTCGGGGCCGATCACGGTGATCTCGTCGAGCCCGTGGCGGCGGCCGATCTCGAAGTCGTTCATGTCGTGGCCGGGGGTGATCTTCAGCACTCCGGTGCCGAACTCGGGGTCGACGTAGGCGTCGGCGATGATCGGCAGCTTGCGGCCGACCAGCGGCAGCACGCAGAACTGACCGACGAGGTCCGCGTAGCGCTCGTCTTCCGGGTTCACGGCGACGGCGGTGTCGGCGAGCATCGTCTCCGGGCGCACCGTGGCGACGCTCAGCACCCGGTCGGAGCCCTGGACCGGGTAGTCGATCGAGAAGAGCGAGTCGGTCACCTCGCGGTTCTCCACCTCGAGGTCGGAGATCGCCGAGCGCGTCCCTGGGTCCCAGTTGACCATGTAGTTGTCGCGGTAGATGTAGCCCTTGTCGTAGAGCTGCTTGAAGACCTTGTAGACGGCCTTGACGTAGCCGGCGTCGAGGGTGAAGCGCTCGCGCTCGTAGTCGCAGGAGGCGCCGAGCCGCTTGTACTGCTCGACGATTCGCGAACCGTACTCCTCTTTCCATTCCCAGACCCGCTCGACGAAGGTCTCGCGGCCGAGTTCCTGGCGCGTCCTGCCTTCGGCGCGCAGCTCTTTCTCGACCACCGCCTGGGTGGCGATGCCCGCGTGGTCGGTGCCGAGGATCCAGAGGGTGTTGCGACCCCGCATCCGGTTCAGGCGCACCAGCGCGTCCTGCATCGAGCCGTTAAGCGCGTGGCCCATATGGAGGGCGCCGGTGACGTTGGGCGGCGGGATCGCGACCGAGAAGTTCTCCTCCGGCGCCCCGGTCGCGTCTGGATGAAAGTAGCCGCCCTCCATCCACTCGGCGAAGACGCGCGCCTCGATGTCCCCTGGTTCGTAGCGGGTGTTCTGCTCCAGCTGCGCTCGCTTGGCCGCGTCCATGCGGCCGAGTCTAGATATCGAGGCGCGCGCTCAGCTCCCGCTGTCCCACTTTCGTCACCCGCACCGCGCGGCGTCGCTCCGTGCGGCAGATCCAGCCGAGGTCGAAGAGCCGCCCGGTGAACGCGACCCCGAGCTTGCCCGCCACGTGCGGACGGCGCTCCGACCAGTCGTTGCAGGCCTTGCCCGCGCGCGGCGGCTTCGCGATGCCGAGGTCGCGCATGAACCCCTCACCCGGATCGCTGAGGAGGAAGACATCGCCCTCGCGCTCGATCAGGCCCCGGTCGAGCATCGCCTCGGTGATCCCCACCCCCAGCTCGCCCGCGAGGTGGCCGTAACAGGTGCGAGCGGCGCTGAGAGCGCCGGCGCGGTTGGCCTGACGGAGGCTGTGGACCTCCGTGCGGGGAGCGAGCGCGGCCAGCGCCTCGACCGCGGTCGCCACCTCGGCGCTCGCGAGCCGGTAATAGCGGTTGCGCCCACCCCGCTCGACCGCGAGAAAGCCGGCCTTCTGCAGCTTCGCCAGGTGCTCCGACATGGTCGAGCGGGAGACGCCCGCCACTTCGGCCAGCTCGCTCGGCGGGAGCGCCCGACCGTCGGTCAGCTCCATCAGCACCGCGGCCCGGCTCGGGTCGGCCATCAGCGCCGCGGCGGCGGCGATGTCGACCTCGCCTTCGGTGCGGGTGCTCATCGTCGCCATATACCCAGGGTAGGAGCGCGACGATTCGGCCGGGACCGAACCATTTCGCTCCTACGGTGAGGGAATGACCGATTCCGACACCCCGCGCGGCCGCGGCCCGGCCCTTGCCGTTGCCTCGGCCGGCTACTTCTTCGTCCTCCTCGACGTGACGATCGTCAATGTGGCGCTGGCCCGCATCGGCAGCGGCCTCGGCGGTTCGCGCAGCGAGCTGCAATGGGTCGTCGACGGCTACGCCTTGGTGCTCGCCGCCGGGATGCTCGGGATGGGCGACCTCACCGACAGGATGGGGTCGCGGCGGTTGTTCCTCGGCGGGATGGCGCTGTTCGGCGCGGCCTCGGCGCTCTGCGCGGCGGCACCGGGGGCGGCGGTGCTGATCGGCGCGCGGGCGGTGCAAGGGCTGGGCGCGGCGGCGATCCTGCCGAGCTCGTTGGCGATCGTGAACCAGCTCTTCCCCGACGACGACGAACGGCCGAAGGCGATCGGCATCTGGGCGGCACTCGGCGGCTCGGCACTGGTGTTGGGACCGATCCTCGGCGGGGTCCTGGTGGGACCGCTCGGCTGGCGAGCGATCTTCTGGCTGAACGTGCCGCTCGTGAGCGCGGCGCTGATCGGGGGCATCGCGACCCTCCCTGCGGGCTCGACCGCCAAGGCTGCGCGGCCTGACCTATGGGGACAAGGGCTAGGGACCGCCGCCCTTGCCGCCCTCGTCTTCGCTCTTATCGAGGGCGGCAACGGCGGCTTTGCGTCGGTGCCGGCGTTGGTGGGACTCGTGGTGGCCGTCGCCGCGTTCGCGGGGTTCATCGCGGTCGAGCGGCGCCTCTCGGACGCGCCCCAGGGCGCCGCTCGGCGTCCGCTTCTCGATCTCAGTTGGTTCCGACGCGCCGAGTTCAGTGGTGCTAACGCGGGCGCGGGGTTGATGAACCTCGGGACGCTGGGCGGCCTCTTTGCACTCGGTTTGTACCTGCAGCAGGACGAAGGGCTGTCGCCGCTCGAAGCGGGATTGGCGCTGGTGCCGCTCGCCGCTCCATTGGCTGCGCTGACGCCGTTCACGGGTCGGCTCGTCGCCCGGGTCGGAGGGCGACTGCCCGCGGGCATCGGCCTGGCGATGAGCGGAGTCGGCTATCTCGGCGTAGCGCTCGTCGGCGGACCTGCGATCGACTCGCCCGCGGGCTGGGCGTTCCTGCTGCTGGCCGGCACCGGCATGGGCATCGCGGTCCCCGGTCTCGTTGCCGGAGCCACCGAGGCACTGGGCCCCGACCGCGCCGGGATCGCCTCAGCCGTCAACAACACCTCGCGCCAGGTCGGTGGCGCCATCGGCGTCGCCCTGATCGGCGGCCTCTCGTCGATCAGCACCGCCCTCACCTTCAGCGCCTCCGCCCTGCTCCTCGGCGGCCTCCTGGCCCTCGGCCTGATGCGCCGTGGAGAGTTACTCTCGCTATGCGAGAGAAAAGCTCCACAGCGGCAGAGGCCGTGGAGAGAAAGTCGGTCTATGACCGAGTAGGTCTCCACGGCGGCCCGCCACCCACGTCGACAAGCACATCCGCGTCTCGCGGTCGACCGCCGCGGCGCTATGGTGGCGCGCGGTGCAGCCGGACAAGCTCGGCTATGTGATCGACCGCCTCCGCGGTCTCCTCCGACCGCCTGTCACGGTGCGGCCGGCACCGGAGGCGGAGATCGTGTTCGAACGCGACGTCGGGGTGACGGTGCGCGACGGCACGGTTCTGAGGGTCAACGTGTTCCGTCCGCCGGGCGAGGCCCCCCACCCGGTCCTCATGTGCGCGCATCCCTACGGCAAGGACAATCTGCCGACGCCGACCCGCGGCGGCGGCTTCAAGCCGTCGATCCAGTACCGGATCTTCCGCATGCCGGAGCCGGTCTCCTTCTCCGCCTGGACCAGCTGGGAGGCGCCCGACCCGGCCCATTGGGTGCCGCGGGGCTACGTCGTCGTCAACTGCGACCTGCGCGGGTCCGGCACGTCCGGCGGGACCGGGGACCTGCTCTCGCCGGGCGAGTCGGACGACTACCACGATCTGATCGAGTGGGCGGCGGCCCAGCCTTGGTGCACGGGCAAGGTGGGACTGAACGGCGTCTCCTACCTGGCGCTCAGCCAGTACGGCGCGGCGGCGACGCATCCGCCCTCGCTGGCGGCGATCTGCCCCTGGGAGGGGTTCACCGACCCCTACCGCGACCTCCTCTTCCCGGGCGGGGTGCGCGAGGACGGCTTCGTCAAGGTGTGGGCCAAAGGGCTGAAGGGCAACCGCCTCAGCTACGACCTGCGCGAGGAGCAGCTCTCGCGGCCGCTGCGCGACGGGGTGTGGGCTGCCCGTTCCCCCGACCTCGCGAAAGTCGAGGTGCCGATGCTGGTCTGCGGCAGCTTCTCCGACAACAACCTGCACAGCCGCGGTTCGATCCGCGCCTTCGAAGGCGTCGCCTCGAGGCAGCGCTGGCTCTACACCCACCGGGGAGGCAAGTGGGCGACCTACTACTCGGAGCCGGCGCTGGCGGCGCAGGAGCGCTTCTTCGACCACTTCCTGAAGGGAGTCGACAACGGCCAGGACGCCCAGCCGCCGGTGCGGCTCGAGGTGCGCGAGGACCGCGACACGATCCACGAGGTCCGCCAGGTCGAGTCGTGGCCGCCGCCCGGCGTGCGCTGGACCGAGCTCTTCCTGGGCGGCGACGGACGGCTCACCGAGGAGGCGCCCGCGGACGGCGAGGTGCGCTTCGCCACCGCCGGCGAGCGGGCGACCTGGACCTGGACCGTCCCCCGCGACCTCGAGCTGAGCGGGCCGATGGCACTGCGCCTGCGGGTCTCGCTCGACAGCGCCGAGGACGCCAACCTCTTCGCCGCGGTCGAGAAGTGGCGCGACGGCCGCTTCGTGCCCTTCGAGGGCTCCTATGGCTTCGGGTTCGATCGCGTGACGACCGGCTGGGCCAAGCTCTCCCACCGCGAGCCCGACCCGCAGCTGACCCGCCCCTTCGCGCCTGTGAACCGTGACGACGAGGCGCACCCGCTGCGGGCGGGCGAGGTAGCCGAGATCGAATTCGCGCTCGGCCCGTCGGCGACCTTCTTCCGCGCGGGCGAGGAGGTCCGCCTGCTGCTCGGCGGCCGCTGGATGCACCCGGAGAACCTCGTGACGGGACAATTCCCCGCCAAGTACGAACCAAGCCCGGACTGCACCGTGAGCATCCACTGCGGAGGCTCCCCCGCCGCGCGCCTCTTGGTTCCCTTGATCGCTTAGGTGGTTGATTCCGCGGCGGGGGGTCGGGGAGGGACGCGACGGCCCCGCGGCCGACGGGGGCGGGTGGAGGACGGCGAGGGGACGCGGCCCTCTCGGCGGCGACCCGGGCAGGCTGAGGCCGCCGCCGAGAGGGCCGGGGGTGCGGGGGACGCCGGGGAGGCGTCACGGGGACGGGAGGTTCGTCACGGAGGCGTGCGGAACCACACGGATCCTCATGGCTTGAAATCGCGCGGCGGCGGTCCTGGTCGCCATGACGACCTCGACGCCGCATGTCGACGCGCTGCAAGCCTTGGTGTTGCTATAGCGACAGCAATCCTTGCAGCGCGATGCCACGGGTCATGAGCCCGTGTCATTCCCCCCGAAAAGTTCACGTCCCGGGCGTCTCGTGACGGCCACAGCCTGCCCGGGCTGTCACGAGACGCCCGGGACGTGTGGTCCCCAATCGCCCCGGCCCCGAATCGCGCCGTCCCCGATAGACCGGGCTGCGAACCACGCCGTCGACCACGCACCCGCCGTGAAATCAACCCGTCCAGGGCTATCGTCGGCGAGGTGACACTGAGGGCGAACTTGGAGTTGAAGGCTCGTGATCGCGATCCGGAGTGCTCGCGGCGGGTCTGTGAGGGGCTCGGGGCCGACGATGAAGGGCTGCTGTCGCAACTCGACACCTACTTCCAGGTACCACGCGGCCGATTGAAGCTGCGGGAGCAGTCACCCGGCGACGCGCAGTTGATCGCCTACGAGCGCGCGGATGACCGCGGCAACAGGGAGAGCAACTACCGGATCGTCGCGGTCCCTGACCCCGCCGAGATGAAGGCGGTGCTCGCGGCCACGCTCGGCGTCCGCGTCGAGGTGCGCAAAGAGCGGCACCTCTATCTCTTCGAAGGCGTACGCATCCACCTCGACGAGGTCGAGGGGCTCGGCGCGTTCATCGAGTTCGAGGGCGTCGCCACCGCCGAGCGCAGCGCCGACGCGTACGAGCCGATGCTCGTCGACCTCCGACGCCAATTCGGCATTGCGGACGCCGACCTCCTCGCTGTCAGCTACTCGGATCTGGTCGAAGCTGCCGCCGCCGGCTAGGCGGTTTCCTCGCCCAGCTGGTCCTCGGCCGGGCCGATGTCCTGCTGGGCGGCCTCGGTGACGAGCGTCGGCCGGCGGCCTTGGAGGATCGTCTCTCGGGTCACCACACACTTGGTGACGTCGCGGCGTGAGGGCAGCTCGAACTGCACGTCGAGCAGCGTGTCCTCGAGGATCGAGCGCAGGCCGCGGGCGCCGGTCTCGCGCTCGATCGCCCGGTCGGCGATCGCCTCGAGGCTGTCCTCGGAGAAGACCAGCTCGATGTCGTCGAACTCGAAGAAGCGCTGGAACTGGCGGGTGAGGGCGTGTTTCGGCTCGGTCAGGATCGTGGTCAGGTCATCGCGGGTCAGCTGGTGGATCGCCGTGATCACCGGCAACCGGCCGATGAACTCGGGGATCAGGCCGTACTCGATCAGGTCCTCGGGCAGCACCTGCTCGAACCACTCGCCGGTGTCCTTCTGCGCCCGCGAGGCGATCGCCGCGCCGAAGCCCACCCCGTGGTCGCCCACCCGGCGCTCGATGATCTTGTCGAGCTCGGCGAAGGAGCCGCCACAGATGAAGAGGATGTTGGTGGTGTCGATCGTCAGGAACTCCTGGTGGGGATGCTTGCGCCCGCCCTGCGGCGGCACGCTGGCGGTGGTCCCCTCGAGGATCTTCAGCAGCGCCTGCTGCACGCCTTCGCCGGAGACGTCACGGGTGATCGACGGGTTGTCGGCTTTGCGCGCGATCTTGTCGATCTCGTCGATGTAGATGATCCCCGTCTCCGCCTTCTTGACGTCGAAGTCGGCGGCCTGGATCAGCTTCAGCAGGATGTTCTCGACGTCCTCGCCGACGTAGCCGGCCTCGGTCAGCGCGGTCGCGTCGGCGATCGCGAACGGCACGTTGAGGATCCGCGCCAGGGTCTGGGCGAGCAGCGTCTTGCCGCAGCCGGTCGGTCCCAGCATCATGATGTTCGACTTGCCGAGCTCGACCTCGTTCTCGTCGGACTGGCCGATCTGCACGCGCTTGTAGTGGTTGTAGACGGCGACCGAGAGCGACCGCTTGGCGGCGTCCTGCCCGACCACGTACTCCTGCAAGACGTCGTAGATCTCGCGCGGTTTCGGCAGGTTCTCCAGCTCGAAGGTCGGCGGAGCGGTCAGCTCCTCGTCGATGATCTCGTTGCAGAGGTCGATGCACTCGTCGCAGATGTAGACGCCGGGCCCTGCGATCAGCTTTTTGACCTGGCGCTGCGACTTGCCGCAGAAGCTGCAGAGAAGCTGCTCGTTGGAGTCGGTTGGACGTGCCAGTTGAATCCCCTCCTGACGGGATATCGGTCGGAGCCGCCGGGGCCTTGAAGCTTAG
>DATEDJ010000105.1:0-13602 GCA_035281725.1 Solirubrobacterales bacterium
ATGTACTTCATCTGACGTCTCAGGGCGCATTCGCAACGCCGACCGCCTAGATCGTTCGTCGAACGGCTGACGGGAGGGCGGCGCCGAGAAAGCCGCCTTCCGGCCAGAGCTAGTTGCTCTTGCTGATCCCGGCGGCCGGGACCGTCGGCATGATGTTGCCGAGCTTCATCGCTCACCCCCTTCCCCTGTCCGATGCTGAGTTGACGACCGTCCGGTTGGTCCGGATGCCGAAATGTTTTGTATGCATCGTGCAAGACGTGTTGGGGCAGAGCGGGCCGCCTCGAATCCGCGTTTTCGGTCACTATGCTGCTTCGCACGAATGGAATCGAGTGATCGAACAACCCCAAGGGGTCAGGTCACCCGGGCGACCCGGGCCGAACGGGATCGGTCGACGCCGGCCAGCGTCCTTGCCCATCCGGTGCGGGTCCGGGTGCTGGAGATCCTCAACCAGCGCGACATGAGCCCGATCGAGTTCTGCCGCGAAGGGTTCGCGCCGGAGGACATGGACGTCTCCCACGTCGCCTACCACTTCCGCGAGCTCGCCGAGTACGGCTGCCTGCGGGTGATCGAAGAGAACAAGCGGCGCGGCTCGATCGAACACGTGTACCGCGGGCTGGCGCGTGCCTACTTCTCCGACCTCCAGTGGAACGAACTGGACGAACCGGAACGGGCACGGATCAGTAAGACGATGATCCAGGGCCTGTTTGCCCGGGTCGAAGGGGCGCTGATGAGCGGCATCTTCGACTCGCGAACGGACCGGCACCTGAGCTGGATCGCGATGAATTTGGACGAGCAGGCCTGGAGCGAAATGTCGACCGCGCTCGCCGCCGCCTACGGCGAAATGGAACAGATCCGCAGTGACGCCGAAAGGCGCCTCGAGCGCAACGGCGAAAAGGGCATCCCCTCGACCTGCGCGCTGCTCGGCTTCCCTTCGCCGGTCGACACCCACCTGCCGCGGCCGCCCTCCGATTAGGCGCCTAAAGTGGGCGCGGTGAGCGGCAAGGCGCGGACCACCGAGCGGCTGACGCTGCGCCCGCCGGGGCCCGGCGACGCGGCGGGCTACCGGGCCCTGCTGACGGACCCGGTGATCGGCGAATGGCTGCGGCCGCAACCGCTGCGCCCCTTCCAGGCTTCCGACGGCGACCTCTGGCTGAGCGAAGACGAACGCCATTGGGAGCGCTTCGGGTTCGGGCCGTGGGCGGTGCGCGAGCGGGAGAGCGGCGACTACCTCGGTCGGGTCGGCCTGCGCTGGACCGACATCGGCGACCGGGCCGGGATCGAGGTCCTCTGGGCCATCGACCCGAGCCGTCACGGTGAGGGCTTCGCCACCGAGGCCGGGGCGGCGGCGCTCGACCTCGCCGCCGAGCTGGAACTGGACGAGGTCTTCGCGATGATCCTGCCGATCAACGTCGCCTCCCGACGGGTCGCCGAGAAGATCAGCCTGGAGCCCGCCGGAGAGGTCGAGCACGCCGGCTTCGACCACCTCCTCTTCCGCGCCGAGCCCGGACGGCGTTGATCCGTCCACCGGCCCCGCACCCGCCCCGAGCGGGGCTAGACTGGCTCGGCATGCGGAGTCTCGTTCCCAAGCTCCTCACCGCCGTGATCGTCCTGGTCGCCGCCTTGGTCTGGGTGCCCGTGGCGGGCGCGGCGCCGACCTACAGCGGCAGCTTCAAAGTCTCTGCCAAAGAAGCGAACAACGCCAAAATCGTGGCCGGTCCCGATGGCAATGTCTGGATGACCTTGCCCGGGAGCACGAACGACGTTGCCAAGGTGACTCCGGCAGGTGTCGTGACGGAGTTCGATCTGCCGGGAATCACCGTTACGGGCGGCATCGCGGCCGGCCCGGAAGGCCAGCTTTGGGTGACGGTCAATGGCGGGGTGGCGAGCTTTCTGCCGACGAATCCGCTTGGCGCGAAAGAATTCGCGATCTCGGCCGGCATCAAAGAACACGCGTCGATCGTCGCCGGACCAGAAAACAGAATGTGGGTGGCAAGCCAGGAACTGCTGGTGAGCTTCCCTCCAGGGGAAGTCAAAACTGTCAAGTCGGAATTCGGGATCCCCGGGATGGCGGGCCCTCATGACATCGACGTAGCCGGCTCGCGGCTCGTCATCGCGGACTCGAACAACGGCAGGATCGTCACCTTCGAACCGGGGATTTTGCCTAAAACCGGTGAAGTCAAATTCGTCCACAATCCGACGGGGTCCGCGCAGGGAGTTGCCGGCAATCCGAACGGCCAGATCGCGTTCTCTGAATCCGATGGTGAAGAGGGTTTGGGACTGGCGACGCCGCCTGCTCCGGCTACGTCCATCCTTCTCAAAGTCGGCGACCCGTTCGGAGTCGCCCTTGGTCCGGACGGGGCCTACTACTTCGCGATGTCGGCCGACGACGACGTTCGACGGCTGACCCCGACGGGCGAACTCAGCACGATTACCGGGTTCCCGCCGAAATTCTTCCCTAGGCAGATCACCGGCGGGCCGGGAAACACCGTCTGGGTGATGATGGAAATCCCGGGTGGCGAAACTGTCGAAGTGGCGCGGATCAGCGGTGTGGAATTGCCGCCGACCCCGCCGGTGTCGACTGGCGGTGGCCCGATCGTCGTCACCGAGAAGCCGGTGCCGGACACCAAGCTCGCCAAGGCGCCGAAGAAAGTCGTCAAGGTGACGACCGGGAAGGCGACGGTGACGTTCACCTTCTCCTCCTCGATCGCCGGTTCGAGCTTCCAGTGCAGGCTGGTCAAGGCGCCGGTCGGCAAAGCCAAGAAGAAGAAGACGCCGGTCGGGTCCTTCAGCTCGTGCAGTTCGCCCAAGGTGCTGAAGCTGGGGCCGGGCAAGTATCGCTTCGCCGTGCGGGCGGTGGCGAACGGCGCCGCCGATCCGACGCCCGCCGAACGGGCTTTCAGGGTTCTGCGGGTGCCGCGGCACCGATGAGGATCGGCCCCGAGGCATCGGCGGTCGTCGGCAACACGCCGATGGTGCTGCTGGAGCGGCTGGGCACCGGGCTCTACGGGCAGGTGTGCGCGAAGCTCGAGTACTTCAATCCCGGCGGGTCGGTGAAGGACCGGATCGGGGTGGCGATGATCGACGCCGCCGAAGAGGCGGGGGAGATCAAGCCGGGTCGCTCTTTGGTGGTCGAGCCGACCAGCGGCAACACCGGGATCGCGCTGGCAATGGTGTGCGCGGCGCGCGGCTACGAGTTGATCCTGACCCTGCCGGAAGGGATGAGCCGGGAGCGCGGCAAGCTGCTGCGCGCCTATGGCGCCGAGGTGCGGGAGACGCCGAGCCTCGGCGGGATGAACGAGGCGGTGGCGCTGGCCGAGCAGATCCGCGACCAGCGCAAGGCGTTCATGCCGATGCAGTTCTCCAATTCGGCGAACGCGGACGCGCACCGGCGCACCACCGCGGAGGAGATCTGGCGCGACACCGACGGCGAGGTCGGCGCCTTCGTCACCGGGGTTGGGACCGGCGGGACGATCACCGGGGTGGGGCGGATGCTGAAGGAACGGGCGCCGGAGACGCTCGTCATCGCGGTCGAGCCGGAGAGCTCGCCGGTCCTCTCCGGCGGCCAGCCCGGCCCGCACAAAATCCAGGGGATCGGAGCCGGCTTCGTCCCCGAGGTACTCGACCGCGCGGTGATCGACGAGATCATCGCGGTCTCCGACGAGGACGCGCTGGAGATGGCGCGGGCGGCGGCCAGCGGCGAGGGTGTGCTCGCCGGGATCTCGGCCGGGGCCAACATCCACGCCGCCCTGCAGGTGGCGAGCCGGCCGGAGATGGCCGGCAAGAGGGTCGTGACGATCGTCTGCGATTCAGGCGAGCGCTACATGTCCCTGCCATTCTTTGCCCCATGAGGATGATTATGGGCGCCACCTCCTCCGCTGCGGCGCGACCGCGCTCATCATGACCGGCGATCTCGCGGCCGCGCCTCCGCGTCCGGGGGTGCTTGCCCGATGCTGACCCGCCTCTTCGCCGAGATCCGCGCCGATGTGACCGCGGCTCGTGACCGCGACCCGGCCGCGCAGGGCGTGTCGAGCTTCGAGATCCTGACCAGCTGGGCCGGGGTGCAGGCGCTGCTCGCCCATCGGGTCTCGCATGCGCTGCGCCGGGCGGGCGTGCCGCTGCTGCCGCGGGTGCTCGCCTACCTGACCCGCGCGGTCACCGGGGTGGAGATCCACCCGGACGCCGAGATCGGCCAGCGCTTCTTCATCGACCACGGCTCCGGCGTGGTGATCGGCGAGACGGCGAAGATCGGCGACTGCGTCACCCTCTACCAAGGGGTGACCCTGGGCGGCACCGGCTTCCAGCGCGGCAAGCGCCATCCGACCCTCGGCGACAACGTCACGGTCGGCTCCGGGGCGAAGCTCCTGGGACCGATCGCGGTCGGCGACGGGGCGAAGATCGGCGCCAACACTGTCGTTGTCGAGGACGTGCCGCCGGGCGCCACGGTGGTCGGCAACCCGGGACACCCGGTACGGGTCGAAGGCAAGCGGTTGGAAGGGCCGGACGCCGACTGGATCCACCTGCCCGACCCGGTCGCCGACGCGATCAAGACGCTCTCGGAGCGGATCGCCGAGCTGGAAGCGCGGCTGGCCGAGGTCGACGGCGGCGAGAAGCCGCCGGAGCGCAAGCACGACCAGCCGGGGATCGCCCCGCGCACGGGCCGTTCCTCCGCCGGGGGCTAGGCGGTGGGTTCCGCTGTTCCTTATCTCGGTATATGAGGGATAAGGAACAGCGGAAGGACGGGAAGGGGGACGGGAAAGGGACGCGGCCATCTCGGAGGCGGCCCGGGCAGGCTGAGGCCGCCTCCCAGATGGCCGGGTCTGCGGGGAGGGGCGAGCGTGCGGGTCCCGGGCAGGGGTCGGCGGAGAAACGTGAGGGAGATGACGGGAACGTCATCGAGACGTGAGGGAGACGCCACGGTCGTGGCGCTTCCGCATCAGCGCCCCGGCCGAGTGTGCACTTGTGCCCCCTATAGCAGGCCTAAGTGCACACTCGGCAAAAGGGCGTTGTGGATGTGTCACCCCTCCCTGGCATTCGTGGAATCTCCGTGACAGACCTCCCGTCCCTCTGACGGAACCTCCCGAAAACTCCCCGTCCCCAATCGACCAGACCCCGAATCGCGCCGTCCCTGGCCGACCAGGCCCAGGGCCCTCAGCTGTCCCCGGCTCATCCGGCCCGAACCCAGCCGTCCTCGGCCCGGCCAGGCCTGGACGACGCGGCTGGCGGCCCCCGTCGCGCCGATGCGCCGCCGCACGCCCTAAGCTGCGCGCCGCTTCCCTCGCAATCTGGTCCGGACCGAAAGGAACCCCTTGAACAAGCGCATTCTCGTCCCGCTTGCCCTGCTGGCCCTGGCGGCACTGGTGCTCACCGCCTGCGGTGGCGGTGGCTCGAGCGACGAAGACAAGATCACCGAAACGATCGAAACGGCGGCGACGACCAGCGATCCGAACAACTGCACCGAACTGGAGACGCAGCGCTTCGCCGAACAGAACAGCCAGGAAAAGGGCAAGGCTGCGATCAAAGCCTGCGAAGAAGAAGCCGAAGCGGGTGAAGAAGAGGCGGAAGGCGCGAACGTCTCCAACATCTCCGTCAACGGCAGCAAGGCGACCGCGGAGGTCGAATTCGAAGGCGGCTCGCTCGGCTCGCAGTCGCTGGAAGTCGCCCTGGTCGAAGAAGAAGGCAACTGGAAGCTCGACCAGATCGAAGGGTTCGCCAACTACGACGGCAAGGCGCTCGGCGAAGCCTTCGAAAAGCAGTTCGAAGAAGAACCGGGCGAACTGACCCCCGAACAGGCCAAGTGCATCTCCGGCAAGGTCGCGGAAGCGAGCCAGGCGGAGGCCGAAGAACTGTTCCTCAGCGGTAACCCGGAAAAGATCATCGAACTGGCGCAGGGCTGCGCCTAGGTCCGATGCGGGGGCGCCGCCCGGTGCCCCCGCCCGCCCCGGAGGCCCCCGCCGAGCGCCTGGCTATGCTCGGCGGGTGAGCCTGCAGGCCGACCAGGAGCCTTCCGCGGGCGCCGACGAACCCCTCTTCGGTGCGCCGACCGAGCCCGGCGCCGACCGGGTCGAGCGCCTGCTCGCCGGCCTCAATCCGCCGCAGCGCGAAGCGGTCGTGCACCCCGGCGGTCCGCTGCTGGTCCTCGCCGGTGCCGGCTCCGGCAAGACCCGCGTCCTCACGCACCGGATCGCCTACCTGCTGGCAACCGGCGAGACCCGCCCCGGCGAGATCCTCGCGATCACCTTCACCAACAAGGCGGCGGCCGAGATGCGCGAGCGGGTCGGCAACCTGATCGGCCGCTCGGTGCGGGCGATGTGGGTGACCACCTTCCACTCCGCCTGCGCGCGGATGCTGCGCGTCGACGCCGAGCGCCTCGGCTACTCCAAGGGCTTCACGATCTACGACCAGGGCGACTCGCTGCGGATGGTCAAACGCTGCCTGGCCGAGCTCGGGGTCGACCCGAAACGCTATCCGCCGCGCGCCGTCCAGGGGAAGATCTCAGGCGCCAAGAACCAGCTGATCGACCCCTCCACCTACACCGAAGGAATGGTCGGTGGCTTCGAGGAGGTCGTCGCCGAAGTCTTCCCGCTCTACGAGAAACGGATGCTGGAGGCCAACGCGATGGACTTCGACGACCTGCTCGTGCGCACGGTCAACGTGCTGGAGCTGTTCGAGGACGTCCGCGAGCGCTGGCGCCGCACCTTCCGCCACGTCCTCGTCGACGAGTACCAGGACACCAACCACGCCCAGTACCGGATGCTGCAGCTGCTGGCCAAAGAGCACGGCAATTTGATGGTCGTGGGCGACGAGGATCAGTCGGTCTACAGCTTCCGATCCGCCGATGTCCGCAACATCCTTGATTTCGAGGCGGACTTTCCCGAAGCCGAGATGATCAAGCTCGAGCAGAACTATCGCTCGACCCAGACGATCCTCTCGGCGGCTAACGCGGTCGTGTCCCATAACCGCGAACGGCGCCCGAAGGAGCTCTGGACGGACATCGCGGGCGGCGACCCGGTGCAGCTCTACGAGCTCGGCGACGAGCACGAGGAGGCGCGCTGGGTGGCGGGGGAGATCGACCGCCTCGCCGAGGAGGACGAGGTGAAGCGCTCCGACGTCGCGGTCTTCTACCGGACCAACGCGATGAGCCGCGTGCTGGAGGAGACGCTGCAGCGCTTCGACGTCAACTACCAGGTGATCGGCGGGACCAAGTTCTACGACCGGGCCGAGATCAAAGACGCCTTCGCCTACCTCGGGTTCCTGGCCAACCCGGCCGACCTGGTCGCCTTCGGCCGGATCGTCAACTCGCCGCGGCGGGGGATCGGCGACACCACCCAGGGCCGGCTCACCGCCTACGCGAACACCACCGGGCTGACGATCTGGGAGGTGATCGAACGGGTCGAGGACGTGCCGGGGATGAGCGCCGCGGCGATCAAGTCGGTCGGTCGCTTCTTCGAGATGATGGACGCGCTGAAAGACCACGTCGACGATTCCTCGGTGCACTCGCTGCTGGAGCGGACGCTGAACGAGACCGGCTACATGGAAGCGCTGAACGCGGAGCGGACGGTGGAGGCCGAAGGGCGGGCGGAGAACCTCGAGGCGCTGCTCGAGGGGGCCGCCGAGTTCGACCGCGAGCGCGAGATCGAGGGCGAGAGCGACCTGACCCCGCTGGAGGAGTACCTGCAGACGAACATGCTGCGCTCCGAGCAGGACGCGCTGGAGGGTGAGGAGAGCGAAAAAGTCACGCTGATGACCCTTCACAACGCCAAGGGGCTGGAGTACGACACGGTCTTCATCATCGGCTGTGAGGACGGCGCCTTCCCGCACATGCGGGCGCTGGAGGAGGGCGGCGAAGAGGAGGAGCGGCGGCTCTGTTACGTCGGCATCACCCGCGCCGAACGGCGCCTCTTCCTCACCTGGGCACGCGAACGCCAGCTCTTCGGCCGCTCCGAGCGCAACCTGCCCTCGCGCTTCATCGAGGAGATTCCGGCCGAGCTGACCGAGCGCAACTCGACCGCGGCCGGCTCCGGGATGACCTGGGGCTCGACCCAGTATGGGGGCGGGGGAGGCGCGTTCGGCGGCGGCTTCGACGCCGGCGGGCCGAGCCCGGCGCAGCCCCTCGACCCGACCGGAGCCCTGGAAATGCGGGTCGGCGACGACGTCGTCCACGCCTCCTTCGGCGACGGCGTGGTGACCGGCACCGAGCCCGGCGGGGTGATCGTGGTCCGATTCTCCGACGACGGCGCCGAGCGCAAGCTGATGGCCGACTACGCCCCGATCAAGAAGAGGTGACGATGGCAGCACGGGTGATCGACGGCAAAGCGGTCGCGGCGGCGGTCAAAGAGCGGGTCAAGGTCGACCTCGCCGCCTACGAGGAGGAGTCGGGCCGCACGCCGGGGCTGGCGACGGTGCTGGTCGGCGAAGACCCGGCCTCCGAGGTGTACGTCGGGATGAAGATCAAAGCCTGCGCCGAGGTCGGGATCAACTCGATCCATCAGGCCCCGCCGGCCTCGATCCGCCAGGAGGAGCTGGAGGAGCTGGTCGAAGCGCTGAACGCCGACGAGGCGGTCGACGGGATCCTCGTCCAGCTGCCGCTTCCCGACCACCTCGACGCCGACCGCATCGTCCGGCTGATCGACCCGCTGAAGGACGTCGACGGGCTGACCCCGGTGAACGCCGGGCTGCTCGCCCACGGCACTCCCGGGCTGGTTCCCTGCACGCCGGCCGGGGTGATGGAACTGCTCGCCCACGAGGGGGTCGAGCTGGAAGGGGCCGAGGCGGTGGTGGTCGGCCGCTCGAAGCTGGTCGGGGTGCCGGTCGCGCGCCTGCTGTTGATGGAGAACGCGACGGTGACGATGTGCCACTCGCGGACCAGGGACCTCGACGCCGTCTGCGCCCGCGCCGACGTGCTGGTCGCCGCGGTCGGCGTGCCGCGCCTGCTCGGCGCCGCCGCGATCAAGCCCGGTGCGGTGGTGATCGATGTCGGCGTCAACCGGCTCGAGGACGGCCTGGTCGGCGACGTCGATTTCGAGTCTGCGGCCGAGGTCGCCGCGGCGATCACCCCGGTCCCCGGTGGGGTCGGCCCGATGACGATCGCGATGCTCCTCCACAACACCTTGCTCGCCGCCCGGGCGAGGACCGGGCACCGATGACCCCGGCGGCCGCGGACGGGAAAGGGAAACGGCCGAGCCGCACGAAACGCGATCGGCCGGCGCGAGCCGCCAAAGGCGGCGCTACGAGCAAGCGCTCCAACCCGCTCGGCCGGCTGCGGACCGGCGAGGCGATCTACCTCGTCGCCGCGATCCTGCTCTTCGTCCTGATGTTCCTCGACTGGTACGGGGTGAAGGGGGTGACCAGCGCCGAACCGCTCGGCGGCGTCGTCGCCTCGTCGGCCGGCGGCAACGCCTGGCAGATGCTGGAAGTGATCCCGCTCTTCCTGATGCTGGCGATCGTGGTCGCGGTCGGCGGCGCGCTGCTGCGGCTCGGCGGCTCGGGCTGGAAGCCCGCGATCCCGCCCGGCGCCGCGGTCTGCGTCCTCGGCGGCCTCGCCGCGCTCCTGATCTTCATCCGGATCGTCTCGCCGCCCGGTCCCGGCGAAGTGCTCGAAGGAGCGTTCGACACGACCCTGAAGCTGCCGGTCTTCCTTGCCCTCGCCGCCGCGCTCGGGATCGCCTACGGCGGTTGGCGGGCGATGGCCGACGAAGGAACCTCGTTCGCCGCGATCGCCAAACGCCTCGAGTCGCCTCCCACCCGCACCAAGCCCTCTCCCACCCGCACGAAAACCCGCCCCAAGCCTTGAGCAAGCTGTCGACCGCGAAGCTCTCCGTCGTCCTGGCGCTGCTGGCGCTGGCCTGCGCCGCCTTCGGCGCCGGGACCGCCCGTGCCGAATGCGGGGAAGAAGGCAGCGAGGAACTCGCCTTCCAAGGCTCGGGCAAGATCCTCGTCGCCCTCTGCGGTCCGAGCCGTCAGGCTGCGGTGCTCCGTCTCGACGGCGCCGGGCAGCTCGACCCCACCTTCGCCGAAGACGGCTCGCTGGGACCGTGGCCGAGCGCCTTCTCGCCGCACGTGGCGGTGACGCAGGACGACAAGCTCCTCGTCCAGATGCGGCTCGCGCAGGGCCGACGTGTCGTCCTGCGGCGGTTCTCCGCCGATGGCAGGCTCGACCGCTCGTTCGCCGGCGGCAACGCGCCGGTGCCGAGCAACCGAAACCGTTCGCTGCCGCATCAGATCCGCGTGTTCAGCCAGCCCCAGGGCACCAGCGTCGTCGCCTACGTCGGCGAAGACGACGGCTGCTTTGGCGGATTCTGCGCGGAGCGCACCACCTTTCTGCGGCTCTTCCGGTACTCGGCGACGGGCCGGCGCATCGCCGAAGTCACGCGCTACAGCGAATCCTGGAGCCTCTCGAACATCACCATGGCCCCCGACGGAGACATCCTCGCCGCCGGCGAAGAAGGGGAATATTGGACGCTCACCTACCTTCGGACGAAGCCCAACCTGAAGGCGCGGACGGCGCGGAAAGTCCCCGAAGCATTCGACTCGGGAAATTCGAAAATCTTCCCCGGGCCGGGAAAGTCGGTCCTGCTCTCCGGCCAGGAAGGCGCGATCGGCCGCTATCGGCCGGACTGGTCGTTGGATGAATCCTTCGGCGAAGCGGGCTTCGCCCGCTGCGGGCCGAAAGACGCATACCTGGAACCGCTTGCGAGCCTCCCTTCCGGCGGCTTCCTCGCCCAGGGAAGCTCGGCCCCGTGCGGTCTGATGAGGTATCAGGCCGACGGCCGGCCGGATCCGACCTTTGGCACGGGCGGCTCCGTCGATCTGGGAGCGCTCGGCCTGATCCCGTCGCGGTACAGGCTGGAATCGCTCGCCATCGGGCCGACGGGCCAGATCGCGATCGCGTTCGGCAACGAGGACAAGCCGATCGTCAGGGTCTCGCTCTTTTCTCCCGACGGACAGCTCGAGACCGGTTTCGGGAGCAACGGCGTGGTGACGATCCGCAACTTCCAGGCAGGGTGAGGGACGGCGCGGCGAGGTCGCACCTAGAATCGGTCCCGTGATCGATCGCGAGCAGGTACTTCACGTCGCCAAACTGGCCCGGCTGCGCCTCGACGACGCCGAGGTCGAGACGATGGCCGGGGAGCTGTCCGGCATCCTCGAGCACGTCGACCGGATCTCCGGCCTCGACCTCGAGGGGGTCGAGCCGACCTCGCATGTGGTCCAGCTGGAGAACGTCCTGCGGGCCGACGTACCCTGGACGAGCTTGCCGCCCCAGGTGGCGCTCGCCTCGGCTCCGGAGCCGTTCGAAGGCGCCTTCCGCGTCCCCTCGCCGCAGGCCCCCGTCGACTGATGGCCGACCTGCTCGACCTGACCGTCGCCGAGGCGGCGGCGAAGATCGCCGCGGGCGAGATCTCCGCGGAGGAGTACGGCAAGGCCTGGCGCGACGCCGCCGCCGGCGATGAGCTGAACGCCTACCTCTGGCGCGACGAGGACGGCTCGCTCGTCTACGCCGACTGGAACGGTGACGGCGAGAGCGCCCCGGCGGGCGAGGGCCTGGAGACCCCTTATGGCGCCAATCCGCCCGCGCCCGCCGACTCCGGCCCGCTGGCCGGGGTGCCGATCGCGATCAAGGACATCTTCGCCACCGAGGGCGTGCCGACCACCGCCGGCTCGAAGATCCTCGAGGGCTACCGCCCGCCCTACACCGCGACCGCGGTGCGCAAGCTGACCGCGGCGGGCGCCCGGGTGCTCGGCAAGACCAACATGGACGAGTTCGCGATGGGGTCCTCGAACGAGAATTCTGCCTACGGGCCGGTCCGCAACCCCTGGGACCGCGACCGCGTCCCCGGCGGCTCGTCCGGCGGCTCGGCGGCCGTCGTCGCGGGCGGGCTCGCCCCGGCGGCGCTCGGCACCGACACCGGCGGCTCGATCCGCCAGCCCGCCTCGCTCTGCGGCATCGTCGGGCTGAAGCCGACCTACGGGGCGATCTCGCGCTTCGGCATGATCGCCTTCGCCTCCTCGCTCGACCAGTGCGGCCCGCTGACCCGCGATGTCGCCGACGCGGCGCTGCTGCTCGGGGTGATGGAGGGCAAGGACCCGCTCGACTCGACCTCGGTCGGGCTCGACGGCGGGGTGGCGCTGCCGACCCGCGAGGACCTCTCCGGCCTGCGCTTCGGGGTGCCGAAGGAGATCGGCGAGGCGGCGCTCGACGCCGGCGTGCGCGCCGTCTTCGAGGCGACGATCGGCCGTATCGAGGAGCTCGGCGGCGAGGTGGCCGAGGTCGCCCTGCCGCACGCCGAGCACGGCATCTCCGCCTACTACGTGATCGCGCCTGCCGAGGCGTCCTCCAACCTCGCCCGCTACGACGGCGTCCGCTACGGACAACGGGTCGCCGGCGACGAGGACCTGGTGACGATGTACGAGGAGACGCGCGCGCAGGGCTTCGGCGCCGAGGTGAAGCGGCGGATCATGCTCGGCACCTACGCGCTCTCCTCCGGCTACTACGACGCCTACTACGGCCAGGCGCAGAAGGTCCGCACCCGGATCGCCGGCGACTTCACCGCCGCCTTCGAGGACGTCGACTTCGTCGTCACCCCGACCTCGCCCTCGGTCGCCTTCGGGCTGGGGGAGAAGACGGCTGATCCCTTGGCCATGTACCTGAATGATTTCTTCACCGTGCCGATGAGCCTCGCCGGGATCCCGGCGATCTCGATCCCGGCCGGCCTGGCCGCGCCGGAGGGCGCGGGAGACGGCGCCGCCGGGTTGCCGGTCGGCTTCCAGATCGCCGCCCCGGCCTTCGGCGAGCAGAAGCTGCTGGAGGCCGCGCACGCGCTCGAGGGCGCGCTCGGCTTCGGCGCCGCGGCCGGCGACGCCGCCCCGTGGAGGGGAGGGGCCCGTGCCTGAGCTGGAGGCGGTGATCGGCCTTGAGATCCACGTCCAGCTCTCGACGCGGACGAAGATGTTCTGCGGCTGCGAACTGAGCTTCGGCGACGAGCCGAACGTCCACACCTGCCCGATCTGCCTCGCCCACCCGGGCGTCCTCCCGGTCCCCAACGAGGAGGCGATCGCCTACGCGCTGAGGATCGGCCTGGCGCTCGATTGCGAGATCGCCCCGCGCTCGATCTTCCACCGCAAGAACTACTTCTATCCCGACAACCCGAAGGCCTACCAGATCAGTCAGTACGACATCCCGATCTGCGGCGCCGGGAAGCTGGGCGACATCCGCATCACCCGCGCCCATCTGGAGGAGGACGCGGCGAAGACGATCCACGCCGGCGCCTCGGGCCGCATCCACGGCTCCACCGCCTCGCTGGTCGACTTCAACCGCGGCGGCACCCCGCTGGTCGAGATCGTCACCGAGCCCGATCTGCGCAGCGCGGCCGAGGCCGGCGCCTTCGCACGGCTGCTGCGCACCACGGTGCGTCAGCTCGAGGTCTCCGACGTCAACATGGAGGAGGGCAGCCTGCGCGTCGACGCCAACGTCTCGGTGCGACCTCAGGGCAGCGAGGAGCTGGGGACCAAGACCGAGCTCAAGAACATGAACTCGTTTGCCTTTCTGGAGCGCGGGGTCCGGGCGGAGATCGACCGGCAGACGGAGCTGCTCCGGGCCGGCCAGGC
>DATEDJ010000106.1:0-7440 GCA_035281725.1 Solirubrobacterales bacterium
TGAATGAGCCCCGGCTCAGTAGTAGAGCTTCTGCTCGGTCGGCTTGCGGACGAAGAGGTAGTAGGCGGCGTTGCGTTCGGGCAGGTAGCTGGTGCCGATGAAGCTGTTGTCCCAGTTGACGTAGTAGCGGCGGGTGTAGCAATAGGGCCGACCGTCGATCACACCCCAGGCGATCCCTTCGCCGTTGTCGCAGATCACGTCGACGAGCCAGGTGTCGGCCTCGCCCTTGACCTTGAATTCGACGCCAGCCTGCTTCTTCAGCCAGGCCACCCAGGGGGTGGTCGCTCCGCGGAGCAGGGCTTCGACGCCGCCCTTGGTGCCCATGCACCAGTTCCCGATCTGGCAGCTGGTGAAGCTCGGGTAGTAGGGATAGCCGGGGAACTGCAGCTTCTGGTCGGTGACCGGGAAGCCCGCGTAGGTGGGCGGGCACTGGTTGGTCTCGCGCGGCCCGTAGCGGCTGTAGGTGTCGCAGAAGACCGAGCTCGCCCACATCAGGCCGCTGCGCACGTCGATGAAGACGCCTTTCGGCAGCGGCGAGTAGACCTTCATCTGCGCGGCGACCGCGTCCTGGTAGGCAGTGATGTCGGCTTTGATCGCCGTCTCGCTGCGGCCCTCCCAGCGCCAGTAGTTGACCGCGAGGGTGATCGCCGACATCTCCAGGTCGTAGAAGTAGTCGAGCCCGTCGAGCATCGTTTTCGAGCTCTGCACGGTGAAGAAGTCGCTGCGGTTCTTGACCACCTTCGGCCAGGCCTCGAGCACGCCGGTGGTGCCGTGGGAGCCGGAGACCTTCGCCGGCATTCCCTGCAGCACGCCGCTGTCGATCAGCGCCGTGCGGATCTGCTTGCGGAGCTCCCCCGGGTCCTGCCGGGTGCTCGTGCCGAGCTCGTTCTCGCAGTACCGGCGGTCGTCGGGCGGCCAGTCGGATTCAGCCTTGGCGCAGCGCTGCGCGACCTCGAGGAAGTTCTTCATCGCCTGCTGGATCACCTCCGGCCGCATGAAGCCGACGATGTTGTTGTAGGCGTCCTGGTTCATTTCGTGCCGCATTTCTGCGAGCACCGATTCGAGGTGCTTCAGCTGCGCGGAGATGATGTCCAGCTTGTGGCTGATGTCGGCGAGCGCCTTCTCGGTCGGCGAGGTGAACATCCGCAGGACGTCGCCGAGGAACTGTTCTTTGCACTCGGGCGCCGGCGGCGTCTTCAGGCACTCGGGCGAGTTGGCCCGCGCCCGCAGCCCCTCGAAGATGAATTTGGCGATGTCGACGACCGGGACGTCGTCGCCGGCCGACGGATCGCCGAGCCCTGCTCGGTGCTGATGGGGATGATGAGCGGGCTTCGCCCCCGCCGTCCCGACGGAGGCCAACGCGGTCGCGACGATCACGGCGGTGGCCAGTGCCACCACCAAGATCCTCCCCCGCAGCGGCCCGAGCCTCACACGCTCTCCATGATCGCCGGCGATGATAGTCCCGCCGCCGGGCGCCCTGGACGTCTGTCGACGGTGCGACGCCGACCCTGACGCCGGCGCCCGTGTGGGGCGCCGGCGGTCGATCTCTAGTGGTGCTTCTTGGCCTTCTTGACCTTCACGCAGATGGCCTTGCCCTTCAGCGTCTTCTTCTTGAAGCCGGCCTTGCACTTGAGTGGCTTCTTCACCGGGGCCGGTTTGGTCGGGACCGGGGACGGGGTGGGGGTCGGAGTCGGGGTGCCCGATCCGCCACCGCCGCCATCGCCGCCACCACCACTGCTGGGGATGAGGTCAAAGGTCGCCGTGACCGATTTCGCGGCGCTCATCGTGACTTCGCATTCGCCCGCGCCGTTGACCGCGTCACAGCCGGCCCAGACGACCGCGGAGGAGCCCGCGGCGGCGCTGCCGAGCAGCTTCACCAGCCCACCTTTGGCAAAGCTCGCTTCGCACTGCGCCCCACAGTTGATCCCGGCCGGGGCGCTGGTGACCGTCCCGGCCCCGGAACCGGCCTTCTGCACCTTCAGTACGTATTTCGTGAAGGCGAGCGCGGAGGAGCTGCCTTCGTCTTCGGCGGTGGTCTGCGAGGCGGCGAAATTCGCGGTCGCGGGCGGAGCGGCGTAGGTGAGCGACCAGGCGCCGGTGATCGGGGCCGCTTCGGCGAGGCCGAGGAAGGTGCCCATTTCTCCTTCGCCCACCGTCGCGTTGGCGTAGACACGGACGAATGATTCCGGTTCGGCGGTTCCGCTCGCCCCGGTCAGCGTCGCCGTGGTGATCACGGGCGGCTGGAGCCCTTCGTTGGGGCCTTTCGGTTCACCGGGACTCAGCTTGACCAGCGCGATGAACGGGCCGCCGTTGCCGCTGCCGCCGTTGCGCAGAACCTTGTTCGCGACGGACGTCGAGGCGGTGTTGATTTCGATCGCCGCCCCGGCGCTGCCGGTGATCAGGTTCGCGTCCGGGTCGACCGCGCCGAACTGCACGCCGCCGATTTTGTTTTCTTCGGCGGGTGCGGTGCCGTCGTGGATTCGGATCCCGATGCCCGAGTTGCTCACCTGGTTGCCGAAGACCTGGTTCGAGCTGTTCTCGATCAGGATGCCGGCGCTCGTCGCGCCGGAGATCACGTTGAGCCGAATCCGATTGCCTTGCGCGTCGGCGCCGCTGGTGTGGACGCCGATCGGGCTACCCGAGATCGAGTTGCCGACGATCGCCGCCGCGTCGGCGACGTTGACGCCGGTGCTCGTCGCGGTCGCTGCGGTGCCATCAAGCTTTTTCCCGATCCAGTTTTCTTCGGCGACCAAGGGCCCGGCCGCGAGCGCTTCGATCCCCACCGCGCCGCCAGCCAGGTCGAGACCTTTGATCGTCGTTTCGCCGCCGGCGGAGACCTCGAGCGTTTTCGCGCCGGCCGGCGCGTCGACCTCTACGCAGGGCCCGGTCGCCAGCGACGAGGTCAGGCAGGCGCCCGCCGACACACCGTTGATTTCCCCTAGCGCAGGATGGAAGGCGGGCAGCGCCGAGCCGAGCACGATCGTCGAGCCGGCCTGGCCGTTGAAGGTGGGACCGAAGAAGATTTCCTGGGTGCCGCCCTCCGCGTTCGACTCTTCGATCGCGGCGCGCAGCGTGCAGGTGCTCGCCGCGGTTTTGCAGAACCCGTCGCCCAGGGTCTGGTCCGTCTGATCGCCGGTGCTGTCGACCGTCCAGGCCGCCGAAGCGAGCGCCGGGACCGCCAGACCGAGCACGGTCACAAGGAGCGCACCGAGGATGAGCTTGCCGAATGGGGAGAACTTCTCGTGGAGTCTGATCGTCATGGCGCGAAGCTATTCGCGGCCGCTCGGCACCCGGTGAACACCTTGCCTACAGGGGGTCGTAAAAAGGTGCCGGTCGTAGAAAGGGACCAGCCGCCCGCGCCTACTAGACGGTTGATTCCACGCCGGGTGCGTGGTTCGTGTGGCGGCGGCCGGGGACGGTGCAGTTCGTGGCCCGGTCGATTGGGGACCACACGTCCCGGGCGTCTCGTGGCGGCCCTGGCAGGCTGTGGCCGCCACGAGACGCCCGGGACGCGAGCCTTCCGGGTGGATTGGCACGGGTTCGTGGCCGTGTCGGTCGCGCTGCAAGCCTTGCTGTTGCCATGGCCACACCAAGGCTTGCAGCGCGTCGACGATGCGGCGTCGAGGTCGTAATGGCGACCGGGACCGCCGCGGGGTGAGTTGACCACACCAGGGCGCGGTCAACTCACCCCCGCGCGTTCTCAGGTCCTGAGGAACCGTGTAGTTCCGCGCGTCTCCGTGACGAACCTCCCGTTCCCGTGACGCCTCCCCGCCGTCTCCCGCCCATCCCCACGAAACCCGGCCCTCTCGGCGGCGGCCGCAGCCTGCCCGGGTCGCCGCCGAGAGGGCCGGGTCCCTCGCCGTCCCTTATCCCGCCCCCGTCGGCCGCAGGCCCGCCGCGTCCCTCCCGAGCCCCCGCCGCGGGATCAACCGCCTAGATCCAGCGAAGACCTAGGCGCGGGGAGAAGGTCACCGAAGGCGCGAGACGTGACGCTTCCGCGCGGGGTTCCGCGATGAGTTCGCAGTAATCCCCGCTATCCGATGATTACTGCGAACGCACCGGGTGGGTGTGCCGGGACGCTCGCGCCTTCCTCCCCTTGCTCGCGCCTCTTCGAGACTTCCCGCCCGGCGGCTGATGGGCGGCCTCAGCCTGCGAGGTTCAGAACCCGCTCTCAGACCTCGCGGTCGATGTCGGGGGAGCGGTCGGGGGGGGCGATCTCGTCGACGCTGATCTCGGTGACCGGGGAGAGGAGCGCCTCGAGGGCCATGCCCGAGAGGGTCTCCTGGTCGAGGAGGGCGCGGGCGGTCTCGCCGACCACGCTCCAGTTGCGGGTGAGGACGAAGGTGGCGCGCGCCTTCGCCTCCTCGACGATCCGCTCGGTCTCTTCGTCGATCGTGTCCAGCGTCGCCGGACCGACCGAGCCCATGTCCTGGAGCGAGGCGCCGAGGAAGACCTCGCCGCCGGCCTCGCCGATCGTCACCGCGCCGAGGGCGGGGCTCATCCCGAACGAGGTGACCATCTGGCGGGCCAGTTTGGTCGCCGCATGGAGGTCGTCGGAGGCGCCGGTCGAGCCCTCGCCGAACTCGATCCACTCCGCCGCGGTGCCCGACAGGATCGCCACCAGCTGGCGCTCGAGGTCGGACTGCGCGTGCATCACGGCATCGCGATCGGTGAGCATGTGGGCGGCGGTGCCGAGCTGGCGGCCGCGGGCGACGATCGAGAGCTTCTGGGCCGAGACCACCTGGCCGATGGCCCGGGTGGCGACCGCGTGGCCCGCCTCGTGGATCGCGATCGTCCAGCGCTCCGACTCGGTCAGCACGTGGGACTTCTTCGCCGGCCCGGCGACCACCCGGTCGATCGCCTCCTCCAGCGTCGGCTGGTCGATGTCGGGGCGGCCTTCGCGCACGGTCAGCAGGGCCGCCTCGTTGACCAGGTTGGCGAGCTCGGCGCCGGAGAAGCCGGGGCAGAGCTTGGCGATCTCGTTGAGGTCGACGTCGGGGGCGAACTGACGCCCTTTGGCGTGCAGCTCGAGGATTTCGAAGCGCCCGTGCACGTCGGGGACGTCGACCACCACCTGGCGGTCGAAGCGGCCCGGCCGCAGGAGGGCCGGATCGAGGATGTCGGGGCGGTTCGTCGCCCCCATCACGCAGACCCCGGCGTCGCCGCCGAAGCCGTCCATCTCGACCAGCAGCTGGTTCAGCGTCTGCTCGCGCTCGTCGTTCCCCTGCCCCACGCCGGCGCCGCGCTTGCGCCCGGCGGCGTCGAGCTCGTCGATGAAGATGATCGCCGGCGCCTGCTTGCGGGCTTTGGCGAAGAGGTCGCGGATGCGGGCGGCGCCGACGCCGACGAGGCTCTCGACGAACTCGGCGCCCGAGGCGGTGAAGAAGGCCGCGTCGGCCTCCCCCGCGGTGGCCCGGGCGAGCAGGGTCTTGCCGGTCCCCGGCGGTCCGACCAGCAACACGCCCTTCGGCGCCGCAGCGCCCATCTGGTTGTATTTGCTCGGGTCCTCGAGGAAGTCGCGGATCTCTTTCAGCTCGGCCAGCGCTTCACCCGCCCCCGCCACCGACTCGAACGTGATCGGCGCTTTCTGCCCCTTCTTGCGCCGTTTGCCCTTGCCGCCGAAGGCGGAGAAGGCGCCGATCCCGCCCGCCTCGGCACCTGCCGCCTGGCGCATGAAGAAGCTGAACAGGCAGACCAGGATCAGGATCGGCAGCAAGAACTGGACGACGATGATCCGCGTTTCCTTGCCCGACTGCGGATTGACCGTGACTTCCGCCCCGGCCTTGGTCAGTTTGTTCAGCAGCTGCTGGGTGGCCGCGTCCGACCCCGGGTAGTCCGCCGTCTGCTGCAGCCCGGAGCTCGTTTCGACGACGATCTGGTGGTCGTAGTCGAGCAGTTCGGCGGAGACGATCTGGTTGTCTTCGGCGAGCTTGGTCACGGTCGAGAGCGGCACCCCTTCGCCGCTCCCCTCCGGCCCGAGCGAGCCGAGCAGGGAGAAGAACAGGATCAGGAGGACCGCCGAGGCGAGGAGGAGCCCGGTCGAGAGCAGGTCCTTGCGCAGGAAGCGCCAGACCGGGCCGATCAGACCGGCGATCCGGTCACCGACCGAATTCTGCTTTTTCGTTGAGGTGAGACGGGGATTGGACATGGGCTCCTTGAACGCCAGGACTTACGGGTTTCTTTTACGCGGGCTTTGTGCGGGATCTCGCGCGATCAGTTCGTTTTCGACGCTTTGGGTTTCTTCGTCGAACCGACCGCGTAGGCGCAGCGGAACGTCTCCGGCTTGCTCACCGGCTCGCCGCCCGCGAAGCCACCGCGGTTGTGGTTGTCGTAGACGGTGATGTAGTCGAGCGTTTCCGGGCTCGGGTTGGCGGGCGCCGGGGTCGGGTCCGGTTCGCCGATCGAGGAGTTGCCGCGCGAGCCGACGGTGACGCCCTCCGAGCCGGCCGCTTCGGCCCCCGCCGTGGTCGTGAACAGGTCGCCGGTCATCTCCCGCTTGTCGAGGATGCCGCGGTTGGCTTCGGGGAATTCTTCGGCGCCCGAGGTGCCGGGGTCGTCGTCGATCGTGCTCTGCAGCGCCGCCCGCGGGGCCGCCCCGATCAGCTGCGCCGCGCTGGGCAGCCAGCCGCCTTCCTTGACGCAGGTCTGGGCGGCGTAGAAGTAGTTGTTCTGCCCGGCCGCCGAGGCCGGGACCGAGTGCGGGGTGGATTCGAGGCACCAGCTGCCGAAGGTGACGGCGTTGGCGACCGGGCACTGGACGTTCTTCGTGCCGCCGGCCGCCTTCCGCGCCTTCGCTCCGTTGGCCGCCGCCGGGACGCCCCCGGCCGGAGCCTGCCCGGTGACCGAGAAGACCAGCGCCGCAATCGCGACGATCAAGGCGGCCCCGGAGACCGGATCACGGTGGCGGCCGCCGATACCGGCGGCGGGACTGGTGTTCATCTCTCTACCTCCAAGGGTTCGAGTTGGATTGATAGGCAGGTCGGTTGCGCCGGTCGGCGCGGCGCCGGTGGCGACGCCCGACCCGGTCCCCGGCCAGGGCGACGACGCCGATCCCGGCCAGCAGGGCGAGGACCGGATAGAGCCGCGGCACCCCGCCGCCGCCTTCCGAGTGGAGCGGCGAGACCGCCGTCTGCGCCCGGTGCGGTCGCACCGCGACGAACGCCTGCGAGGACTCGTACGCCTCCTCCTCCTCTTCTTCGCGCTCGACCGCGGAGACCGGCGAGGTGCCGCTCGGCGGGGTCGGCTGGAAGGCGGGCGCCGGAGGCGGCGGCAGGATCGGGACGACCGGGGTCGCGGGCTGGGCGGGCGGGACGAAGACAGGCGGCGTCGGCGGGGCGGGCTGCGGATGGGCGACGTGCGGCACCGGCGCCGGGGGCGGGTTGGTGACGACCGGGCTGGGGATCGTCGGGGTCACGGGCGTCGGCGGTGGCGGCGGGGTCG
>DATEDJ010000107.1:0-8367 GCA_035281725.1 Solirubrobacterales bacterium
GGACCGGTCGATTGGGGACGGTCCCGTCCTGGGCGTCTCGTGGCGGCCCTGGCAGGCTGTGGCCGCCACGAGACGCCCAGGACGTGAGGCTTTCGGCGGGAAGTGCGCAGGCTCCGTGCGCTTGCCGGGGCAGACGTCACAGGTCCACGCCGCCGACCCCGGTGCGTTCGCAGTAATCCCCGCTATGCGGGGATTACTGCGAACGCACTGAACGGGCCTGTGACAGACGTGACGCCTCTCCTTGGGAAACGTGACGTTCCCGGCGTCTCCCTCGCGTCTCTCCCCCGAGACCCGCCCAGGCCCCGCACCCCCGCCTCCCCCCACGGACCCGGCCATCTCGGCGGCGGCCACAGCCCGCCCGGGCCGCCGCCGAGATGGCCGCGTCCCTTGCCGTCCCTCGGGTCGCCCCCAGAGCGCGACAAGCTAGTCCGCCCGGCCCTCAGCGCATCGGGCGGCGTTTCTTCGGGGCCCGCCCCGGTGGCTGAGTCACCGCCTCGGCAGGCGGCTCGACCGGCTCGGGGGGGCCGAAGGAGAGGCCGTCGGGGCCGAGCTCGACCTCTTCGTCGAAGTGGTGGAAGCGGACTGGGTCGCCGGAGATCAGCTTGTAGTTGGTCCCCTTGTTGGTCACCTCGACCATCATCCGACTGCCGCGGAAGCCGAGCCGGAAGCTGATCCGGTCGAGCCGTTCCGGCAGCCGTGGGGAGAAGCGCAGCATCCCGTCCATGTCGCGGAGGCCGCCGAAGCCGACGACGGCTGCGATCCAGGTCCCCGCCAGGGAGGCGATATGGAGGCCGTCGCGGCTGTTGTGCTCGAGGTCGTCGAGGTCCATCAGCGCCGCCTCGCCGAGGTAGTCGTAGGCGAGCTCGAGGTGCCCGGTCTCCGCCGCCAGCACCGCCTGCACGCAGGCCGAGAGCGAGGAGTCCCGCACGGTCAGCGGCTCGTAGTAGGCGAAGTTGCGCGCCTTCTGCTCGGCGGTGAAGGCCTCGCCGCGGACCGCCATCGCCATCACCAGGTCGGCCTGCTTCACCACCTGCTTGCGGTAGAGGTCGAAGTAGGGGTAGTTGAGCAGCAGCGGGTATTTCTCGGCGGGGGTGCCGGCGAAGTCCCAGCGCGCGTGCTTGGTGAAGTTGTCGGCCTGCGGGTGAACTCCCAGCTGCTCGTCGTAAGGGATCGTCATCGCTTTCGCCGCGTCGCGCCAGGAGGCGATCTCCTCGGGGTCGACCCCGAGCGCCTCGGCGGCGTCGGTGTAGCGCTCGCTGAACTCGGCGGCGGCATCGAGGTTCTTCTGCGCCATCAGGTTCGTGTAGACGTTGTTGTCGGCGACCGCCGAGTACTCGTCGGGGCCGGTGACCCCGTCGATGCGGAACGCCCCGTGGACGTCGTGGTGGCCGAGGCTGCGCCAGAGCCGAGCCGTTTCGACCAGCAGCGGCAGGCCGACCTCGCGCTCGAAGTCCGGGTCTACGTTGATGTCGCAGTACCGGCTGACCGCCTGGGCGATGTCGGCGTTGATGTGGAAGGCGGCGGTCCCGGCGGGCCAGTAGGCACCGCACTCGTCGCCGCTGATCGTCCGCCAGGGGAAGGCGGCGCCCTCGAGGCCGAGCTCCTGCGCCCGGTCGCGCGCTTTGTCGATCGTGTCGAACCGCCATTTGAGCGCCTCGGCCGCCGCCGACGGGACGGCGTAACAGAGCAGCGGCAGCACATAGGCCTCGGTGTCCCAGAAGGTGTGGCCGTCGTAGCCGGGGCCGGTCAGCCCCTTCGCCGGGATCGCCCGGCCCTCGCCGCGGGCGCTCGCCTGCAGCGCGTGGAAGAGGCCGAAGCGGATCGCCTGCTGCAGCTCGGCGTCACCGTCGAGCTCGACGTCGGCGCGCTCCCAGAAGTCGTCGAGGTAGGCCATCTGGGCCGCGACCAGCTCGTCCCAGCCGGTGTGGCGGGCCTCGGCGAGCGCGGCGCTCACCTGGTCGCGCATGGCGGGGACCGAGCGGCGCCCCGACCACCCATAGGCGACGAACTTGGTGAGCGTCAGCGGTTCGCCAGGGCCGGGCATCGCGGTGACGGTGAGCCGACCGATGTCGTCCCAGGCCTCCGCCGGCGGCGCGTCGCAGTCCTCGGGGCCGTCGATCTCGTGGCCCATCGCCGCCGCCGCCCGCAACTCCGACTCCTTGGTCCGGTGGACGAGGACGGCGCGGTGATCGTCGCCGCGGAATTCCTCCGATTCGAGCGGCGCTTCCAGCGCGGCCGCGGCGCGTGGGTCTTTCGACATCGCCGGGCGCGGCTCGTTGGTGACCAGCTCCGACTGGACCACCACCCGGGTCGGCGCCGCGGTCGGCTCGACCGTGTAGCGGATCGCCAGGATCGCCCGCTGGGAGAAGGAGACGAAGCGTTCGGAGGTAACCCGCACGGTCTTCCCGGTCGGCGAGCTCCAAAGCGCCTTGCGGCTGAGGATGCCGGTGCGGAAGTCGAGCCGGCGCTCGTGTTCGAGCAGCTCGCCGTAGCGGATGTCGAAGGGCGAGTCGTCGACCAGCAGGCGGATCACCTTGCCGTTGGTCATGTTGACCACCGTCTCCCCCGCCTCCGGATAGCCGTAGCCGGCCTCGGCGTAGGGCAGCGGGCGGGCCTCCCAGAGGGCGTTCAGGTAGGTGCCGGGGAGCGCGTAGGGCTCGCCCTCGTCGAGCGTCGCGCGAACCCCGATGTGGCCGTTGGAGAGAGCGAAGACCGACTCCGACTGGGCGAGCTTGTCGAGGTCGAGGTGGGTTTCGCGGATCCCCCAGGGTTCGACCGTGTAGGCGGGGTCTTCGATCACGATGCGCCCTCGGCGTCCGGGCCCTCGATCAGCTCGGCGAGGTCCTTGACGACGACGTCGGCGCCATGCTCGCGCAGCGCGTCCGCGTGGTTCACCCGGTCGACGCCGACGACGTGGCCGAAGTCGCCGGCGTGCCCGGCCTCGACCCCGGAGACGGCGTCCTCGAAGACGCAGGCGGCGGCGGGCTCGACCCCGAGCGCCGCCGCCCCGGCGAGGTAGGTGTCGGGAGCGGGCTTCCCCTTCAGCTGCTTCTCGTCGGCGACCTTGCCGTCGATCCGCTCCTCGAAGAGGTCCTCGATCCCGGCCGCTTCGAGCACCTCCTGGCAGTTGGCGCTGGAGGAGACGACGGCGCGCCGCAGCCCCGCGGCGCGGGCCGCCTTGACGAAGGCGACCGAGCCCGCGTAGGGCTCCACCCCGTCTTCTTCGATCAGCTTGAGGACGAGCTCGTTCTTGCGGTTGCCGAGCCCGCAGACCGTTTCCGCCGCGGGCGGGTCGTCGGGATCCCCCTCCGGCAGCTCGATCCCGCGCGATTCGAGGAACGAGCGGACGCCGTCGTAGCGCGGCTTGCCGTCGACGTATTCGTTGTAGTCGAAGCCCGAGTCGAAGGGCTTGAAATCTTCGCCGTTCGCCGCGGCGCGTTGCTTCAGGAAGGCGTCGAACATCTGCTTCCACGCCTTGTCGTGGACCGCGGCGGTCTTCGTCAGCACCCCGTCGAGGTCGAAGAGGAGCGCCGTGATCGCCGCCGGCAGATCGAGCTTGGGAGCGGCCTCGGGCACGCCAGGACCCTAACGGCAGCGCCCGCCGATCTCGCGAACGACTTGTGACCCTGGGCGAGATGAGGGCCAGATGAGACGGTTAACAGATCGGTCTCATTTCGGCCACCGGCGTTTAACAACCCCTACGAAAACCGCTCCTAGCCTGGCGCCGTCTGGGGGATTACGGCCCAGCTCGTCCACGTGAGTGTGCCCTTCCCTCGAGCGATAGGAACAAGAGAGATGAAACGGCTTCCCGTTCTGCTGGTGGCGCTGACGGCGCTGTCGGCGCTCGCCGCCTCGGTCGCCTCGGCGACCCCCGGCGGCCCGCCTGCCCAGGCGACCCCGAATCAACAGATGTTCACCTTCGGCGGGCCCAAGACGCCGATCACCCACGTGGTCGAGATCTTCCAGGAGAACGTCTCCTTCGACCACTACTTCGGCACCTACCCGAACGCCGCCAACACCGACGGGCAGCCGTTCAGCGCCCTGCCGGGCACGCCCGCGGTCGACGGCCTGCCGCCCGCGACCAGTTGGTCGCTGCCGCCGAGCCTGCGCCACTCCACCAACCTGCTCACCTCCAATCCGAACGCGGCGCTGCCGAAGCGGCTCGACAGCAACGCGACCGGGCTGCCCGGCGACGCCGGCGGCCAGCTCACCTGCGATCAGGATCACAACTACTCCGACGAGCAGAAGGCGTTCGACAACGGCCAGATGGACAAGTTCATCGAGAGCCTCGGCACCGGCGGCGGCACGACCCCGTTCGGCGCTCCGTGTAACAAGGAAACCGTCATGGACTACTACGACGGCAACTCGGTGACCGCCCTCTGGAACTACGCCCAGCACTACGCGATGAGCGACAACTCCTACGGGACCACCTTCGGCCCCTCCTCGCCGGGGGCGATCAACCTAGTCTCGGGGGACACCGGCAACGTCGACATGACCCACACCGCCAACAACCCGTCGATTTCGACCCCGACCAGCCCGAATGCGGACCTGACCGCCAACGGCCAGGGCGGCTACTCGCTGACCAGCGACGCCCAGCCCTACTGGGACGATTGCTCGACCCGCGACGCCGTCGCCCTCAACGGCAAGAACATCGGCGACGCGCTGAACGAAGCCGGCCTCTCCTGGGGTTGGTTCGAGGGCGGCTTCCGGCCAACGACCTCCTACCAGGCGGCGCTGGAAGCGACCGGCCACACCGGCCAGCCGACCAGCACCTTCGTCCCCGACGAGTTCAAGACCGCCGAATTCAACAAAGCGGTGCCGCACTCCAGCAACCAGAGCCTGTGTGACGCGGTCAGCCCCGTCGGCGAAGGCCTCGGCGGTACCGGTCAGTGGGGATACAAGGACGACTACATCCCCCACCACGAGCCGTTCCAGTACTACGCCTCGACCGCCAACCCCCACCACCTGACGATCGCCACCAACAGCAAGGGCCACGACACGCTCGCCGGCCTGGCGACGATCGGCACCGACACGCAGTCCTACGTCGGCGGTCAGCCACAGTTCAACACGCCCAACCACAACTACGACATGAGTGATTTCGATCAGCTGATGACGGCGATCTCGAATCACGAACTGCCCCCGACGGCCATGCCCGCGGTCAGCTTCCTGAAGGCACCGGGATACCAGGACGGCCACGCGGCCTACTCGGACCCCCAGGACGAGCAGGAATTCGTCGCCCACACGATCAACGAGATCATGAACACGCCGGACTGGAAGCACACGGCGATCGTGATCAACTACGACGACTCCGACGGCTGGTACGACCACGCCAACCCGGGCGTGCTCAACCCGTCGCTGTCGGGCGCCGACAACCTGACGAACACCACGCTGACCGGTGCCACGTCCGGCCAGTGCGGTCCGAAACCGCAGACCACGGCGCCGCTCGGCGGCGAACAGGGTCGGTGCGGGCTCGGCCCGCGCCTGCCGCTGCTCGTGGTCTCGCCGTTCGCGAAGAGCAACTCGGTGGATCACAACCTCAGCAACCAGGCCTCGACGATCAATTTCATCGAGTACAACTGGGGTCTCCCGAGCATCTCCGGATCCTTCGACCAGGCCCAGTCGCAGGTCGATCATTCCGAGCACGTCCCCTTCGACCTGGCGGGGATGTTCCAGTTCACCGGCCACTCCGACCCGGCGCTGCCGCTGAACCCGGTCACGGGTCAACCGGTCGAAGTCGAAGAAGAAGGCCCCGGCCACTGGCATCACGGCCACGGCTGGTAGGTAGCAAGGGGTCGATGTCCTTGGTCGCCCTGTGGGCGACCAAGGACTGAAGCCCTGTTACGAAAGTGCGTCGCGGACTGCGGCGAGGGCGGTTTCGATGCCGGCGCGGTCGACGTCGAGGTGGGTGACCATGCGGACGCGGCCTTCGAGCAGGCTGGTTTCGACCCCGGCGGCCTTCAGCTTGTCGTGCAGGTCGGCGGCGTCGGCGGCGTCGAAGATGACGATGTTGGTTTCGACTGTCGCCGGGTCGATCTCGACCCCGTCGATCGCGGCCAGGCCCGCGGCGAGGAACTTCGCGTTGGCGTGGTCCTCGGCGAGGCGATCGACGTTGTGCTGGAGGCCGTAGCGGGCGCCGGCGGCGACGATCCCCGCCTGGCGCATCGAGCCGCCCAGCATCTGCTTGTAGCGCCAGGCCTCGGCGATCAGCTCGGCGGAGCCGGCGAGGCAGGCGCCGACCGGCGCGCCGAGGCCCTTGGAGAAGTCGATCCAGGCGGTTTCGAAGCCGGCCGAGTAGTCCGCCGCGCTGATCCCGGAGGCGACCACCGCGTTCAGCAGGCGGGCGCCGTCGAGGTGGGTGCGCAGGCCGAATTCGCCCGCGACGTGGAGCACCTCCTCGATCTTGTCGAGCGGCCAGACGCGGCCGCCGCCCAGGTTGGTCGTCTGCTCAACCATGACCAGGCGCGAGCGCGGTTCGTGGCTGTCACGCGCGTCACGCATCCGGGCGCGCAGCGCCGCGCCGTCGAACATCCCGCCCTCGCCCTCCAGCGGCATCACCATCGCGCCGCTGATCGCCGCCGCCCCGCCGGCCTCGGCGGTGATCGGGTGGGCGAGCCGGTGCAGGTACATCTCGTCGCCGAGCGGCCGGATGTGGAGCCGGGTCGCGATCTGGTTGCACATCGACCCCGAGGGCAGGAAGACCGCCGCCTCCTTGCCGAGCAGCTCGGCGACTTCCTCGCAGAGGGCGGTAACGGTCGGGTCGTCGCCGCGTTGTTCGTCACCGACCTCCGCCTCGGCCATGGCCTGGCGCATCCCTGCGCTGGGCCGGGTCTGGGTGTCTGAGTAGAGATTGATCACGGAATCAGGCATAGATCGCGCAACTTAGTGAACCCGCCCCACCGTGGGGGTAAGGGGTCGGGCCTCAGGAGTAAGGGGTCGGGGCCCGAAACCGTAGGAATTCGCCTGATGTGCGGGGGATTTCTCAGCCGTAGCTTGGACTTACACACCGAGCGAAAGGCAGGACCATGAACCCCAACCAGATGATGATCGCCAAGGCCATGGTGTCCCAGACCGCGCTCCGCGAGGAGGCGGCCGAATCGCGCCGGCAGCGTAATCGCGCCGGACGTTCCCGGACCAGCCGCAAGGGCCACAACTTCCTCGGGTTGCTGCGACGGCGATAATCGCCAGGTGGCGACCCGAGTCAGTGCCAGCCGACTGATCGGGCGGGCCGGCGAGCTCGCCGAGCTGATGGCTGCGTTCGATGAGGCCGGCGGAGGAGCGGCCTCGTTGGCGTTCCTGGCGGGCGAGTCGGGGGTCGGCAAGTCCCGCCTCCTCCACACCTTCCTCGACCGGGCGGTCGAACGGGGCGGCTGCGCGATCGGCGGCGAGTGCGTCGAGCTCGGTCGCGACGAGCTTCCCTACGCGCCGCTGGTGGCGGCACTGCGTGGCCTGCTGCGCGAACGCGACCCCGTCCTCGAGGGCCTCTCCCCCGCCACCCGCGCCGGGCTGGCGCAGCTGGTGCCGGAGCTCGACCCGGGCGCGACGCTCGATCCCGGCGAGGACCGCCTCCGCCCCTTCGAGGCGCTCCTCGGCCTGCTCGAAGCGCTGGCCGAGGACACGCCGATGATCCTCTGGCTCGACGACGCCCACTGGGCCGACAACGCGACCCGCCACTTCCTCTACTTCCTCGCCGCCAGCCTGCCCGACGACTGCCGGCTGCTGACCGTGATCGCCTACCGCTCCGACCAGCTGCACCGGCGCCACCCGATGCGCCCACTGCTGGCCGAGCTGGGCCGCGGCCGGCGGGTGCGGCGGCTGGAGCTCGACCCCTTCAACCGCGGCGAGGTCGCGACTCAGCTCTCCGACATCCTCGGCGCCCGCCCCGACACCGACATCGTCGAGCGCTTCTTCGAGCGCGGCGAAGGCAACCCGCTGTTCACCGAGGAGCTGCTCGCGGCGGGGTCGGACGGGCGCGGTCGGCTGCCCTCGACCCTGCGCGACGCGCTGCTCCTGCGGATCGAAAGGCTGCCGGAGGCCGCGCGCAACCTGCTGCGGATCCTCGCCGTCGCCGGGCGGCTCAAACACGACCACTTCGTCGCCGTCTGCGAGACCGACGAGGACGAGCTGGCGGCGGGGCTGCGGGAGGCGGTCGAGCAGCAGGTGATCGGCGTCGGCCGCGACGACCGCTACGGCTTCCGCCATGCCCTCCTGCGCGAGGTGATCTACGACGACCTGCTGCCCGGCGAACGCGCCGAACTCCACCTGCGGCTGGCGCGGGTGCTGGAGGCGACGCTGAGCGAGGACGACCACATGGCGATCCGCGCCGCCGCCGTCGCCCATCACTTCAACGCCGCCGGCGACCAGCCGGAG
>DATEDJ010000108.1:0-20204 GCA_035281725.1 Solirubrobacterales bacterium
GGACCGGTCGATTGGGGACGGTCCCGTCCTGGGCGTCTCGTGGCGGCCCTGGCAGGCTGTGGCCGCCACGAGACGCCCAGGACGTGAGGCTTTCGGCGGGAAGTGCGCAGGCTCCGTGCGCTTGCCGGGGCAGACGTCACACCTCCACGCCGCCGACCCCGGTGCGTTCGCACTAATCCCCGCTATGCGGGGATTAGTGCGAACGCACTGAACGGGCCTGTGACGGACGTGACGACTCCCACGGTGAACGTGACGTTCCCGTCGTCTCCCTCGCGTCTCTCCCCCGAGACCCGCCCAGGCCCCGCACCCCCGCCTCCCCCCACGGACCCGGCCATCTCGGAGGCGGCCTCAGCCTGCCCGGGCCGCGTCCGAGATGGCCGCGTCCCTTGGTCGTCCCTTCCCCACCCCCTGATTCCCGACCGCAGCCCCGGGTAGGGTGACCGCAATGGCCTTCCTGCGCCGCCACCTCACCTACGCCAACGTGGTCGCCTCGCTGGCGGTCTTCCTCGCGCTCGGTGGCGCCGCCTTCGCCGCCACCCAGCTGCCCCGCAACTCGGTCGGCACCGGCCAGCTGAAACGGGGAGCGGTGACCGCGGGCAAGATCGCGAAGAAGACCCGCAATCAGCTCCGCGGCGCCACCGGTCCACAGGGCCCCGCCGGCAAGACCGGCAAGGCCGGCCCGAAAGGCGCGACCGGAGCCAAAGGTGCGACCGGAGCGGCCGGGCCGAAAGGCGCGGCGGGCGCCGACGGGACGGGCCCGGCATTCGAAGTCTTCGGCACCAACAAGGCGGTGCCAGGCACGATCGTCGCGCAGACCTTGGTGGGTGGTTCCTACGTGCTGAGCGCCGACGTGTCGCTCACCAACTCGAGCGGCGCCCCCGTCGAAGTCGTCTGCAAGATCCCCGGTGGCTCGTCCGTCGTCGGCGAAATGAAGGCGACGATCGGCAACACCGAATCGACCACGATCTCGATCTCGACGACCCGCAGCTTTGCGGGCGCTACGGCAGTGGAAGTGAATTGCAGCGGGCCCGCCGGCGTCACGGCGACCTACGCGAACATGATCGCCACCCAGGTCAAATCGGCGGCGCGCGCCGCGGGCTGACCGCCGGCTCGCGACCGCCGCTCAGAGCCTTCCCACCCAAGCTTCGCGTCCTCGCTATCCTTGTCGGAGCCTCGCGCCTCGGCCCGAGGTTTTCCTTTGTAACGAGTGCCTTCGGGCACGGAACTTGTTGAGGGGACAGATGGCTCGCGGAGATGTCCGCATCGCGGTGACGCTGGCTTGCGAAGACTGCAAGCGGCGGAATTATCAGACCAACAAGTCGCGGCGTAACTCGCCCGACCGGGTCGAGCTGCGCAAGTTCTGTCGCTGGTGCGGGCACCACACGCCGCACAAAGAGACCCGGTAGAGGTCCATGGCGAAAACCCGCGCACAGCGCAAGGCCGAACGCCGCGCTCGCGAAGCCGAGCAGCAGAAACGCTCCGGCTCCGAGCGCCGCGCTGAGTCGCGGGCGCAGCACGACACCCAGACCGGCGTCTCCGGTGACGTCGCCGAGATCGAGGCCATCGAGGCCGGGATCGGAGCGGGGGCCGACGAAGCCGACCTGGAGACGCCCGACGCGCCGCGCGGCCTTTCACGGGCGGAGCGGCGCGCCGAGGCGAAAGCCGCCAAGGAGGTGGATCGCAAAAAACGCGACGAGCAGAAACGTCGTGAGCGCGAACAGTTGGCGCGGCAGCAGAAAAAAGCCACGGCGGAACGGCAGACGGGCGCGCGCGGCGGCGTCATCGGCTTCCTGCTTTCCTGTTGGGCCGAGCTGAAGAAAGTCCAGTGGCCCGACCGCGAGACGCTGGTCCAGGCCACCGCCGTGACGATCATCTTCGTCGCCGTCGCCGCGGCCTACCTCGGCGCCCTTGACGCGCTGTTCAACTGGCTCGTCAAGCAGATCATCTAACCCCCACGAGAAGAAGGCTTCCTCTTACCGATGTTTCGCTGGTACGTGATCAACACCTATTCCGGGCACGAGAACAAGGTCAAGCACAACCTTGAGCACCGTGTGCAGACGATGAGCCAGAACCGCAACGTGCGCCAGGTCGTCGTCCCCACCGAGCAGGTCTCGGAGGTCAAAGACGGTCAGAAAGTGACCCAGGAGAAAAGGACGATGCCTGGCTACGTCCTGGTCAACATGGAGATGACCGACGACGCCTGGAGCCTGGTGAAAAACACGCCCGGGGTGACCGGCTTCGTCGGCGCCGAGCGGAACAAGCCGGTGCCGCTCTCGAAACCGGAGGTCGACCGCCTCCTGCATCGCGAGACCGCCGAGCGGCCGCGCACCCAGGCGCAGTTCTCGATCGGCGAATCGGTCAAAGTCATCTCCGGCCCGCTCTCGGACTTCTCCGGCGAGATCGCCGAGATCAACGAGGACGGCGCGAAACTCAAAGTCCTGGTCTCGATTTTCGGCCGCGAGACGCCGGTCGAGGTCGGCTACGACCAGGTGAAGAAGATCTAGTCGGGCTCGACCCGCTACGCTCCACAGCCGCCCATGGCCAAAAAAGTCCTCACCGTCATCAAGCTGCAGATCCAGGCAGGCAACGCCAACCCGGCGCCGCCGGTCGGCCCCGCGCTGGGCCAGCACGGCGTCAACATCATGGATTTCTGCAAAGCCTTCAACGCCCAGACGCAGGGCGAAGGCGGGACGATCATCCCGGTCGAAATCACGGTCTACGAGGACCGCTCCTTCACCTTCGTCACCAAGACGCCGCCGGCCGCGGTGCTGATCAAGGAGGCGATCCGCATCCCGAAGGGCTCCGGCGAGCCCCACATCAACAAAGTCGGGACGATCACCCCGGACCAGATCCGCGAGATCGCGGAACGCAAGATGCCCGACCTCAACGCCAACGACATCGACGCTGCTTCCAAAATCATCGCCGGGACCGCCCGCTCGATGGGCGTCGACGTCAAATAGGAGACCTGCGATGGCCCACGGCAAACGCTTCCGCATGCAGTACCAGAAGGTCCAGCGCGACACGCTCTACGCGCCGGCCGAGGCGATCGCCCTGATCAAGCAGACGGCGAGCGCCAAGTTCGACGAGACGGTCGAGCTGCACGTGCTGCTCGGCGTCAACGTCCGTCACGCCGACGAACAGCTGCGCGGCACGCTCGCCCTCCCGCACGGGCTCGGCAAAGACGTCACCGTCGCCGTCTTCGCCCAGGGCGCCAAGGCCCGCGACGCCGAGGCGGCCGGTGCCGACTTCGTCGGCGCCCAGGACCTGGCGGAGAAAATCCAGGAGGGCTGGACCGACTTCGACGTGGCGATTGCGACCCCGGACATGATGCCGGTGGTCGGCCAGCTCGGCCGCATCCTCGGCCCCCAGGGCAAGATGCCGAACCCGAAAGTCGGGACCGTCACCGAAGACGTCGAAAAAGCCGTCCAGGAATCGAAGTCGGGCAAAGTCGAATACCGCACCGACCGCCAGGCGATCGTCCACATGGCGATCGGCAAGGCGAGCTTCGACGACGAGAAACTTCTCGACAACTACAGCGCCGTGATGGACGAGATCATCCGGGCCAAGCCGTCGGGGGCGAAGGGCAAATACATCCGCTCGGCGACCCTGGCGACGACGATGGGCCCCGGCATCCGCGTCGACACCGCGAAAGCGGTCGACCGCGAGCTGGTCGGCGCCGCCGACTCCGCCGAGTAGCACCCCGCACCTCGCGCAGTTCCCGTCGCCCCGAGGGGGCGAATAGGTAGCCGGCAACTCCTTGAGGACCCATGAGGAATGGGTCCAATTGCCGCGCGTGAGTGCGTTTTACGGCATCGTGATCACGATGTACTTCGACGAGAAAGACGCATCCGGGACGGCCGCACTTCCACGCGGAATACGCGGGCACGCGCGCGAGCTACGACATCGAGAACGTCGAGCGAATCGTCGGCGAGCTGCCGAGCCACATCAATCGGCTCGTGCTCAAGTGGTCGCGGCTCCATCGAGGCGAGCTCTTGCTCAACTGGCGCCTGGTTCGCTCAGGTCAGGCTCCGGACCCCATTGATCCCCTGCGATGAGTTGTCTACGCTGAGTTCATGGACTCCACGCCAGATGTGCTCGAAGCGAAGCCGACCGAGGGGTGCAACATCTGGCTGCGCTGGGCGGATGGTCTAACCGCTGAGGTCGACTTCTCTTACCTCCTCGACTACGACGGGGTCTGGCTGCCCTTGCGGGACCCCGAGTTCTTCCGCCGGGTCGCGGTGTACCCCGAGGGCGACTCGATCTACTGGCCGGGGGAAGTCGACATCTGTCCGGACAAGCTGTACCAGCTGACCTGCGAAGCAGCGGGCGTCGCCGCCTAGTCCGCGCTCGTTCCGCGTTTCCTCTACACTCCGCTGCCGCCCACCTGAGACCACCGGCGTGGCCATGCCATTAAGCCCGGTGTAGGAGAGACGATGAACCGCGAGGAAAAGTCAGCAACCATCCAGGAGATCGCCGCCCAGATCGAGGGCGCCGAAGCGATCTTCGCCGTCGACTACCGCGGCATCAGCGTTCCGCAGGCCGCCGAGCTGCGCGGCAAACTGCGTGAGACGGACTCCAGCTTCCGCATCGTCAAGAACCGCCTGACGAAACGGGCCGCCGAGCAGGTGGGGGAGGAGCGGCTCGCCGAGCTGCTGACCGGCCCGACCGCGCTGACCTTCGTCCGCGGCGACACCGCGGCGGCGGCGAAAGCGATCACCACCTTCAACAAAACCCATGACGTCCTCACTTACAAGGGCGGTTACATGGGTGAAACCGCGCTCGACGAGGCGGGCTTCCGGGCGATCGCCAAACTGCCTTCGCACGAAGTCCTGATCGGCCAGTTCGCCGGCATCGTCGCCAGCCCGCTGACCGGCATCGTCCGCGGCCTGAACGCGCTGATCCAGGGCCTCGCCACGCAGCTCGGCCAGATCGCCGAGCAGGGCCTGGTCACCGGCGAGGCACCGGCGGCCGCTCCCGAGGCTCCGGCCGCGGAGGCCGAGGCGCCCGCCGAGGAGACTTCGACCGAGGAGCCCACTGCCGAGGCGGGCGAGGCTCCCGCCGACGAGGCCGCTCCGGCCGATGAGGCGCCGGCGGAGGACACGACTTCAGAAGATTCAAACGAGGAAGAGGGGTAGGACCGCATGGCAACTTCAACTGCTGACTGGATCGAGGAGCTGAAAGGCATCTCGGTGCTCGAGCTCTCCGAGCGGATCAAAGCGCTCGAGGAGGAGTTCGGCGTCTCCGCGACCGCGGTCGCGGCCGCTGCGCCGGCCGCCGCTGCCGGCGGCGGTGGCGAGGAGGCCGGCGGGGGCGAAGAGTCCTCGACCGTCGACGTCGTGATCACCGAGGTCGGGGGCCAGAAAGTCCCCGTCATCAAAGTCGTCCGCAATGCGACCGGCCTCGGCCTCAAAGAGGCGAAGGCCGTCGTCGACGCCGCTTCCGGCCCGGTCAAAGAGGGCGTCGAGCGCGACGAGGCCGAGAAACTCAAAGCGGAACTCGAGGAGGCCGGCGCGACGGTCGAGCTCAAATAGAGCCGACGCTTCGCGATCGCGGCTGGCAAGCCAGTCGCAGAGCCAAATTTGCGGCCGGGGGATAGCGCGTGCTATTTTCCCCGGTCGCGCGCTTTTCTGAGTTCGCCTGCCCGTCGCCCGGGCCCTTTTCACCGTCCCTCTGACCGTCCGAGGAGTCGCCGACTTGGCACGTTCCAACGCTGCCCCCGTAACCCGTAGGAGCTTTTCCCGACTAGAGAACCCCCTCGAAGTCCCCCATCTCATTGACATTCAGCGTCGTTCCTTTGAGGAACTGACCGACCCTGAGCATGGTGGGCTGCGAGAGACGATCAACGACATCTCCCCGATCGAGGACTACACGGGGAACCTTCAGATCGTCTTCGGCGAGTTCAAATTCGAGGAGCCGCCGCACTCCATTGAGGAGTGTCGCGAGAAGGATATGACGTACTCGCGGCCGTTGACCGCGACCGTCGCCTTCCAGAACAAGGAGACCGGAGAGATCCGCGAGCAGGCCGTCTTCATGGGGGACTTCCCGTGGATGACCGAGCGCGGCACCTTCATCATCAACGGCACCGAGCGCGTCGTCGTCACCCAGCTCGTCCGTTCGCCGGGTGCCTACGTGATGGCCCCGAAGGATCCCGAGAAGCAGGTCTTCATCGCCAACCTGATGCCGGCCCGCGGCTCCTGGCTGGAGCTCGAAGTCGACAAAAAAGGCAAAGTCTTCGTGCGGATCGACCGCAAGCGGAAACTGCCGGTCACCGTGCTGCTGCGCGCGATGGGCTACGTCGAGGACCAGAAGCTCCTCGACCTGTTCGACAACTCGATCTACATCCGCCACACGATCGAGGCGGACAGCGAGGCGACCCGGACCGAAGAGGGCGCCCTGATCGAGCTGTTCAAAAAACAGCGCCCGGGCGAGCCGCCGAGTGTCGACGCCGCCCGTGGGCTGCTCGACCAGCTGTTCTTCGACCCCAAGCGTTATGACCTGACCCGGGTCGGTCGCTACAAGCTGAACGCCCGCCTCGATCTCGACATCGACCTCGAGACGCGGGTGCTCACCCACGACGACATCATCGCCCTGGTCAAGGAGCTCGTCTCCCTGCCGAAACTGCTCGGGATCCCCGAGGAGGTCGACGAGGAGAACCCGATCAAAGACTATGCCGCGGAAGCGCTCACCTACCCGCGCGAGGCGGTCTACGAGCACCTCGACGAGTACGAGCACTTCGGCAACCGGCGCCTGCGCACGGTCGGCGAGCTGATCCAGGAGGCCTTCCGGATCGGCCTCTACCGGATGGAGCGGGTCGTCCGCGAGCGACTGACGACGGAAGACTCCGACGCGATCACCCCGCAGACGATCATCAACATCCGCCCGGTCGTGGCGGCGATGAAAGAGTTCTTCGGCTCCTCGCAGCTGTCCCAGTTCATGGACCAGACCAACAGCCTCTCGGGGCTGACCCACCGGCGCCGCCTGTCGGCGCTCGGGGCCGGCGGTCTGACCCGTGAGCGGGCCCCGATCGAGGTCCGCGACGTGCACCCGACCCACTACGGCCGGATGTGCCCGATCGAGACCCCGGAGGGACCGAACATCGGCCTGATCGGCTCGCTCGCCTCCTACGCGGAGATCTCCGAGCATGGTTTCGTCACCACCCCCTATCGCCTCGTCGAGGACGGTGTCGTCAGCGACACGATCGTCCACTACGACGCGACCCAGGAGGAGGACAAGATCATCGCCCAGGCGAACTCCGAGTTCGACAAGAAAACGGGCAAACTCAAAGGCCCGCAGGTGCTGGTCCGCGCCGGTGAGCAGGAGTACGCGACCGCGTCTCCTAAGGAAGTCGACCTGATGGACGTCTCGCCGTCGCAGATCTGGTCGGTGGCGACCTCGCTGATCCCGTTCCTCGAGCACGACGACGCGAACCGCGCCCTGATGGGCTCGAACATGCAGCGTCAGGCGGTGCCGCTGCTCAAACCGGACCCGCCGCTGATCGGCACCGGGATGGAGCGCCGTGCCGCGATCGACTCCGGTGACGTGGTCATCGCCCGGCACGACGGCGAGATCAGCTACGTCGACGCCGAGCGCATCGAGGTCACCCATAAAGAAGGCAAGGACGACCACAAGCTGAACAAGTTCATGCGGTCGAACCAGGGGACGCTGATCCACCAGCGGCCGATCGTCAAAGCCGGGCAGAAAGTCAAGGCGGGCGACGTGCTCGCCGATGGCTCCTCCTCCGGTGGCGGCGAGATCGCCCTGGGCAAGAACTGCCTGGTCGCCTTCATGTCCTGGGAGGGCTACAACTTCGAGGACGCGATCATCCTCTCGGAGCGCCTGGTCAAGGAAGACGAACTCACCTCGATCCACATCGAGGAGTACGAGATCGACGCCCGCACGACCAAGCTCGGCGACGAGGAGATCACCCGCGACATCCCGAACCGCTCAGAGGAGAGCCTTCGCAACCTCGACGAGCGCGGCATCGTCCGCGTCGGCGCCGAGGTCGTGTCCGGCGACCTGCTGGTGGGCAAGGTGACGCCGAAGGGCGAGACCGAGCTGACCGCCGAGGAGAAGCTGATCCGCGCGATCTTCAAGGAGAAGGCGCGCGAGGTCCGCGACACCTCGCTGAAAGTGCCGCACGGCGAGGGTGGCGTCGTCATCGACGTCCTCACCTTCAGCCGCGACGAGGGCGACGACCTGCCCCCCGGCGTCAACGACCTGGTCCGCGTCTACGTCGCGACCAAGCGCAAGATCGCCGAGGGCGACAAGCTCGCCGGCCGCCACGGGAACAAGGGTGTGATCTCGAAGATCGTGCCCGAGGAGGACATGCCTCACCTGGCGGACGGGACCCCCGTCGACGTCATCCTCAACCCGCTCGGCGTGCCGAGCCGGATGAACATCGGCCAGATCCTCGAGACCCACCTCGGGTGGGTCGCGGCGAACGGCTGGTACGACGACGGCACCGAGTCCTACAAAGAGGCTCACGCCGAGGGTGGCGACGGCCGGGTCTACGTGGCGACGCAGGTCTTCGACGGGGCCACCGTCGAGGACGTCGACGAGGCCCTGGTCCAGTGGCAGAAAGAGAACGAAGACCGCGGCGTCGATCTTGGGATCGACCCGAACGGCCGCGAGGGCGCGAAGGCCTCTGGCACCGCGCAGCTCTACAACGGCCGCACCGGCGAGCCCTACGAGGGCAAGGTCACGGTCGGCTACATGTACATCCTGAAGCTCCTGCACCTGGTGGACGACAAGATCCACGCCCGGAGCACCGGCCCCTACTCGCTCGTCACCCAGCAGCCGCTGGGCGGCAAGGCGCAGTTCGGCGGCCAGCGCTTCGGCGAGATGGAGGTCTGGGCCCTGGAGGCCTACGGCGCCGCCTACACCCTGCAGGAGATGCTCACCGTCAAGTCCGACGACACGGTCGGGCGCGTCAAGGCCTACGAGGCGATCGTCAAGGGGGAGAACATCCCCGAGCCGTCGATCCCGGAGTCCTTCAAAGTGCTTTTGAAGGAGATCCAGAGCCTCTCGCTCGACGCCAACGTCGTGTCGGAGGGATCCGATGTCGAAATCTCGGACGAGGAGGACGACCTCCTCAAAGCCGCCGAGGAGCTGGGCATGGACCTCACCGGGGTCCGCGCCGACAACGGTCCCGACGGCAACGGGCTGAGCACGCCGGAAGCGGCCGACGAGCAAGAGGAGCAGGTCGTCGCCGAGGGCGAGGGCGGTACTGATGATGGTGCCGGAGTGGTCGAAGAGACCGCCTCGGCCGAGGTGGAGGACTGATGATCGACATCAACAATTTCGACGCGATCGAGATCGGTCTCGCGTCTTCGAAAAAGATCCGCTCCTGGAGTTGGGGCGAGGTCACGAAGCCCGAGACGATCAACTACCGGACGCTGAAGCCGGAGAAAGACGGGCTCTTCTGCGAGCGCATCTTCGGTCCGACCAAGGACTGGGAGTGCTACTGCGGTAAGTACAAGCGGGTCCGCTACAAGGGGATCGTCTGCGAGCGCTGCGGCGTCGAGGTGACCCGCTCCAAGGTCCGCCGTGAGCGGATGGGGCACGTCGACCTGGCCTCGCCGGTCTCGCACATCTGGTTCTTCAAGGGTGTGCCGAGCCGGATCGGCTACCTGATCGACATGGCGCCCAAAGAGCTGGAGAAGGTTCTCTACTTCGCCGCCTCGATGGTCACCTGGGTCGACGAGGAGGCCCGCGACAAGGACGTCGGCAAACTCGAGAAAGAGGTCAAAAAAGTCGTCGACTCCTACGAAGTCGAACGGCAGAAACGGACCCAGGAGCTGAACGAGTCGCTGGAGCGGCGCGTCAAGTACCTCGAGGAGGGCGACCAGGCCAAATTCGACGACGAAGACCACATCTGGGCCGACTCGCTGAAACTGACCGCTGCCCAGCTGCGCAAACTCAAAGACGACGAGCGCAGCAAAATGATCAAAGAACTGCGCAAACAGTTCGACGCGGAGATCTCCGACACCGAGGCCTACCTCGAAGAGGCGGCGGAGCGGATGGCGGAAGTCTGGAAGATCTTTACCGAGATGAAGCCGAAGGACGTCATCAACGACGAGACGGTCTTCCGCGAGCTCAAGGACCGGTTCGGTTCCCCGTTCGGCTGGGGCGAGTACTTCCGCGGCGGCATGGGTGCCGAAGCGGTGCGTGACCTGCTCGAACAGGTCGACCTGGAGGCCGACTGCGAGGAACTCGAGCAGATCATCAACACCTCGAAAGGCCAGAAACAGGCGCGTGCCGTGAAGCGGCTGAAAGTCGCCTCGGCCTTCCTGCACTCCGAGAACAAGCCGGAGTGGATGATCCTCGACGCCGTGCCGGTGATCCCGCCGGAGCTGCGCCCGATGGTGCAGCTGGACGGTGGCCGCTTCGCGACCTCCGACCTCAACGACCTCTACCGCCGGGTGATCAACCGGAACAACCGCCTGAAACGGCTGCTCGACCTCGGCGCGCCCGAGATCATCGTCAACAACGAGAAGCGGATGCTGCAGGAGGCGGTCGACGCGCTGTTCGACAACGGCCGTCGCGGGCGCCCGGTCACGGGCCCCGGCAACCGGCCGCTGAAGTCGCTGTCCGACATGCTCAAGGGCAAGCAGGGTCGCTTCCGGCAGAACCTGCTCGGCAAGCGCGTCGACTACTCCGGCCGTTCGGTGATCGTGTCGGGCCCGAGCCTGCGCCTGCAGCAGTGCGGCCTGCCGAAGCTGATGGCGCTGGAGCTGTTCAAGCCGTTCATCATGGCCCAGCTGGTCGAGCGCAAAGCGGTCCAGAACATCAAGGCCGCGAAGAAGATGGTCGAGTCGATGATCCCCGAGGTCTGGGACGTTCTGGAGGAAGTCATCCATGAACACCCGGTGCTGCTGAACCGCGCGCCGACCCTGCACCGTCTGGGCATCCAGGCCTTCGAACCGGTGCTGGTCGAGGGCAAGGCGATCCAGGTCCACCCGCTCGTCTGCTCGGCGTTCAACGCCGACTTCGATGGCGACCAGATGGCGGTCCACGTGCCGCTGTCGGCTGAGGCCCAGGCCGAGGCGCGGATCCTCATGCTCTCCGCCAACAACATCCTCTCCCCGGCCCACGGGGCGCCGCTGGCCACCCCGTCCCAGGACATGGTGCTCGGCATCTACTACCTGACCTACGGGCCCAACGAGGCGGAGCTGCAGGCGAAAGAAGCGGAGCTCCTGGAGGGCAAGGGCCGCAACGGCTCGGCTCCGGTCCAGGTGTTCCGTTCCTCGCAGGAGGCCGAACTCGTCTACGAGAACGGCGGCTGCAAACTGCAGGACGAGGCCGAGTACCGCGGTGCCGGTCGCGGTCACTTCCTGACCACGGTCGGGCGGATCATCTTCAACGAGACGATCGAACGCTCCCTGGCCGAGGCTCTGGAAGGCGATTTCGACCCGAACTCGTTCGAGTTCAACAACGCCTCGCTGAAAAAGAAGGACATCAACGCGATGGTCTCCGAGCTCGTCGTCAACTACGGCGCGCCGGTCGTCGCGCAGGTGCTCGATGCCTTCAAGGACCTCGGTTTCAAATACGCCTCGAAGGCGGGCATCACCGTCTCCAAGAACAACGTCGTGTCGCCGCCCGAGAAGGCGGAGATCCTCGACCGTTACGAGGGAGAGACGGAAGCCATCCAGGGTCAGTACGACGATGGCTACATCACCGCGGAGGAGCGGCACGAAGCCGTCACGGCCAAATGGAACCAGGCGACCGACGAGGTCGCCAAAGCGATGGAAGACAACCTCGACGAGCTGAACCCCATCTTCATGATGGCCGACTCGGGAGCGCGCGGATCGTTCAAACAGATCCGTCAGCTGGCCGGGATGCGCGGTCTGATGGCCAACCCGAAAGGGGAGATCATCGAGCGGCCGATCAAGGCCAACTTCATGGAGGGGCTCTCGGTTCTCGAGTACTTCATCTCCACCCACGGTGCCCGAAAGGGCCTCGCCGACACGGCGCTGCGGACGGCCGACTCCGGTTACCTCACCCGCCGCCTGGTCGATGTCGCCCAGGATGTCATCGTGCGCGAGGAGGACTGCAAGACCAAAGACCACATCGAAATGGTCCTGCGCAAGGTCGACGGTTCGCTCAACGACAACCTGTACGGACGACTGGCCGCGAAAAAGCTCGAGACCAAGCGCGGTCGCGAGCTGCTCAAACGCAACCAGCTGATCACCCAGGCCGACGTCGAGGAGATCGCCGAGGCCTTCGGTGACGAGGAGGGCATCAAGATCCCGGTGCGCTCGGCACTCAAGTGCGAGGCCGAGACCGGCGTGTGCCGCGCCTGCTACGGCATCTCGCCGGCGAGCGGGGCGATGGTCGACATCGGCGACGCGGTCGGCATCATCGCCGCCCAGTCGATCGGTGAGCCGGGGACCCAGCTGACGATGCGGACGTTCCACACCGGCGGTGTCGCCGGGCAGGACATCACGCAGGGTCTGCCGCGGATCGTCGAGCTCTTCGAGGCGCGTAAACCGAAGGGGCTGGCCCAGATGGCCGAGGCCGCCGGTAAAGCGTCGATCGAAGAGACCGACAAAGCCCTGAAAGTGATCGTCACCGAGTCGAGCGGCGAGGAGACCAGCTACTCGTTCCCGCTGCGGACCCGCCTCCACGTCGCCGATGGCGACAAGGTCGAGGTCGGCCAGCAGCTCAACGAGGGCTCGCTCTACCCGGCCGACCTGCTGGCCATCCGCGGGCGCACCGACACCGAGCTCTACCTCGTCGACGAGGTGCAGAAGGTGTACAGCGCCCAGGGCGTGGACATCAACGACAAACACATCGAGCTGATCGCCCGGCAGATGCTGAAGAAGGTGCGGATCGAGACCAAGGGCTCGACCAGCCTGCTTCCGGGTCAGCTGGAGGATCGCGGCAGCCTCAAACGGCTGAACAAAAAGACCAAAGAAGAGGGCGGCACGCCGGCCAAAGGCGAGGAGGTCATCCTCGGGATCACCAAGGCCTCGCTGGCGACCGAGTCGTTCCTCTCGGCGGCCTCCTTCCAGGAGACCACCAAGGTCCTCACCGACGCCGCGCTCGAGGGCAAACGCGACCGCCTCGTGGGTCTGAAGGAGAACGTCATCATCGGCAAGCTGATCCCGGCGGCAACCGGGCTGAAGCACTACCGCACGGTGGCGATCGAACCGGCCGTGGCGATCGAGCCGCCGACCGACGACGACCTGCTCGAGGACGACGACCTCGCGGCGGAACTCGGCGTCGACGGCGTCGAGGCCCCGGTCGAGGGCTTCGGCCTCTCCTTCGCAGAGGAGCTCGAGGAGTTGGCTCAAGAGATCGAGTCGACCTCCGGCGAGGACGCCAAATAGGCGTCGCCGCCAAGTAGCTGTTCGAAGGGCCGTCCGAAAGGGCGGCCCTTCGTCGTACTGGGGAAGGGACGGGCTTGCGGGGGGCGCGTCGGGGGTCCCTCCCGGGAGGCCGTCCGTACGCCGGCCCTGTTCGAGCGCGATCCTCGGCCACTCCCAAAGCCTCCCGGGAGGGACCCCCGACGCGCCCGCGATCGCGTGCTGTGGATCGGCGCGGCCCCGCGGTCGTCCTAACGTCCGCTCCGCGAAGCGTGGTCGTCCTAACCTCCGCTATAGGTGCGTTAGGTCGACCGCGACTCGGGGAAAGGTGCGTTAGGTCGACCGCACTCTGCAGGCGTCGGACTTGCGTCAGCTCTTAGGAGCCTCCGAGGAAGCTGCCTTGCGGAACCTCGCACGCGCTCTAGGACTGCCGCCCGAATCATCTGACGCTGTCGCAGAGCCGTGGGGACCCCTCCCCAGAAGGCTTTGGGAGTGGCTGGGGACGGTCCGCCTGCCAGGCTCGCGTCCGGACGGCCTTCTGGGGAGGGATCCCCACGGCTCCCCCGCAAACCAACCGGAAGATTGGCCAGCCGGCCAGGCCAGTCCTGTGTCAGGTAGTTTCCCGCCCATGAAGGCCTGCATCATCGGGGCGGGGAGTTCGGGGATCGCGGCGGCGCAGGTGCTGCAGGCGCGCGGGATCGACTTCGACTGCTTCGAGAAGGGGTCGAAGACGGGCGGTAACTGGCGCTACGAAAACGACAACGGAATGTCGTCGGCGTATCGGTCGCTGCACATCAACACCTCGCGGCGGGTGATGGCGTTCAAGTCGCTGCCGATGCCGGAGGGCTACCCCGACTATCCCGACCACTTCCAGATGGCCGCCTACTTCGACGAAGTGGTCGAGCGCTACAACCTGCGCGAGCGGATCAGCTTCAACACCGAGGTCGTCTCGGTCGTCTCGGCCGAGGACAGCGCGGGGGAGTGGGACGTCACGGTGGAGGGTCCGGAGGGACGCTCGACCGCTCGCTACGGCGCCGTGATGGTCGCCAACGGCCACCACTGGGACGCCCGCTGGCCCGAACCGGCCTTCCCCGGCGCCGATCAGTTCGAGGGCGAGCAGATCCACGCCCACGGATACCGCGAGTCCGACATCCTGCGCGGCAAGCGGGTGCTGGTGCTGGGGATCGGCAACTCTGCCGTCGACATCGCGGTCGAGTCCTCGCGGATCGCCGACAAGACCTTCTGCGCCACCCGCCGCGGCGCCTGGGTCATCCCCAAGTACCTGAACGGCAAGCCGATCGACGAGATCGCCAACTCGCTCACCGGCCTCGCCCCGATCCCGGTGATGCGGGCGGTGATGAACCGGTCGCTGAAGGTCGCGGTCGGCGACCCGACCGACTACGGACTGCCGAAGCCCGACCACAAGCTGCTCGAGGCCCACCCGACCGTCTCCTCCGAGTTTCTCCCCCGCCTCGGCCACGGCGACATCACCGCGAAGCCGAACATCGACCGCTTCACCGGCGGCCGCACCGTGCGCTTCGTCGACGGCACCGAGGAGGAGATCGACCTCGTCGTCTACTGCACCGGCTACAAGATCAGCTTCCCGTTCTTCGCCCCCGAGGTGCTCGCCGCCACCGACAACCGGCTGCCGCTCTTCCACCGGGTCGTCTCGGTCGAGCGCCCCGGCCTCTACTTCGTCGGCTTCATCCAGCCGCTCGGCCCGATCATGCCGATCGCCGAGGCGCAGTCGGAATGGATCGCCGACCTGATCTCAGGCCGGGCGCAGCTGCCGAGCGAGGCGGAGATGAAGGAGCAGATCGCGGCGGAGGAAGCGAAGCAGGCGAAGCGCTTCGTCGCCTCTAAGCGTCATACCGTCGAGGTCGACTTTTATCCGTATCTGCGTGAGATCCGGCGCGCGCGAAAGCGGGTAGCGGCGCCGGCTTGACGACCCGCGTGCGCCCGCCCGGCGGGCAGTCGGGCAGCGGCTGGGCGACACCGCCACCGTGGGGACCGCGACGCGGGCCGCGGGGTAGCTTCGGCGGCATCTTGCGCCGCTTGTTGCCGCCGTCGCCGTCGGCCTCCTCCGGTTCCGGGAGCTCCTGCTGGCTCGCCCACCAGACGAGCCAGATCCCAGCCAGCACCGGGATCTTCAGCACCACCATGAGGAAGAAGATCGGCCAGAATCCGGTCACGGGAAGAGTCTAGGAAATTCACTCGCCGGTTTCGATGGCGAGCCCGCGGGCCCAGCCGATCAGCGCTTCGGTTTCCGCCTCCTGCAGGCCGAGGGCCGGATCGGTGGGCACCAGGAGGGTCGGCTCGTCGCGCTCCCGCGCCCAGCGATAACAGCTGTCGTCGAGGTTGTCGTCGATCCAGGCGAGCGCCCGGCCGCGCGCATAGGAGTCGAGCGGGCCGAGCTTCCAGTGGGCCGAGCCGAAGCGGGCGGCGCCGTCGAAGGTGAGGTGGGGGAGCTCGGCCAGCCCCAGCAGCGACGGCAGGTAGAAATTCGCTTTGTCCTCCCAGCCGGTCGCCCAGACCATCTCGAAGTGCTCGGCGAGCCGCCGCAGCCGCTCGCCGGCGCGGAGGCTGATGCAGTGGATGTTCCCGTCGACCAGCTCGTAGCGAGCCTCGGTGGGCGGCGGCGGATCGTCGAACCCAAACAGCGAGACGACCCCGTCGACATCGACCGCCAGGATAGGCCTAGACGTCATGGCGTGGTGGCTGGGAAGGACGCAGGGAGTGAGGCGAGGGGAGCGACCCGAGGCGAACGACCGAGGACGCCCCCAGGCGCCGCGCCATGACGTCTACCAGCGGTAGTGGGCGAATGCCTTGTTGGCTTGCGCCATGCGGTAGATATCGTCCTTCCGCTTCCAGGCGCTGCCCTGCTGCTGATTGGCGTCGAGGATCTCGCCGGCGAGGCGATCGGCCATCGAGTACTCGCGACGCGCGCGGGCGTACTGGACCAGCCAACGGACCGCCAGGGTGCGGGCGCGACGCGCGGGCACCTCGACCGGCACCTGGTAGGTCGCCCCGCCGACCCGGCGGGAACGGACCTCGAGCACCGGGGTCAGCTGTTTGATCGCCGCCTCGAGCACCTCGACCGGGTCGTCCCCGGTGCGCTCGCCGACGATCGCGAGAGCGTCGTAGACGATCCGCTCGGAGAGGCTCTTCTTGCCATCGCTCATCACCTTGTTGACCAGCTGCTGGACGAGCCGGTTGCGGTAACGGGCGTCGGGCTCGATCGGCCGGACGGTGGCTGCGGAACGACGAGGCATTACGAAGCTTTCACGCCGTAGCGGGAGCGGGCCTGCTTGCGGTCGGAGACGCCGGCGGCGTCGAGCGTGCCGCGGACGACCTTGTAACGGACGCCCGGCAGATCCTTGACTCGACCACCCCTGATCAGCACGACGGAGTGCTCCTGAAGGTTGTGACCCTCGCCCGGGATGTAGGTGGTGACCTCCATCCCGTTGGTGAGCCGGACACGCGCGATCTTGCGCAGCGCCGAGTTCGGCTTCTTCGGGGTGACCGTTGCGACACGGGTGCAGACGCCGCGCCGCTGCGGGGCAGCTACGCGCTTCTTGCGACCCTGGCCCGACTTGAGGCCCGGCGTCGTGGTCTTCTTCTTCGGGCGCTTGCGGCCCTTCCTGACAAGCTGATTCGTATTAGGCACGGCCGCGCATAGTAGAGCACGCCGCCCAAAACCATCCCCCCGGCTGCCGCGAGCTCCGCCGCGAACCCCTTTTCGAGCACCGCCGAGGCGCCTGCGAAGCGGCTCGAGAGGCTGCCGACGTCGGTCCCGTGGGGGAGGTCGATGAGCAGGATCACGGCCAGGGAGGCGGCGCCGGCGACGATCGACCCGAGCGCCGCCCGTCGCCCGACCCGGCCGCCGCGCAGGATCACGGCCAGTCCCATCAGCACGACCAGCGCGCCGACCGGCACCAGCAAATATGAGTGCGCCTCGCCCGCCGTCTTCAGGTCGACGGTCGGCCGGGCGACCAAGAGCTGTTCGCTGAAGAAGTTCGGGTCGCCGCCGATCTGCACCCCGTGGTAGTCGAGGAACTGGGAGACGATGAGGAGCGCCCCGGCGCCCGCGATCACGACGCCGATCGCCCGCCGCGGAGTAAGCACGCCCGCCGCTGCGGTGGCGCCGCGCGCCGCGAGGCGTCCGCTCGTCCGCACCGCGTCCTCAACACCCGCCAGAGCGAGGAAGAACCAGCGCAGCAGCGGCCGCAATCCCCTCCAGATGAGAGAGGCGGTGGCAAGCGCAAGCGGCCCCGCCGTCCGCCACACCCGCCGCAGCGGCGGGTAGGCCCGTTCTAATCCGCGGTTGGCCGCCCTGTCGACGCGCCGGCTGAAGGCCATGACGCGAGCCCGCGGCGCTGCTATCATCGCGCGTCGCTCAGGCTGTTTTGCCGCTGTTCGCTTCGCCGGGCCCCCTGGGGCCTTTTTTTTGCGCCGATCCCGAGCAGCGCCGGCTCGTCGCCGTTTCACCCTGAGCAACTCCGCAGGACCCGCACGACCGAAACTTCAGACCGCACACAGACTTCAACCCCAGCGAACGGAACCATGGCACGCAGCTTTCCACTCGAGAAGACCCGGAATATCGGGATCATGGCGCACATCGACGCCGGCAAGACGACGACGACCGAGCGCATCCTCTACTACACGGGCCGCACCCACAAAATCGGCGAGGTCCACGAGGGCGCCGCGGTGATGGACTGGATGGAGCAGGAGCAGGAGCGCGGCATCACGATCACCTCGGCCGCGACCGCCTGTGAGTGGAAGGGCCATCGGATCAACATCATCGACACGCCCGGCCACGTCGATTTCACGGTCGAGGTCGAGCGCAGCCTCCGCGTGCTCGACGGCGCCGTCGCCGTCTTCGACGCGGTCGCCGGGGTCGAGCCCCAGTCGGAGACCGTCTGGCGCCAGGCCGACAAGTACCACGTCCCGCGCTTCGCCTACATCAACAAGATGGACCGCACCGGGGCCGACTTCTACAACGCGGTCGAGACGATGAAGGACCGCCTCGGCGCCAACGCGGTGCCGATCCAGCTGCCGATCGGCTCCGAGGGCGACTTCCTCGGCATCGTCGACCTGGTGACGATGAAAGCCCTCGTCTGGAAGGACGAACTGGGCACCGAGTTCGAGACCGAGGAGATCCCCGCCGACCTCACCGACAAAGCGGAGGAATTCCGCGCCGCCCTGGTCGAAGCCGTCGCCGATTTCGACGAAGAGATCATGGAGGCCTTCCTCGGCGAAGAAGAGGTCCCGGTCGAGAAGCTGAAAGAGGCGATCCACCAGGCGACCCTGGCGACCAAGATCACCCCGGTCCTGGCCGGCTCGTCGTTCAAGAACAAGGGCGTGCAGCCGCTCCTCGACGCGGTCGTCGAGCTGCTGCCCTCGCCGCTCGAGGTCCCCGCCGTCACCGGTGAGGAGCCGGCCAAGAAAGGCGAGAGCGAGCCGACCGAGGCCACCCGCCCGGCCGACGACAGCGGTCCGTTCGCGGCGCTGGCCTTCAAGGTCATGTCCGACCCCTACGTCGGCAAGCTCACCTACTTCCGCGTCTACTCCGGCAAATTGCAGGCCGGCGGGCGCGTCCTCAACGTCAAAACCGGCCGCACCGAGCGGATCGGCCGCCTGCTGATGATGCACGCGAACTCGCGCGAGGAGATCGAGGAGGTCTACTCGGGTGACATCTGCGCCGGCGTCGGCCTCAAAGAAACCGGCACCGGCGACACCCTGGCGGCGCCCGACGCGCCGATCGCGCTGGAGTCGATCGAATTCCCGGAGACGGTGATCGCGGTCGCGATCGAGCCGAAAACCAAAGCCGACCAGGAGAAGATGGGCAACGCCCTGCAGCGGCTCGGCGAGGAGGACCCGACCTTCCGGATCGAATCCGACGAGGAAACCGGCCAGACCCTGATCCACGGGATGGGCGAGCTCCACCTCGAGGTGATCGTCGACCGGATGCTGCGCGAGTTCAAAGTCGAGGCGAACGTCGGCAAACCGCAGGTCGCCTATCGCGAGACGGTGCGCAAGCGGGTCGAGAAAGTCGTCGCCCGCTTCGTCCGCCAGACCGGTGGTCGCGGCCAGTTCGGCCACGTCGTCATCAACCTCGAGCCGGCTCCCGGCGAGGGCTTCGTCTTCGAGAACAAAATCAAAGGCGGCGTCATCCCCGGCGAATACATCGGCCCGGCCGAGCAGGGGATGGAGGAGGCGCTGGAGAACGGCGTCAAGGCTGGCTACCCGATGGTCGACGTCAAAGCCGAACTCGTCGATGGCTCCTACCACGACGTCGACTCCTCCGAGATGGCCTTCAAAATCGCCGGTTCGATGGCGATCCAGGAGGCGGCCCGCAAAGCCAACCCGGTGCTCCTCGAGCCGGTGATGGCGGTCGAGGTCGTGACCCCGGAGGATTTCCTCGGCGACGTGATCGGGGACCTCTCGCGGCGGCGCGGCAAGGTGCAGGGACAGGATCAGCGCGGCAACGCCTTGGCCGTCCAGGCGCTCGTCCCGCTGGGCGAAATGTTCGGCTACGCAACCGATCTGCGATCCTCGACGCAGGGCCGCGCCACGTACACGATGCAGTTCGAGCAGTACGAGGAGGTCCCGTCGAACATCGCGGAAGAGATCGTCCAAAGCCGCAATGGAGGCGGGTCCGCAGAGGCCGCATGACCCACTGAAAGAGGCGGACCGCCATCAAGGGTGTGACCTGGCTATATTTCTCAGGTTCGCCCGCAGGCAGGGAAAAATTCGCTGCCAGGCACCGCTCAACAAACTCAAGCACTTAAACCAGACAGAAACAACGACCTTCGAAAGGGCAAACGGAAGAGATGGCCAAGGAGAAATTCGAGCGCGATAAGCCGCATGTGAACGTCGGCACCATCGGTCACATCG
>DATEDJ010000109.1:0-19733 GCA_035281725.1 Solirubrobacterales bacterium
CTCCGGCTCACGCTTCGCCTACCTGAAAGGCGATCTGGTGCTGCTGGAGCTGGCGCTGGTGCGGCTGGCGATCGAGACCGTCCGCGCCGAGGGCCACGAGCCGGTCGTCCCGCCGGTGCTGGTGCGCGAAGAGGCGCTGGAGGGGACCGGCTACTTCCCCGAGGCGCGCGAGCAGATCTACGAGATCGAGAAGGACGAGCTCTTCCTCACCGGCACCTCGGAGGTCGCCCTGGCGGGCCTGCACGCCGACCAGATCCTCGAAGCCGACCAGCTGCCGCTGCGCTACTGCGCCTTCTCCACCTGCTTCCGCCGCGAGGCGGGCGCGGCCGGCCGCGACACCCGCGGCATCTTCCGCGTCCACCAGTTCGACAAGGTCGAGATGTTCTCGTTCGTCGAGCCCGCCGCCTCGAAGGAGGAGCACGAGCGGCTTCTCTCGATCGAGGAGAAGATCCTCGGCGCGTTGGAGATCCCCTACCGGGTGGTCAACATCGCGGTCGGCGACCTCGGCGCCCCGGCGGCGAAGAAGTACGACTGCGAGGCCTGGATCCCCTCGCAGGAGCGCTATCGCGAGGTGACCTCCTGCTCGAACACGACCGATTACCAGGCGCGCCGCCTCGGTTGTAGGTATCGACCTGGCGATGGCGAATCCCCAGAGGCGGTGCACACTCTCAACGGGACCGCCGTCGCGGTCGGAAGGACGATCATCGCCTTGATCGAGAACCGCCAAGAACGGGACGGAAGCTTCTCTCTACCTAATTCTTTGCATCGGTACGGCTGTCCTGACAGAATCCCTGCCCGATGAGCACCACGGTACGCGAGGCAAGGCGCGTCGTCCTCTGCGACGACCACGAGATCGTCCGCGAGGCGATCAAGGCCCGGATGGCCGATTCGGCCATCGTCGAGATCGTCGGCGAGGCCGGCAACGGCCGCGACGTGGTCGACGTGGTCAAGGAGCTGGAGCCCGACGTCCTGATCATCGACGTCGAGCTGCCGAAGCGCGACGGCATCGAGGCGACCCGCGAGGTCTTGAAAGTCCGACCGCGGACCAAAGTCATCATCTTCACGGCCCACGCCCAGCCCGATCTGCTGGCCTTGGCGCTGCGCGCCGGGGCCAGCGGCTACGTGCTGAAGTCGGCTCCCGCCGAGGACATCGCCAAGGCGGTCAAAGCGGTGACCGGCGGCGGCACCTTCCTCGGCGGCGATTTCGCCGGCGGCAAGCCTTCGGAGGTCGAGAAACTGCTCGAGCTGTCACCGCGTGAGCGGCAGATCCTCGAGCTGCTCGCCGAGGGCCTGCGGGTCAAAGAGATCGCCGAACGGCTTCAGCTCAGCCCGGCGACCGTCCATACCCACGTGCGCAACGCGATCGCCAAGCTCGAGGTGGATACCCGGACCGAGGCGGTCGCGCTGGCCGTCAAGTTCAGCTACCTCGGGGCTGGGGGTCAGGCGTGAAGTCCAGCGCGCACCCGTTGATGCAGTAACGCATCCCGCCTTGGTCGCGCGGGCCATCGTCGAAGACGTGTCCGAGGTGGGCGTCGCAGCTCTTGCAGACGACCTCGGTGCGGCGCATCCCAAAGGTGTTGTCCGGACGCAGTTCGACGTGCTCGAGGTTGGCGGGCTCGGTGAAGCTGGGCCAGCCGGTGCCCGAGTCGAACTTGGTGCCTGAGCTGAACAGCTCGGTCCCACAGCCGACGCACTTGTACATGCCTTCGCCCTTCTCGTTCACGTAAGGGCCGGTGAAGGCGCGCTCGGTGCCGCCACGGCGGGTGACCTCGTACTGCTCCGGGGTCAGCTCCTCGCGCCACTGCTCATCACTTTTGACGACCTTGTTGGCCATATGTCCAATCTCCTTTCGTCTCTAAGTCCAGAGTACGCGCAGCTTCTTACCGATTCCTTACCGGCGCCGATCGAATCGCGGATGACCCTCAGATTGACCTTCCTCTTTCTGCTCGCGGTCGGGGTCTCGCTGCTCTTCGCCGGTGCCGCCGGGGCGGGGGTGCACTCGGGATCCTCCACCGACGGTGCCGCACCGGTCTTCTCGTCTGCCGAAATCGCCCCGGTCGAAGCCTGCCCCAATCAAACCAACCCGGGGCTGTCGGCTGAAGAACAGGCCACGGTGATGTTCTGCATGACCAACTATGCCCGCGCGGCCAACGGCCTCGGCGCGCTGAAGCCGAGCCGCCGGCTCGGGCGTGCCGCCTTGCAGAAGTCGGTCGACATCCTCGGCTGCGACGAATTCAGCCACTACGCCTGCGGGCGCGACTTCGACTTCTGGGACCAGAAGTTCGGCTACCTGAAGGGCTGCTGGAAAGTGGGCGAGAACATCGCCTGGGGGACCGGGACCTACTCGACCGTGCGCGCGATCTTCACCAGCTGGCTCGAATCGACCGAGCACCACGAAAACATCCTCGGCCCGTACAGGGAAATCGGCATCGGTCTGCGGGTCGGCGAGCTCGAAGGCAACGAAGGCGCCGCGGTCTGGACCCAGGACTTCGGCAGCCACGCCTGCTGAGCGCGCCCGTAGGATGGCGGCCGTGTCCGCCTTCTACGAGCCCGACGGGGCCGGCTATCGCGCCACCGAGCTGACCCGGGGGCCTTGGGACCCGGGCGCCCAGCACGCCGGGCCGCCGGCGGCGCTGCTCGGGCGGGAGCTGGAGCTGCTGCCGGAAGCCGAGGACTTCCAGGTCTGCCGGCTCACCTTCGAGATCCTGCGCTCGATCCCGATCGGCCCGGTCGAGGTCGAGGCGCGGATCTTGCGGCCCGGGCGCCGCGTGCAGATGGTCGAGGCCGAGCTGCGGATCGACGGCGAGGTGCTGATGATGGTGCGCGGCTGGCGGCTGCGGACGGCGCCGGTCGACCTGCCGGAGGAGGTGGTCGCGATCCCGCCCGGGCCGTCGCTGCCGAGCGAGCCCGGCCCGGCCAACTTCTTCCCCACCGGGGAAAGCGTCGGCTACCACACCGCGATGGAGATCCGCTTCTTCTCCGGCGCCTTCACCGAGCTCGGCCCGGCGGCCGCCTGGCTGCGGATGCGCCACCCGCTGGTCGTCGATCAGGAGCCCAGCCCGCTGCAGCGGCTGCTGATCGCCGCCGACGTCGGCAACGGGATCAGCGGCGCCGTCGACTTCCGTCGCTTCGTCTTCGTCAACGTCGACCTGACCGTGCAGATCGAGCGCCTCCCGGAGGGCGAGTGGGTCTGCGTCGACGCGGTCACCTTGCCCCGCCCGCGAGGTAACGCGACGGCGGAGTCGGTCCTGAGCGACGAGCGCGGCCGCCTCGGCCGCGCCCTGCAGACCCTCCTCGTCGCCGCCCGCTGACCGCGTCCGTGGCGTTCGCACTTATCCCCGCTATCCGGGGATAACTGCGAACGCCGGAGGAGTCAGGCGACCAGGGCGGCGAGGTTGGCGACGGTCAGCGTCGGTTTGACGGTCGCCGTGGCCGGGTCCTCGGAGCCGCCTGAGCCGGCGTGGCCGCTGGTGCCGCTGAGGACGAGGATCGTGTCGAGGCCCGCGGCGTGGCCGCCGGCGATGTCGGAGGAGAGCCGGTCGCCGATCATCGCCACCCGCTTCGCCCCGTTCATCCGCGAGAGCGCCAGCTCGAAGAGGTGGTGCTCGGGCTTCCCGGCGATCTCCGCCACCTTCCCCGAGGCGACTTCGACCGCGGCCAGGATCGCTCCCGTCCCCGGCCACTCGCCGCCGGTCATCGGCATCGTCGGGTCGTGGCTGGTGGCGACCAGCGCCGCGCCCGCGTCGAGCGCCCGCTTCGTCGCCAGGAGGTGGTCGTAGTTGAAGTCCCGCCAGCCGGAGACGACAACCACCTTCGCCTCGGTCGGGTGTTCGAAGTCGACCAGCCGCAGCCCTTCGTCGGCGACCAGTTCGCGCAGCGGCTCGCGGCCGAGGACCAGCGCGCCGCCGCCCGGCCCGGCCGCCTCCGCCGCCAGGCGGGAGACGACGATCCCGGCGGTGACGATCTGCTCCGGCCGGACCTCGACGCCCAGTTCCCGCAGCCGTTCGGCGTAGGCCTCGGGCCGTTTGGTCGGGTTATTCGTCACGAAGACGACCTCCTTGCCTGCCGCCAGCATCGTCGCCAGCGCCTCGGGCGAGCCGGGGATCGGGTCGCGGCCGAGCCAGACGACGCCGTCGAGGTCGACCAGGAAGCCGTCGTATTCGTCGATGAACGGCACGGTCGGGCAGCGTATTCTGCGGGCGATGCGGCGTGCTCTCGTCCTCCTCTCGGTGGTGGTCCTCGGCCTGCTCGCCACGAGCCCGGTCGCCTCGGCGGCCGAAGCGTCGATCCTCAAACCCGAGTTCAAGCTCCGCGCCGACGGCTTCCTGGTCGGCCTGAAAGTCGAGTCGGACAGCAGGCACGTCGTCCTGACCCTCCTCCGCCACGGCCAGATCGCCTACTACGAGGCCACGGCGCAGATCACCGAAGACTCGGTCAAGGCGCACTTCGGGCGGTTCGGCGACCTCGACTACACGTTCACCCCGGCCGCCGGCAAGCGGCCGAGATGCGGGGGCGCACGGGGGCTCCGCGAAGGGACCTTCCGCGGCACCTTCGACTTCACCGGCGAGAACGGCTACGTGGGGTTCGAAGCCGACCACGCGCATGGCACCTTCGAAGTCGTCCGGTCCTCCGAATGCGAAAGGGCGCGGGTCGACGCGGGCAAGGGCAAGGAAGACGAGGTGACGCTTACGGCGACCACCGGGCGTAGGCCACCCGTCGACTACCTCCTCGCCTTCACCCTGAAGACCAACAAGGGCCCGCGGCTCTTTCTCAACGGGTTCCGGGCGGAAAAACGGGAAGGGATGCTGATCGAGCGCGGCGCGCAGGTCATCACCCGGCCCGGCGCCCTGCAGTGGGACCCCAAGGCCGGGACGGCGCGGCTGAACCCGCCCGCGCCCTTCCAGGGCAGCGCCGAATTCCGGCGTCGCCCGCACGGCAAGCCGATCTGGCGGGGGTCGCTGCGGGTGCCGCTGCTCGGCGGCGGGACGCTCCACCTCGCCGGCGGCCGCTTCAAGGCGAGCCTCGGCACCGGCTCGATCATCGGCTGAGCGTTCGCCCGCCCTCGTCGCTACCGTGATGGCCGCGTGGCAGCCACGGACGGAAAGGTCGTAGTCGCCCAGGACCTGCGGAAGGTCTACGGCTCCGGCGACACCGAGGTCGTCGCCCTCGACGGGGTCAGCACCGCCTTCGACCGCGATCGCTTCACCGCGATCATGGGTCCTTCGGGCTCCGGCAAGTCGACGTTGATGCACATCCTCGCCGGGCTCGACACGCCGACCTCGGGGACGGTGACGCTCGACGGGGTCCAGATCACCGGGCTCGACGACGGGGCGCTGACCGAGCTGCGCCGCGACAAGCTCGGCTTCGTCTTCCAGTTCTTCAACCTGCTGCCGGTCCTCACCGCGGAGGAGAACCTGGTGCTGCCGCTCTCGATCGCCGGGCGCAAACCGGACGCCGCCTGGGTCGATCAGTTGATCCGCACGGTCGGGTTGGAGGACCGACGCACGCACCGCCCGGCGGAGCTCTCCGGCGGCCAGCAGCAGCGGGTCGCGGTGGCGCGGGCGCTGGTCTCCAAACCGGCGGTCGTCTTCGCCGACGAGCCGACCGGCAACCTCGACTCGAAGGCGAGCGCCGACGTCCTCGACCTGCTGCGGCAGGCCGTCGATGAGTTCCGCCAGACCGTGGTGATGGTCACCCACGATCCGGTCGCCGCCGCCCACGCCGACCGGCTGATCACCCTTCGCGACGGCAAGATCGTCCAGGACGGCGCGCCCGGCGGCGCCGACGAGGTGATCGAGCTGATGAAGCAGCTCGACTAGGGCGGGCGGCTCGGTCCGGATGACCAGGCTCGCGATCCGCAGCCTCTGGGCGCGCAAGGTACGCGCCTTCGCGACCTCGCTGGCGGTGGTGCTCGGCGTCGCCTTCATCGCCGGCTCCTACGTCCTCACCGACACGATCTTCGCCGCCTTCGACGAAATCTTCAGCGAGTCGCTGAAGGGGACCGCGGTGGTGGTGACCGCGCAGAACCCGGTCAAACAGGAAGGCGGCGAAGTGCCGACGATCCCCGCCTCCTACCTGCCGAAGGTGGACAAGGTCGCCGGGGTGAAGAAAGCGGCAGGGGCGATCTTCACGCCGGGCGGCTTCTTCGACTCCGAAAACAACGCGGTGGGGACGAAATTCGCGCCCAAGTTCATCTCCTCGACCCTGCCGAAGGGCCTCGAGTCGCTCACCTACGTCGACGGCCACAGGCCACGCGGCCCGAGCGAAGCCTCGCTCGACAAGGCGGGAGCGGAATCGGCGGGCCTCGAAATCGGCGACACGCTGAGGATCGCTGGCGCCGGGCGGGCGGTGCCGTTCAAGCTGGTCGGGCTGACCCAGCTCGGCCAGGCCTCCTTCGGCGGCGCCTCGATCGCCCAGGTGACCCTGCCGGTCGCCCAGGCGCTGACCCACAAGCGCGGCGAGTTCGACCAGATCTCGGTCGCCGCCGACGACGGAGTCTCCGAGCAGGCGCTGAAACGGCGGATCGAACGGGTGCTGCCGACCACGGCGCGGGTCGAGACGGCGCAGGAAAACGCCGCCCGCGGCTCCGAAGAAATCCGCGAAAACCTCGGCTTCCTACAGACGCTGCTGCTCGTCTTCGGCTACGTCGCGGTGCTGGTCGGGGCCTTCATCATCTTCAACACCTTTTCGATCACGGTCGCCCAGCGGGTCTCGGAGTTCGGGGTGCTGCGCACGCTGGGCGCCTCGCGAAGACAGATCCTCACCTCGGTGCTCCTGGAAGCGCTGGTGATCGGGCTGATCGGGGCGGTCGTCGGCATCGCCGGTGGCTTCGTCGTCGCGATCGGGCTGAAGGCGGCCTTCTCGGCGCTCGGCGCCGACCTGCCGACCACCGGCGCGGTGCTGGAGGCGCGTACCGTGATCGTCTCGGCGCTGGTCGCCTTCCTCGTCACCTTCGTCGCCGCGCTCGTCCCCGCCTGGCGCTCGACCCGGGTGCCGCCGATCGCCGCCCTGCACGCGTTCTCGCCCGCGCCGAGCCGCAAACGGCGGCTCGTGCTGCTGATCATCGCCGGCCTCCTGGCCGCGATCGGGATCGCCTTCGTCGTCGCCGGGCTGGCCGGGGGCGGCGGTGTCGGCTCGCGGGCGGCGCGGATCGGCGGCGGCGGCCTCGCCGTCGTGATCGCGGTGTCGCTCTTCAGCCCGACGCTGGTGCGGCCGCTCGCCGACCTCGTCGGCCGGCCGCTGGAACTGCTCCGCCGCCTGACCGGCCGGCTCGCGCGGGAGAACTCGAAGCGCAACCCGGGCCGCACCGCGGTCACCTCGGCGGCGCTGATGATCGCCCTCGCACTGGTCACCTTCATCACCGTCTTCGCCGCCGGGCTGAAGAGCTCGGTCGCCCAGGTGATCGAAGAAAACTTCTCCGGCGGGTTGGTGATCGAGAACACCGACGGCTTCTCGCCGATCCCGGCGGGCGCCGCCCGGGCCGCCGAACAAGTGCCGGGGGTGAAGTCGGTGGCGACGGTGCGGACCGCCGAGGCGAAGGTGATCGACGGCGGCGGCAGCACGGTGAAAGTGAACGGGCCGACCCCCAACATCGAAGAAGGGGTGCAGATCGAATGGACCGCGGGCGGGCCGCAGAAGCTGCGCCACCTGCGCGACGACGAAGCGATCGTCTCCGACGACTTCGCCCAGGAACACAACCTCGAAGTCGGCAGCAGGTTCAGCCTCCTGACCCAGGCCGAGCAGCGCCCCGAATTCACCGTCGCCGGCACGTTCGAATCGAAGGCGAAAATCTTCGGCAGCGTCTTCGTCACCCGACGGGTGATGACCGACGCCTTCAAGGTGCGCCAGGACGACACCGACTTCGTCATCCTCGAACCCGGCGCCGACGCGGCAAAAGTGCAGGCGATCCTCACCGCCGGGGCAAAGCGCGCCTTCCCCACCGCCGAAGTGCTGAACCAAGGCGAACTGCGCGAAGAACGCGAAAAGCAGATCGACCAGGTGGTCGCCCTCTTCTACGTGCTGCTCGGGCTGGCCGTACTCATCTCGCTGATCGGGGTGATCAACACGCTCGGCCTCTCGATCTACGAGCGCACCCGGGAGCTGGGGATGCTGCGGGCGATCGGCATGTCGCGGCGGCAGGTGCGCTCGATGATCCGCTTCGAGGCGGTGATCACGGCGATGATCGGCGCCGTCCTCGGGCTGGTGCTGGGGGTCGTCTTCGCGGCGCTGATCGCGCAGCCGCTGAAGCAGGAAGGCTTCACCCTCTCCTATCCGGTCGGGACCCTGATCGGGATCCTCGTCCTCGCCGCCCTGCTCGGCATCGTCGCCGCGATCATCCCGGCGCGACGGGCGTCGCGGCTCGACGTATTGGAGAGCCTGCAGTACGAGTAGCTCTACGCTGCCGGGGTGTTTCGGCTCAGCGCAAAGGCCCCGTCCACCGGCATCGGCCTGGTTGCCGCCGTCGTGGTCGTCGCGATCGGGACCGGGGTGGTGGCGGCGCTGGAACCGATCGCCGAGCCGGTCTCGCTGGGGATCGTCTTCATCCCCGGGGTGCTCCTGATCGCCACGGCCTGGGGCCTCTGGATGGGGATCGGCACCGCCGTCCTCAGCGCCCTCGCCTTCAACTTCTTCTACCTGCCGCCGCTGCGCAAGCTGACGATCAACGCCCAGCACGACATCGTTGCCCTGGTCGTCTTCGTGATCGTCGCGATCGCCTCCGGCACCCTCGCCGAGCTCGCCCGCGCCCGCGCCGCCGAGTCGGAGCGGCGCCGCGAGGAGGCCGACCGGGCGCTGGAGGAGGCGGCGGCGCTGGCGGCGGAGCGCGACCGGCTGCGCGACGAGGCGATCGAGGCCGAAGCGGTCCGCCGCTCCGACGAGCTGAAGACCTCGCTGCTGCGCGCCGTCTCGCATGACCTGCGCACGCCGCTGACCGCGATCATCGCCGCCGGCGCCGCGCTCGACTCGCCCAGCGTCACCGGCGAGGAGCGCCACGAGCTCTCCGACGCGGTGGTCGAGGAGGGGCAGCGGCTCTCGCGCCTGGTCGAGAACCTGCTCGATGTCTCCCGCCTCGAATCGGGCAAAGCCGAGCCGCACCGCGAGCCGGTCGAGGTGGTCGACCTGCTCGACGCGGCGCGCGAATCGATCGGCCCCCGCGGCGAGCAGGTGCGGCTGGCGCTCGACGACGACCTGCCGCCGCTGAGCGCCGATCCCACCCAGCTCGAGCGCGCCTTCGCCAACCTGCTCGAGAACGCGGTCGTCCACGGCGAGGGCCAGCCGGTGCTGGTCCGCTCGCGGCTGGTCGGGCCGCGGCTGGTGGTGCGGGTGGTCGACCGCGGGCCGGGGATCCCGGAGAACCTGCGGGAGCGGATCTTCGAACCGTTCTACCGGGCGCCGGGAGCGGCGAGCGGGGCCGGCTCGGGGCTCGGCCTGGCGATCGCGCGGGGCTTCATCGAGGCGAACGGGGGAGAGGTCGAGGTCGAGTCGCTCCCCGGCCAGGGGTCGAGCTTCGTCGTCACCTTCGCCGTGCCGCAGAAGGCGGCGGTCGCATGAGCGCCGGACCCGCTGCCCGCATCCTCGTCTGCGACGACGAGCCGCAGATCCTCCGCGCGCTGCGGGTGATCCTGCGCGACGCCGGCTTCGAGGCGGTGACCGCGGCGAGCGGGGAGGAGGCGCTCGACCTGGCGGCGGTGAAACCGCCGGAGGCGGCGATCCTCGACCTGATGCTGCCGGACATCGACGGGGTCGAGGTGACCCGACGCCTGCGCGAGTGGACCCAGATGCCGATCCTCGTCCTCTCCGCGGTGGGGGAGGAGGACCGCAAGGTCGAGGCGCTGGCCGCGGGCGCCGACGACTACGTGACCAAGCCGTTCGGCCCGCGCGAGCTGGTCGCCCGCCTGGAAGCGGTGCTGCGCCGCTCGGCGCCGGAAGGGGCGGAGCCGAAGATCCTCGCCGACGGCCTCGAGATCGACCTCGCCGCCCGGACGGTGAAACGCGACGGCGAGCCGGTCCACCTGACCCCTACCGAGTTCGGTCTGCTCCGCGCCCTGGCCCGTAACCGTGGCCGGCTGATGACCCACCGCGCGCTCCTGGTCGAGGTGTGGGGGGTGGAGTACGAAGACGACTTCCAGGTCCTGCGCGCCCACATCGCCAACCTGCGCCGCAAGATCGAGCCGCCCGACGGCCCGAAGTACATCAAGACCGACCCCGGCGTCGGCTACCGCTTCGCCGCCTGAGCCCACGGCGAAGCGCTCCCCGACGGCCGGTTGCCGCCGGGGAGCGGGGTGCCGCGGTGCTCAGCCCACGTGCACCGGGATCTTCCAGGTGCGCTCGCCGGCCGACAGCCGCAGCACGTAGTCACCGCGGGCGACGGTGCGGCGCGCACGCAGGTGCGTCGTCGTCCCGGTCGCGTAGGTGCGACCGTCGCGCACGAGCCGTGCGTCCGCATGCGTCGGCACGCGCCCGGCGCTCTTGCCGGCGATCTTGACCGTGCAGGCGACGTCCTGCGCGCCGCGGGCGCCGGTCACCTTGCAGGTCACCTTCGCGTCCCGCCCCGGGGCACCCTTGGCGCCGGTCTTGCCGGTCGCCCCGGTGCTGCCCGTGGCGCCGGTCTCGCCCTTGGCGCCGGCGGCACCCGCCGCCCCGGTGGAGCCGGGGTCACCCTTCGGCCCGGCCGGGCCGGTCTGCGGTTCCTCGCTGCCGGGCACCGGCACCTGCGGGATGGTGAAGCTGTCCACCGGCTGACCGGTCGGCACCAGCTGGCCCGTCACCGGGTCGAGCGCGTCGGTGCGGACGAACTTCGCGCTGATCGATTTCGCCCCGAACGTGAACAGCAGGACGGTCGGCAACGTTTCCTCCGACTGCGACCAGGCGACCCACGGCTCGCTGTCGAGCAGGCCGTCGTAGTTCTTGCCGGTGGTCGACTGCTCCAGGTACGTCGTGCCTTTGCCGGGCGCGACGATCTCCGGTGAGATCGTCGGCTCGCCTTCGGTCCAGTCGGGCGTCGGGGTGCCGACCAGCGGGAAGCTGCGCACGTCGTGCGCGTCATGCCCGGAGACGACGGCCTCGACCCCATACTTGTCGAAGATCGGCATCACGTCGTCGCGGAACTCGGGGTCCGCGTATTCGGGGTAGACGCGGCTCGTCTTCGAGTGGAACGGCGGCTGGTGCATGACGACGATCTGGAAGCGGGTCCGCTGGACCGCGGACGCGAGGTCGGCTTCGAGCCATTCCAGCTCGTGCTTCCAGTACTCCGGGAAGGCGGCGGGGTGGACCCCCGGGCTCGCCTCCAGCACCGTCCAGTGGACGCCGTTGTAGTCGTAGGAGTAGGAGCGATCTTCCTGCCCGGTCGGCCCGTTGTCGGGGTTCGGGAAGTGGGCGTAGAAAAGCGGTGAGGCGGTGCCGCGAGTGGCGGTGTTCTTGTACTCGTGGTCGCCGAGCGCCGACATGAACGGGACGCTGCCGGTGACGGTGGCGATCGACGTCGTGTCTTGGGCTTTGGGCCCGGTGGAGGGCTGGCCGGCGAGAAGCTGGTCGTACTTTTCCTCCATCGTGCCGTCGTTCATGTTGTCCCCGGAGGAGACGATGAACGAGGGCCGCACGTTCTGGTTCCAGACGACGTTGTCCGCCGCCCAGAGGCCGACCAGGCCGGGGATCGAGTAGTCGCCCGGGCCGCTGGCACCGAACGCCGTCACGTCGTCGCCGTCATCGACGTGCACCTCGCCGTAGGTCGCCGCAGTGTACGGCGTGTTGCCGCCGCGCGCGGTGGTGAAGGTGCCGGGCGAGACGCCCGCCGGGGTGACGGTGTCGGTGGCGAACCAGTCGTAGGCAGCGCCGGGGGTGAGGCCGGTGAAGGTGCCGGTGAAGAAGGAGTAGACCGTGCCGGTCCCGGCGACGCCGGTCGCGTCGGTGCGCGCCAGCGGAATCGCGATGCAGTCGCCGGGGGCCGGTCCGACGGCGCACGCAGCGGCGCCACCGGCGCCGCCGGCCGGGCGTGCGTATGCCTGCGCGGTGGTGCCCGCGACCGCGGCAGTCTCCTTGAAGGTCACCGTCATCGTCGTGCTGGTGTCGCCGGTGAAGGCCAGGTGTGCATCGGCGATCGCGGCGCTTGCGGGCGCCGCGGGGAGGAGTGTCGCGGCTGCCAGTGCAGCGGCGATCGCCAGGCCGGCGAGCCAGCCTGTGAGGCTTCGATTCATCGAGAGAGCTTCCGTTTCTTTAGAAGTGGATGAGAGCCCGCTCAATCAATCGGACCTGGAAGCTGATTCAGTTAACAACGCGTCATCCCAGATACTCATCGAGTCTCGTCGTCAATACGGATGCGTTTACAGCGGTTCCGCGCGTACTCGAATCGAGCGCGCCAGGGTCAGGCGGCCTTCACAAGATCTGTATACGGGTCGGTCCCAACTTCATGCGGGCTTGACGGGGTGGGGCGCACGATGCTGGTGTGCTCTTCCTCGCAGACATCTTCCCCGGCGGCGGCAGCCCGGTGGCGGACCTCTTCTCGATCGCCCTGGCGATCGCGATGTTCGCGCTCCTCTACTGGCTGATCTCGCTGATCGACCGCATATGAGCGGCGCGGACATCTTCGGCCTCGTCGTGTCCTTCGTGGTCTGCGTCTACCTCGTCTACGCGTTGCTGCGCGGAGAGAACCTCTGATGTTCGAGGGCTACCTCCAGATCGCACTCTTCGTCGTCGTCCTGGTGGCGCTGGTCAAACCGGTAGGCATCTACCTGGCGCGCGTGTTCTCGGGCGAACGCGTCTTCCTCACTCCGGTCTTCGGGCGGGTCGAGCGCGGCACCTACCGGTTGCTGCGGGTTGACCCCGAGGCCGAGGGCCAGGACTGGAAGCAGTACGCGCGCAGCCTGATCGTCTTCTCGCTCCTCTTCTGGATCCTGCTGTACCTGATCCTGCGCACCCAGGGGATCCAGCCGTTCAACCCGGAAGGCTTCCACTCCGGTCCCTGGGACCTCAGCTTCAACACCACCTCCTCGTTCATCACCAACACCAACTGGCAGTACTACGGCGGTGAAACCACCCTCAGCTTCTTCGCCCAGATGGCCGGTCTGGCGGTGCAGAACTTCGTCTCCGCCGCGGTCGGGATCGCCGTCCTCGCGGCGCTGATCCGCGGCATCGTCAGCCGCTCGGGCAAATCGCTCGGCAACTTCTGGCAGGACATCACCCGGATCACCCTCTACGTGCTGCTGCCGATCTCGATCGTCGGCGCGCTCTTCCTGGTCTCGCAAGGAGTGGTTCAGAACCTCAGCCACGCCACCGTCATCCACACGCTCGCCGGCAGCACCCAGGTCCTCTCCCAGGGCCCGGTCGCCTCGCAGGAGGTGATCAAGGAGCTCGGCACCAACGGCGGCGGCTTCTTCAACGTCAACTCCTCCTACCCGTTCGAGAACCCGAGCGGCCTCACCAACTTCGTCGAGATGCTGCTGATCCTGGTGATCCCGGCCGCGCTCACCTACACCTACGGGCGCATGGTCGGCAGCCAGCGGCAGGGCTGGACGATCTTCGCCGCGATGTTCGCCCTCTTCATCGCCGGCGTGGTCGTCGTCTACATCGCCGAGCAGCACGGTTCCGTCGCCCAGCACGCGGCGGGCCTCCACACCCACGCCTTCGCCGGCTCGACCGGCGGCAACCTCGAGGGCAAGGAGCAGCGCTTCGGCATCGCCGGCACCTCGCTCTGGACCGCGATCACCACGGTCACCTCCTGTGGCGCGGTCAACGGCGCCTTCGAGTCGCTGACCGGGATCGGCGGCGCCGTGCCGTTCACCAACCTCGGCTTCAGCGAGGTGGTCTTCGGCGGCGTCGGCACCGGGCTCTACTCGATGCTCCTCTACGTCATCCTCGCCGTCTTCATCGGCGGGCTGATGGTCGGCCGCACCCCCGAGTACCTGGGCAAGAAGATCGGCGCCCGCGAGATCAAGCTGGTCTCGCTCGGCGTCCTCTTCACGCCCCTCGCGGTCCTGCTGTCGGCGGGGGCCGCCTCGGCCACCGAACTGGGCAAACGCTCGCTCTACGCGGGCATCAACCCGACCGGCTTCTCCGAGAACCTCTACGCCTACCTCTCGCAGGCGAACAACAACGGCTCCGCCTGGGCCGGCTACACCGGCTTCGTCCAGCCGCACGCGCCGGGCAACGTCGGCGCCTACGGGATCACCTTCGCCAACCTGCTTGGCGGGATGGTGATGGTGACCGCGCGCTTCGCGCCGATCCTCTTCGTCCTCGCCGTCGCCGGCGCGATGGCGGGCAAGAAGGTCTCGCCCGCCGGCCTCGGGACGATGCGCACCGACAACCCGACCTTCGCCTTCCTCCTGGTCGGGATCGTGATCCTGGTCGGGGCACTCACCTTCTTCCCCGCGATCCTGCTCGGCCCGATCTCCAACGGCCTCACCGGGAGGTTGTTCTGATGGCGCAGGGACTGCGCAAGGACCTGCGCATCGGCCTGATCGCGATCGTCGCGATGACGATCGTGCTGGGGATCCTCTACCCGCTGGCGATCACCGGGGTCTCCCAGGTCGCCTTCCCCGGGTCGGCCAACGGCTCCAAGATCTCGCTCGACGGCAAGGTCGTCGGCTCGCACCTGATCGGGCAGGAATTCAAGGGCAAAGCCTGGTTCCACTCGCGGCCCTCGGCGACCGAATACTCGGGCAACGTCACCTTCTTCGGCAACGCGGGCCCCAACAGCGCCGAACTGCGCGAAGAAATCCGCGAAGAACTGAAGGCTTACGTCGCGCTGAACAAACCGTATGACCACTCGCTGACCCGCGAAGGCGTCCCGGTCGACGCGGTCACCCAGTCGGCCTCCGGCGTCGACCCCGACATCTCCGAGGCGAACGCGCGAATCCAGGCCCACCGCGTCGCCGCCGTTCGACATATCCCGCTGAGCAAGGTCGAAGAACTGATCTCCCAGAACACGGACAGCCGCTCGCTGGGCCTGCTCGGCGAGCCCGGCGTCAACGTGCTCGAACTCAACATCGCCATCGACGAAGAAGCCCCGCTGAAATGACCACAGATAAGCAACAGCACACCGAGCAACGGCACACCAAAGAGAAAGCTCGCTCCCTCTTCGACCCGGAGATCCTGCGCCCGGCGCTGATCGAGTCGGTGCGCAAGCTCGATCCCCGCGTCCAGGTCCGCAACCCGGTCATGTTCGTGGTCGAGATCGGCGCCGTGATCACCACCGCCGGCTGGCTGATCCAGGTCTTCGGCGGCGAAAGCCTCGGCGGCGGCCACCAGCCCGCCTGGTTCAGCTTCGCGATCACCGTCTGGCTCTGGCTCACCGTCGTCTTCGCCAACCTGGCCGAGGCGATGGCCGAGGGCCGCGGCCGCGCCCAGGCGGCGAGCCTGCGGGCGATGCGCTCGGAGACCACGGCGACGATGCGCGACGGCGGCGAGAAGCCCGCCTCCGAGCTGGTCCGCGGCGACGTCGTCGTGGTCGAGGCCGGCGAGGTCATCCCCGGCGACGGCACCGTGGTCGAGGGCATCGCCTCGGTCGACGAGTCGGCGATCACCGGCGAGTCGGCGCCGGTCATCCGCGAGGCCGGCGGCGACCGCTCGGCGGTCACCGGTGGCACCAAGGTCCTCTCCGACCGGATCGTGGTCGAGATCACCCAGGAGCCGGGCGGCTCCTTCCTCGACCGCATGATCGCCCTGGTCGAGGGCGCCGAGCGGCGCAAGACGCCGAACGAGATCGCGCTCGGGATCCTGCTCGCGGCGATGACCCTGATCTTCATGTTCGTGATCGTCAGCATGCGCCCGTTCGCGCTCTTCGCCAACACCGAACTGTCGGAGACGACGCTGATCGCGCTGCTGGTGGCGCTGATCCCGACCACGATCGGCGCCCTTCTCTCGGCGATCGGCATCGCCGGCATGGATCGCCTGGTCCGTCGCAACGTGCTGGCGCTCTCCGGCCGCGCGGTCGAGGCCTCCGGCGACTGCGACGTCCTGCTCCTCGACAAGACCGGCACGATCACGCTCGGCAACCGCGAGGCGACCGAGTTCATCCCGATGCCCGGGGTGAGCGAGCAGGAGCTGGCCGAGGCGGCGCAGATGTCCTCGCTCGCCGACGAGACCCCCGAGGGGCGCTCGATCGTCGTCCTCGCGAAAGAACAGTGGGGCATCCGCGAGCACGACTTCGACGGGGAGGTACCGACCTTCGTCCCGTTCACCGCCGAAACCCGGATGAGCGGGGTCGACTTCAACGGGACGATGCTGCGCAAGGGCGCCGGCGATGCGATCGCCGAATGGATCGCCACCGAGGGTGGCCACGCGCCGCCGGAGCTGCGGGCCGAGCTCGACCGGATCGGCCGCGAGGGAGGCACCCCGCTGGCCGTCGCCCGCGACGAGCGCGTGCTCGGCGTCGTCTACCTCAAAGACATCGTCAAGGAAGGGATGAAAGCCCGCTTCGACCAGCTGCGCGCGATGGGCATCCGCACGATCATGGTCACCGGCGACAACAAACTGACCGCCGCGAAGATCGCCGAGGAGGCGGGCGTCGACGACTTCCTCGCCGAAGCGACGCCGGAGCGAAAGCTCGAACTGATCAAGGAACAGCAGGCCGACGGCCGGCTGATCGCGATGACCGGCGACGGCACCAACGACGCTCCCGCGCTGGCCCAGGCCGACGTCGGCGTGGCGATGAACACGGGGACCCAGGCGGCTCGCGAGGCGGGCAACATGGTCGACCTCGACTCCAATCCGACGAAGCTGATCGAGATCGTCGAGGTAGGCAAGCAGCTGCTGATCACCCGCGGCGCCCTGACCACCTTCTCGATCGCCAACGACGTCGCCAAGTACTTCGCGATCCTGCCCGCGATGTTCGCGGCGACCTGGGCGGCATCCGGCCAGAGCCATGGCCCCCTGCACTCGCTCAACATCATGGACCTGGGCACGCCGCAGTCGGCGATCCTCTCGGCGGTCATCTTCAACGCGCTGATCATCCCGCTGCTGATCCCGCTGAGCCTCAAAGGGGTCAAGTACCGGGCGATCGGCGCGACGGCGCTCCTGCGCCGCAACCTTCTCCTCTACGGCCTCGGCGGGCTGATCGTCCCCTTCGTCGGGATCAAGTTGATCGACCTCGTCGTGCACAACCTGTTGGGGGCTTGAGATGGGCGTGGTGAGCGGGCGGATCGGCGGGCTGGTCGCGCGCCTCGCCCGCCGCCACGAAGGACGCGCCCGGGAGACCTTCGCCGCCGCCCTCGAGCGGGCGGTCGGGGAGGTCGACGGGCCCTGGCGCCGCGGCGGCGCGGCGGTCGCGGTGGATCGCCCCGCGGTCGCCGAAGCGGCCCCGCTGCTGCTCCAGGTGGCGATGCGGCTGCGCGCCCCGCTGCCGTTTCCGGTCGAGGCGATGCGGCTGGTCCGCTCGCTGGTGACCGATGGCGCCGGCCCGCTCTACGCCCGCTCGGCGCACCGCTCCGAGTACCCGCCGGGTACGCTGATCGTCGAGGCGCGGACGATCCTGCGGATCTGCGACCGGCATCTTCAGGCGATGGAGCCGCACGAGCTCGTCAGGAGCTGAGCGTTGGCCGGCAAACCCGAGGGCACGGGTCACTACAAGATCTTTCTCGGCATGGCCGCCGGGGTGGGGAAGACCTACCGGATGCTGCAGGAAGGCCACGCCGAAGCCGACGCCGGCCGCGACGTGGTGATCGGCTACCTGGAGCCGCACGAACGCGAGGAGACCAGCGCCCAGGCGCGCGGCCTCGAGGAGGTGCCGCGGCGCGAGGTCCCGATCCGCGGCGGCGCCAAGGTCGCCGAGATGGATCTCCCGGGGCTGCTCGGGCGGGCGCCGGAGCTGGCGCTGATCGACGAGCTCGCGCACACCAACCCGCCCGGCGTCGAGCACGAGAAGCGCTACGAGGACATCGCCCGGGTGCTGGCGGCGGGGATCGACGTCTTCTCCACCGTCAACGTGCAGCACCTCGAGTCGCTGAACGACCAGGTCGCCGAGCTGACCGGGGTGCGGGTCCGCGAGACGGTCCCCGATCGGGTCCTCGCCGACGCCGACGAAGTGGTTCTGATCGACCTCACCCCGGAGGCGCTGATCGCCCGGCTGCGGGCGGGGAAGATCTATCCGACCCAGAACATCGACGCCGCGCTCAACAACTTCTTCAAGATCGAGAACCTGGCGGCGCTGCGCGAGGTCAGCCTGCGGCAGGTGGCGGAGGACGTCGAGTCGAAGCGGCTCGTCTACACCGAGGCCGAGCCCGTGGGCACCCGCGACGAGGAACGGGAACGGGTCTCCGACGACGCGCCGAAGGCGGTCGGGGAGCGGCTGCTGGCGCTGGTGCGCCCGCAGGCGAGCTCACAGCGGCTGGTGCGCCGGGCCTGGCGCTCGGCGCAGCGCCTCGGCACCGACCTCGATCTGCTCTGGGTGAAGCCGCCGGGGGCGCCGATCGAGGGCGAGTGCGAGCGGCAGGTGACCGCCCTTCGCCGCCTCGCCTCGATCCTCGGTGCGACCTTCCTGATCGAGGAAAACGACGACGTCGTCACCGGCGCCGCGCGGGTAGTGCGCGAGCGCGGCAGCACCTACATCATGATCGGCGAGTCGCAGCCCGCCCGCGGCTTCGCCCGCCTGCGCGAGCCCTTGCCGCAGCGCCTCATGCACGCGACGCCTCCCGGCGTCGACGTCCGCATCGTCGCCCACCGCGGCCTCAAAGACGAGGAGGCGAGCTGATGAGCCCGCTGGCGGCGATCCGCATCGAGCACATCCTGATCGTCGTCGCCCTGGTCGCGGGGCTGGTGGTCGGGTTCCTGGTCGCCAAATCGCGGCACGGGAAGAGGGCGAAGGCCGAACCCGACGCCGTCCACCACATCCTGCTCCCCTTCACCGGCACCGAGATCTCGCGGCGCGCCGTCGACGCGGCCCTCCGCCTCGCCCGCGCCGAGGACGCGACGTTGATGCCGGCCTACCTCGCCGCGGTGCCGAAGAGCCTGCCGCTTGACTGCCCGATCCCGAACGAGGCGGCGACGGCGATGGCGATGCTCGAGGCGATCGAACAGCGGGCGGTCGCCAAAGGGGTGGCGGTCGACGCGCGGATCGAGCGCGGCCGCACCTACCGCCACGCGCTCGCCCGCCTGCTGTCCGACGAGCATTTCGACCGGGTGGTCGTCCCGGCCAGCGCCACCGGCACCCAGGGGCTCTCCGGCGACGACCTCGTCTGGCTCCTGGAGCGCGCGCCGGCAGAGGTGATGATCCTGCGCCCAGGCCCCGACGATCGCCGCGTGGTCGCCGCGGAGATGGTGGCGGCGAGCGGCAGCGGCCGCCGCATAGACGGCAACGGATTGCGGCGCCGAGATTGAGACCGTCGATCCCACGCCCGGGTGCGGGTCCGGGGTGAGGTCCGGGTCCCTGCGGCTGGGGACGGTCAGCCCGGGCGTCTCGGAGGCGACCCGGGCAGGCTGTGGCCGCCTCCGAGACGCCCGGGACGGGGAGCCTCCGGGAGGGTTCCGTGACAGGGACGGGACGTCTGTCACGGAGATGCCGGGGATCCGAACGGTCAGAAAGAAGCGTGGTTAGAAATCCACCTCACAGGTGGATAAGGAACCACGCAGTCCCTGCCTCTCGCTGCGCTGTTAGAAACTTCGGCCATTGCGAAGTTTCTAACAGCGCAAATTCCTGACCGTTGAGGATCCCGGCTTCTCTGTGACGATCGCAGCCCTCGGCGCGCCTTCCGTCACACACCCCGCACGATCCCCGCCGCCCGGCCGCACCCTCTGCCTCTCCCCGT
>DATEDJ010000110.1:0-20984 GCA_035281725.1 Solirubrobacterales bacterium
CGACGCGCTGGCGACGGCGCCGCCGCGACGCCCGGCCCGGCCGCGCCCCGACCGCCGCTGGCGCGAGCTCGCCGTCGACGACGAGGCGCGCACGGTGACCCGCCCTCCCGGCCTGCGCTTTGACACCGGCGGCGCCGGCAAGGGTCTGGCCGCCGACCTGGTCGCGGCACGACTGCGCGGCTACCCGCGCTACGTCGTCGACTGCGGCGGCGACATCCGGATCGGCGGCGCCGCGGCGCTGACCTGGCCCTATGAGGTCTTCATCGAGCACCCGCTGACGGGGGACCGCGGCTTCCTCATCCGGCTCGGCTTCGGCGGCATCGCCACCTCCGGCCTCAACGTGCGGATCTGGCGCCGTGAGGACGGCCGCTACTTCCACCACCTGCTCGACCCGGCCACCGGCGAGCCTGCCTGGACCGGCCTGATCGGCGCGACCGCGCTCGGCGACTCCGCCCTCGAGGCGGAGACGCTGGCCAAGGCCGCGCTCCTCTCGGGGCCGGAGGAGGGCCGGCGCCGGCTGGCCGAGAAAGGCGGCCTGATGGTCCTCGACGACGGCACGACCGAGCTGGTCGGGCCGATCGCCGCGATCCGCGTCGACCCGGCCTGGGCGGCCACCGAGACGATCGAGGTGGCGGCGTGAAAGAAGCCCTCTCGACCACGCTGCAGAGCCACGGCTGGTGGCTGGCGAGCCGGGCCTCGGGCCTGGTCGCCTTCGCCCTGATCACGGTCTCGGTCGGGCTCGGCCTGGCGATGGCGGGCAAGGTGATGCGCCGGCCCGGCCTCTCGCGCAAGCTGCTGGCGATCCACGAGCAGACGGCGCTGGCCGGGCTGGTCGCGATCGCCGTCCACGGCATCACGCTGCTCGGCGATCCATGGCTCAACCCGGGCGTCGTCGGCGTGACCGTCCCGTTCGCGATGAGCTTCAAGACCGTCTTCACCGGCCTCGGCATCATCGCCGGCTACCTCGCCGCGCTGCTCGGCCTGAGCTTCTACGCCCGCAAGCGGATCGGGGCGCGGCTCTGGCGCAAAGCCCACCGGGCGACCGTCGTCGTCTACGCCCTCGGCCTCGTGCACGCGCTCGGTTCCGGCACCGACGCCTCGGCCGTCTGGTTCCGCTGGTGGGTGATCCTCACCGCGCCGGTGATCGGCGGGCTCTTCGTCTACCGGCTGCTGGGACGGCGGGGAGCCCGCCCGGCGGCGAACCCGGCGCCCGCGGGCCGCCCCGCGCCCTACGCGATCAAGGCCCCACGCGCAATCCAACGACCCACCGCGAAGGTGGCAGAGGAGATCGGATGAAAGACCAGGGAGTACTGATCGTCGGCGGCGGGCTCTCCGCCCAGCGGGCGGCCGAGACCCTGCGGCGCCGCGGCTACGAGGCGCCGGTGCGGATCGTCTGCGGCGAGCCACTGGCGCCCTACGACCGCCCGCCGCTCTCCAAGCGGGTGCTGGCCGGGGAGGTGGGGGACGAGTCGGTCGCCTTCCGGCCGCGGGACTGGTACCGGGACAACGAGGTCGAGCTGGTGCTCGGCGATCCGGCCGTCGCGCTCGACCCGGTCGCCCACAGGGTCAAGCTGGAGTCCGGAGACCGCCTTCCCTACGACCGGCTTCTGATCGCGACCGGCGGGGCGGCCCGCCGGCTCCCCTTCCTCGCCCACCCCAATGTCCACGTCCTGCGCGGCGTCGCCGACGCCCGCCGGCTGCGGGCCGGGCTGTTGCCGGGAGCACGTCTGGCGATCGTCGGCGCCGGGTTCATCGGCCAGGAGGTGGCGGCGACCGCCCGCGGCCTCGGCGTCGAGGTGACGCTGATCGAGGCGCTGCCGACGCCGCTGGCGCCGATCCTCGGCGAGCGGATCGGCGGCTGGTTCGCCGACCTTCACCGCGAGGAAGGCGTGGTCGTCCGGCTCGGCGCGGCGCTCGCCGACGTGCGCGGCGGGGAGGAGGTGGAGGAGCTGATCCTCGCCGACGGCGAGCGGATCGCCTGCGACCTGGTGCTGGTCGGCATCGGCACGGTCCCCGCGACCGGGTGGCTCGCCGAGCACGGCTTCGCCGACGGGGTTCCGGTCGACGCCGCCGGCCGCACCCGGCTGCCCGACGTCTTCGCCGCCGGCGACGCCGTCCTCTCACCGGATCCGTCGAGCGGTGCCCACCGCCGCACCGAGCACTGGGAGGCGGCGGCCTGGCAGGGCGCGGCGGCGGCCAAGGCGATGCTCGGTGAAGAGCCCGGCCCGCCCCCTCCGGCCACCTTCTGGAGCGACCAGTTCGGCCTGCGGGTCCAGTGCATCGGCAACCCGGCCCATGCCGACGAGGCTCACATCGAGGGCGACCAGGCCGAGCGCGACTTCGAGGTCCTCTTCACCCGCGCCGGGTTGCCGGTTGGGGGCCTCGCGATCGGTCGCCCGGCGGCGATCCGCAGATTTCGCAACCAAATCGAGGACGGCACCCCCGTCGTCGAGAGAAAGGAGCTCGCCGTATGAGCTACGTACCGGTTATCGACCTCGATGAGTGCCTCGCCCACGGCGACTGCGTCGAAGTGGCGCCCGAGGTCTTCCGCCTCGACGACACCGCGATGGTGATCGGCACAGGCCCGCTGGAGCTGCTGGTCGCAGCCGCCGAATCCTGCCCGGCCCAGGCGATCTCGATCGTCGACCAGGAGACCGCCGCCGTCCGTTACCCCTGAGCGAGGAGGCCGGCCGCAGCAACCGCGGCCGGCTCTCACCCCGCCTTAATCACCCGGCGTAGCGTGGGAAGAGTGCCCTTCACGGCGCTCACGATCTTGCTGCTGCTGGCGGTCGTCGCCGCCGGTTACCTGGCGTCCTTGCCCGGGGTGGGCGACGCCGAATCCAGGGTCGAGGCGATCCTCGCCGAACACGGCGCCCACGCTTCGGTGCTGCCGCCACCCGCCCGCCTCGGCGCCGCGGTGGTCTCGACCGAGGACGAGAACTTCTACTCCGACCCGGCCTTCGACGTCGCCGCCGGGGCCGGTCGCGCCGCGGTGGCGGCGGTGGGGACGAGCGAAGACCCGGGCGGCAGCACGATCGCCCAGCAGCTCGGCAAGCGGCTCTACCCGCACGGCGGCGGACTTTGGGGGACGCTGGAAGAGATCGGCCTGGGAGTGAAGCTGTCGCTCGCCTACTCGCACGAACAGGTCCTCGGCATGTACCTGAACTCGATCTACTACGGCAACGGCTACTGGGGCGACGTCGCCGCCGCGCACGGCTACTTCGGCGTCTCCCCGCGCCATCTGACCTGGGCGGAGGCGGCGATGTTGGCCGGTCTGCCACAGGCCCCCAGCGCCTACGACCCCGAGGTCCACCTCGGCCTCGCCAAGCAGCGCCAGCGCCACGTCCTCGACCAGCTCGTAGTCAACGGCCACCTCTCGGCCGCGGCGGCGGCCCGCGCCTTCCGCCAACCGTTGCCGCTGCGCGGGCATTAGAGGACGGAGGGAGGGACGGGTAAGGGACGCGGCCATCTCGGAGGCGGCCCGGGCAGGCTGAGGCCGCCTCCGAGATGGCCGGGTCTGTGGGGGGAGGCGGGGGTGCGGGTCCCGTGCGGGTCTCGGGGGAGGGACGTGCGGGAGACGCCGGGAACGTCACGTTCATTCAGGAGATGCGTTACGTCTGTCACAGGTCCGTTCAGTGCGTTCGCAGTAATCCCCGCATAGCGGGGATTACTGCGAACGCACCGGGGTTGGCGGCGTGGAGGTGTGGCGTCTCCCCCCGGATGCGCACCGAGCCTGCGCACTTCCTGCCGGAGGCCTCACGTCCTGGGCGTCTCGTGGCGGCCACAGCCTGCCCGGGTCGCCACGAGACGCCCAGGACGTCGGTCCCCAATCGACCGGGCCCCGAATCGCGCCGTCACTATGGCTGGCCGCGCTCAGACCCGGGTGGCGAGCCAGCAGTCGACCGCGCGGGCGCAGGCGCGGCCGTCGTTGATCGCGGTGACGGTGAGGCGGGCGCCCATGCGGGCGTCGCCGGCGGCGAAGACGCCGGGGACGTCGGTGGCGTGGTGGCCGACGCCGGAGTCCTCGGTGTGGGTGACGCCGAGCGCCTCGAGCAGCTCCATTTCCGGGCCGGTGAAGCCGATCGCCACCATGATGATGTCGGCGGGTAGGCGGATCTCGCCGCCGGGCAGGTGGCGGGTGCGGTCCTCCGGGTCGACCCGGATCGCCTCGACCCCGGCGGCGAAGCCGTCCTTCTCGCTGATCGCGGTGACGGCGACGGCGGAGCGCCGCTCGCCGCCCTCGTCGAGCGCGTAGTGGGTCGGCAGCCGGCGCGGCGAGAGCGGCCAGCCGGCGATCTCGCGCGGCCTTGAGCCGATCGGGGCTGGGTAGGTGTCTAGCTGGGTGACGCTCTTCGCCCCCTCGCGCAGCGCGTTCGACATGCAGTCGGCGCCGGTGTCGCCGCCGCCGATCACGACCACGTCCTTGCCCGCCGCGGTCGGCTCGTCGTGGGCGTCGGCGGTGCCGGCGGCGACGGCGCGGTTGCGCGCGTAGAGGTAGTCCATCGCCGGCAGCACGCCGGGCAGGTCTGAGCCGGGGACCTCGAGCTCGCGCGCCACCCGCGCCCCGGTCGCGATCACCACCGCGTCGACGTCGCTCAGCAGTTCCTTGGGATCGACCGCGCCGCCGACGTCGACGCCGCAGCGGAACTCGATCCCCTCCGCCTCCATCACCGCGATCCGCCGGTCGATCACGTCCTTGGGAAGCTTCGCGTCCGGGACGCCGAAGCGGTTCAGCCCGCCGGGCGCCTCGTCGCGCTCGTAGACGACCACCGTGTGGCCGGCCCGGTTCAGGTCGGCGGCGGCGGCCATCCCGGCCGGCCCCGAGCCGACCACGGCGACCCGCCGCCCGGTCCGCTCCGTCGGCCCGTTCGGCACGATCCAGCCCTCCGCCCAGGCGCGCTCGACGATCGCCAGCTCGATCTGCTTGATCGTCACCGGCTCCGAGTTGATCTCCAGCACGCAGGCCGATTCGCACGGCGCCGGGCAGATCAGCCCGGTCAGCTCGGGGAAGGGGTTGGTCGCGTGGAGCTGGTCGATCGCCGTCCGCCACTCGCCTTCGGCGACCAGGTTGTTCCAGTCCGGAATCAGGTTGCCGAGCGGGCAGCCGTTGAGGCAGAAGGGGACCCCGCAGCCCATGCAGCGCTCGCCCTGGCGGGCGAGGTCGACCGGCTCGAGCCGCTCGTGCAGGTCGGCGTAGTCGCCGATCCGCGCCTGCGGCTCGCGCTCGGGCTGCTCGACCCGCTCGATCTCGAGGAATCCCCGCGCGTTCTTCGCCATCAGCTCGCCGCCTGTACGCCCATCGCCGCACGCCACTCGGCGGTTTCTTCCTGGATCCGCATTTCCAGCGCGCGGCGGTAATCGCGCGGCATCACTTTGGTGAACTCGCCGAGCCGCTCGTCCCATTCGCTCAGGAGCTGCTCGGCGACCGGCGAGCCGGTCCGGCGCGCGTGCTCCTCGACCAGGCCGCGGACGTCGGTGATCTCTTCGGGATCGACCAGTTCCTCGAGGTCGACCAGCGCCTTGTTGCAGCGCCCCTCGAAGCCGCCATCGGTGTTGAGCACGTAGGCGATCCCGCCGCTCATCCCGGCGGCGAAGTTGCGGCCGGTCGGGCCGAGGACGACGACGTGGCCGCCGGTCATGTACTCGCAGCCGTGGTCGCCGACCCCCTCGACCACGGTCGAGGCGCCGGAGTTCCGCACCGCGAAGCGCTCACCGGCCAGCCCGCGGAAGAAGGCGCGGCCGCCGGTCGCCCCGTAGAGGACCGTGTTGCCGACGATCACCTGGGACTCGGCGGGCACGTTGGCGGTCGGGAACGGGCGCACCGCGACGATCCCGCCGCACAGCCCCTTCCCCGCGTAGTCGTTCGCCTCGCCGCGCAGTGTGAGTGAGACCCCCGGCGCCAGCCAGGCGCCGAACGACTGCCCGGCCGAGCCCTCGAGCTCGACCTCGATCGTGTCCTCGGGCAGCCCGACTTCGCCGTGGGCGGCGATCACCGCGTTGGAGAGCATGCCGCCGACGGCGCGGTCGACGTTGCGGATCGGCCGGCGAAGCGCGACCGACTCGCCGTGATCCAGCGCGGGCCCGGCCTCCTCGATCAGCGCGTGGTCGAGCGTCGTCGGCGCGCCCGGCCCCGGTTCGACCTTGCGCCGCGGCGCCGTGGCCGACACGGCGGGGGCGCGCAGCACCTCGGAGAGGTCGATTTTCGACGCCTTGCCGCCGGGGACCGCGGGATCGCGCTCGAGCAGCTCCACCTGGCCGACCAGTTCGTCGAACTCGCGGATCCCCAGCGACGCCATCCAGCGGCGGGTGTCCTCGGCGACGTGCATCAGGTAGGTGGTGACGTGCTCGGCGGTGCCGGCGAAGCGGCTGCGCAGCTCCGGGTCCTGGGTGGCGATCCCGACCGGGCAGGTGTTCAGGTGGCAGACGCGCATCATGATGCAACCGGTCGCGATCAACGGGGCGGTCGAGAAGGAGACCTCTTCGGCGCCGAGGATCGCGGCGACGATCACGTCACGGCCAGTCTTCATGCCGCCGTCGGTCTGCAGCACGACCCGGCCGCGCAGGCCCTGCTCGGTGAGGATCCGCGCCGTCTCGGCGATCCCCATCTCCCAGGGGATGCCGGCGCTGTGAATCGAGGAGAGCGCGGCGGCGCCGGTGCCGCCGTCGTGGCCGACGACGGTGACGTGGTCGGCGCCCGCCTTGACCACGCCCGCGGCGACCGTCCCGACCCCGGCCTCGGCGCAGAGCTTGACCGAGATCTCGGCCTTCGGGTTGGCGCAGCGCAGATCGTAGATCAGCTGCTTTAGGTCCTCGATCGAGTAGATGTCGTGGTGGGGTGGCGGCGAGATCAGTTCGACCCCGGGGGTGGAGAAGCGCAGCTCGCCGATGTAGCGGTCGATCTTCGAGCCCGGCAGCTGGCCGCCCTCGCCCGGCTTGGCGCCCTGGGCGACCTTGATCTGGATCTGGTCGGCCTCCATCAGGTAGCCGATCGTCACCCCGAAGCGGCCGGAGGCGACCTGCTTGATCGCTGAGCGGCGCGAGTCGCCGTTCGGGTAGGGGACGTAGCGGCGCGGGTCCTCGCCGCCCTCGCCGGTATTCGAGCGGCCGCCGAGGCGGTTCATCGCGATCGCCAGCGTCTCGTGCGCCTCGGGGGAGAGCGAGCCGAGGCTCATCGCCCCGGTGGAGAAGCGCTTGACGATCTCCTTCGCCGGCTCGACCTCCTCCAGCGGGATCGGCTCGCGGTCGGCGCGCGGCCGCATCAGCCCGCGCAGGGTGAGCCCGCGCTGTTCGCCGTCGACCTGGTCGCGGAAGGCCTCGTAGGCGACCGGCGCGTCGCCGTTTTCGGCGCGGGCGGCGCGCTGCAGGAGCGTCACCGTCTCCGGGTTCCAGCCGTGCTGCTCGCCGTCGCGCCGCCAGGCGTAGAGCCCGCCGACCGGCAGCAGCGGCCATTCGGTCCCCGGCCAGGCGCGGTCGTGGCGCTCCAGCGCCTCGATCGCCAGCTCCTCGATCCCGATCCCGCCGAGCCGCGAGTGGGTGCCGCGGAACCAGTTGTCGATGAACTTGCGGTCGAGCCCGACGGCCTCGAAGGACTGGGAGCCGCGGTAGGAGGAGACGGTCGAGATGCCGAGCTTCGAGAGCACCTTCAGGAGGCCCGCGTCGAGCGCCTTGATCAGCGCCGGTTCGGGATCCTCGCCGAGCAGCTCGCAGGCGCTCTCGATCATCAGGTAGGGGTTGATCGCCTCGGCGCCGTAGCCGACCAGGCAGGCGATGTGGTGGGTCTCGCGTGCTTCGCCGGTCTCGCAGACGATCCCGGTGCGCAGCCGACGCCCGGCGCGGACGAGGCGGTGATGGACGGCGGCGGTCGCCAGCAGGGACGGGATCGTCACCCGGCCGGGGCCGGTGGCGCGGTCGGAGATGACCAGGATCGTGGCGCCGTCGTCGACCGCGTCGACGGCGGCCGCGCAGAGGCGCTCGAGCGCCGCGGCGAGCCCGCCGGCTCCATCCTCGCGCGGCCAGGTCGCGTCGAGCGTGTGGGTGCGCAGCACCGGATGTTCGAGCGCGCGGATCGTCGCCAGCTCGCCGTCGCCGAGCACCGGCCGGTCGAGCAGCAGGCAGAAGCTCTCACCGGGCCCGTCGACCAGCAGGTCGCCGTGCCGGCCGAGCGCCACCTTGAGGCTCATCACGACCTCCTCGCGGACCGGGTCGATCGCCGGGTTGGTGACCTGGGCGAAGAGCTGCTTGAAGTAGGAGAAGAGGGAGGGGGAGCGCTGCGAGAGCGCCGGGATCGCGGCGTCGGCGCCCATCGAGCCGGTCGGCTCTTTGCCCGCCTTGACCAGCGGGCCGATCACCACTTTGAGGTCCTCCTGGTCGTAGCCGAAGGCGAGCTGGCGCTCGCGTAGGGGGACCTCCGAGGCGGGCGGGGCCTCGACCGGCGGCAGCTGGTCGAAGCGCAGGGTGCGTTCGGCGTGCCAGGCGCCGTAGTCGTGGCGGGCAGCGAGCCGGCGCTCGACCGCGCGGTCCACTTCCAGCTCGCCTTTCTCGATGTTGGCGACCAGGATCGTCCCTGGTTCGAGCCGGCCGCGGCGGAGCACGTTCGCGGGATCGATCGCGACCGTCCCCGCCTCCGAGGCGCAGACGACCCAGCCGTCGCGGGTCTGCAGCCAGCGGCCGGGGCGCAGGCCGTTGCGGTCGAGCGTCGCGCCGACCGCGGAGCCGGTGCAGAAGGCGATCGCCGCGGGGCCGTCCCAGGGCTCCATCAGCAGCGAGTGGAAGTCGATGAAGCCGCGCTCCTCGGGCGTCACCGCCTCGCGGCCGCTGGGCGCCTCGGGCGCCAGCAGCTTCAGCGCGTGGGCGGGGGAGCGGCCGGCGCGGACCAGCAGCTCGACCACCGAGTCGATCGAGGCCGAGTCGGAGGCTTCGAAGTCGACCACCGGCAGCACCGCGGCGAGCTCGTCGCCGAGAGCTTCCGAGCGCATCGCGCCTTCGCGCGCCCGCATCCAGTTGCGGTTGCCGGTCAGGGTGTTGACCTCACCGTTGTGGGCGACCATCCGGTAAGGGTGGGCCAGCTCCCAGCTGGGGAAGGTGTTGGTGGAGAAGCGGGAGTGCATCAGCGCCAGCGCCGACTCGGTGCGCTCGTCGCAGAGCTCGGGGTAGAACTCCTCCAGCTGCTGGGCGCGGAGCATCCCCTTGTAGACGATCGTGCGGGCGCTGAACGACATGATCTGGAGGTCGCCGCCGCTCGACTTCTCGGCCAGGCGGCGGCAGACGTAGAGGCGCCGCTCGAGCGCGTCGCGGTCACCGTCGAAGCGGTCGGCGGCGACGGCGAGGCGGCGGATCACCGGCATGCAGTCGCGTGCCATTTCGCCGAGGCACGCGGGGTCGGTCGGGACGTCGTCCCAGCCGATGATCCGCAGGCCGCGGCCGACGCAGGTGTCCTCGAGCACCTGTTCCAGCGCCGCCCGGCGGACCGGGTCGTGGGGGAGGAAGCACATCGCCACCCCGTAGCGGCCCGGCTCCGGCAGCTGCGGCCAGATCGAGCGCAGCAGCCGGTCGGGCAGTTGCATCATGACCCCGGCGCCGTCGCCGGTTTTCTCGTCGGCCCCCTCGGCGCCGCGGTGGTCCATGTTGACCAGGCATTCGATGCCGCGCCGCACGCACTCGTGGGTGGGGTTGCCGGAGAGGTCGGCGATGAAGCCGACACCGCACGAAGCTCTCCCGCGGGGGTACGGATCTGGACTGGGGGTAGGGCCGGGCATCACAGCATGATCCCGAATTCTGGGTGCCGACCGCTCTGCCACCTCGTCACACGAGGTGAAATCCCCGCTATTCGCAGAAAAGCCAGCGGTACGCCGACGGGCCGGCGGCGAGAAGCCCCGCCGCGGCAGTCGACGGGTCCTTAACAGTCAGGCTCTACCGCGTAAGGTAGAAATCGCCCCTTGAGGCTGGGGCTCGACAAGATGAGATCGGCGGACGGGCTACGACTTTGCCCCATCTTGCTGACCGGCGCGCTTGTCTTCTTGGGGCTCGCCTGCCGGGAACGGGCGCCGCGGCGATGGCGAGTTGGAGGTTCGAACCGGCGAGCTTCGACTTCGGGGTCCGGCTGCCCGCCGAAGGGGCGACGAGCGCCGCCGCCTTCGAGCTCAAGAACACCGGCGAAGTCTCGATCGCCCCCGAACTCGTGAGCGTCTCGAACCAGAACGGATCCGGCTTCGCCGTGGCGAACAACGGCTGCTTCATGTCGCTTGCCCCGGGCGCCGAATGCACGATCCAAGTCACCTTCGATCCGGGCAGCGGCGGCAAGAAGGAAGGGAAGCTTGCCGTCGAAACCGCGAGCCCCGGCGTGCCCGCGGCCACCGCGCAGCTCCGTGGTTCGGGCGGAGAACCCATCGTCGTGATCGAACCAGCGGCCCTCGTTTTCGACCCGGTCCTGATCCCGGTCGGGGCCTTGCCGGGCGGATCGAAGCGGACCCTGACGGTCAAGAACGCGGGCTCCGCCGACCTCTCGATCGAGGGGCTGGGATATGAAGAAGTCGGGGCGGTGCCTGGGTCCAGACCGAATTTCTTCGCGGGCAGTAGCTCCGTCGGCCCCGGGCTTTGCCTGCGGGCCGTGATCGCGCCGGGAGGGTCCTGCATCCTCAACTTCGAATTCTCGCCGCGGGATCCTGGGACCTACAGCGCCACGCTCAAGCTCGAAGACGACGCGAGCGATTCACCCCAGGTGGTCTCTCTTTCTGGGACGGCGGTTGCCGCGCCGCCGACCCCTCCTCCGCCCCTGCCGCAGCGGGCCTCGTGGCCCAAGTTCTCCCGCAAGCCGCCCCTCCGCACGAAATCGCGGACGGCCACGTTCGCATTCACCGCCGCCTTCAGTCCGGGCGGATTCAGCTGTCGATCGGGCAAAGGACAGCCCCTTCGGCCCTGCACGTCACCGGTCCACCTCCGCGGGCTGAAGCCCGGCTTCCACGTCTTCTCGGTCCGCGGGGTCGGCACCTACGGGACGCCCGGGCCCCTCTTGACCTACCACTGGCGAATCCTCGGCTGAGACCGGGTCGTCGGCTTGACAGGGGCGGGGCGGGTCGGGTGTACTCGAACGAGCAGGAAACTCGTTCCAAAGACCCGCATCGTTGTCCGGAGGCGAATCGTGTCCCGTGCCGTCCTCTTCGCCGTCGACGAGAACCAGGAATCGCTCGGCATGATCGAAGCCGAGCTGCTCGATCGCTACGAGCGCGGCTACCGCGTCGTCTGCGTCGGCTCGGCGCCGGAGGCTGAGGCGGAGCTGGCGCGGCTGGCCGAGGCGGGCGAGGACGTGGCGCTGGTGCTCACCGGCGAGACGCTCGGCGGCGCCTCCGGGGCGGAGTTTCTCGGCGGGGTGCGGAAGCTGCACCCGCAGGCCCAGCGGGCGCTCCTGATCGACTACGGCAGCTGGGGCAAGGGGCCGATGGGCAAGGAGATCTTCGGGGCGATGGCGCTGCGCCGGATCGACTACTACGTGATCCGCCCGACCCGCCCTCAGGACGAGCTCTTCCACCAGGCGATCTCGACCTTCCTGCTCGAGTGGCAGCACGCCCGCCGCGCCTCCCCGCACACCGCCTACATCGTCGGCGATTCCTGGTCGGGGCGGGCGCACGAGCTGCGCGAGGTGCTCGGTCGCTGCGCGCTGCCGCACAAATTCTGCCTCGCCGACTCGGAGGAGGGCCGGCGGGTGGTCGAGGAGGTCGGCGAGTCGGCGACCCTGCCGCTGGTGATGTTCCCGAATGGCGAGTACCTGGTCGACCCGAGCAACGCGGAGCTGACGGTCGCCGCCGGCGGGCCGGTCGACCCGCAGGGGCGCGAGTTCGACCTGGTCATCGTCGGCGCCGGGCCAGCCGGGCTCTCGGCCGCGGTCTACGGGGCCTCGGAAGGGCTGCGCACGCTGGTGATCGACTCGGGCGGGATCGGCGGCCAGGCGACCCTCAGCTCGCTGATCCGCAACTACCTCGGCTTCCCGCGCGGGGTCAGCGGCCGCCGGCTCGCCGAGCGCGCCTACGAGCAGGCGTGGGTCTTCGGCACCCACTTCGCCTTCATGCAGCGGGCGACCGGCCTGCGGCGCGAGGGCGAGCGGATCCTCGTCGGCCTCTCCGACTTCCCCGAGGTCGAGGCCCGCGCGGTCGTCCTCGCCGGCGGCGCCACCTACCGCCGGCTCGAGGTCGAGGAGCTCGAGGCCTTGGCGTTGACCGGGGCCGGGGTCTTCTACGGCAGCACGGCGACCGAGGCGCCGGCGATGGTCGACCGCGAGGTCTTCGTCGTCGGCGGCGCCAACTCGGCCGGCCAGGCGGCGCTCCACCTGGCCGACTACGCGCGCCGCGTCACCCTCGTCGTCCGCGCCGACTCGCTCGCCAAGGGGATGTCGCACTACCTGGTCGAACAGGTCGAGGCGGCGCCGAACATCGAGGTGCGGCTGGGGACCGAGGTGGTGGGTGGTGGCGGCGACGGCGTTCTCGAACGGCTTGAGCTGCGGGCGCGGGGCGGCGGCGCGGCCGGAACCGACAGCGCCGGCTCGACCGCAGCCGTGCCGGCGCGTGGTGGCGGCGATCGCCGGCACGGCCCCGCGCCCGCTGCCAACGGAGCGGCGCCGACGACCGACGGTGCGCCCGTCGCCGAGACCGTGCCCGCCGACGCCCTCTTCCTGATGATCGGCGCCCGTCCCAACACCGACTGGCTGCCGGCCGAGATCCTCCGCGACTCGGGCGGCTTCGTCCGCACCGGCCAGGCCCTCTTCGCCGAGCCGGAGTGGACCCTCGGCCGCGCCCCGTTCTCACTGGAGACCAGCCTGCCCGGTGTCTTCGCCGTCGGCGACGTCCGCAACGGCTCGATGAGCCGCGTCGCCGCGGCGGTGGGCGAGGGCTCGATCGCCGTCCGCCTCGTCCACGAGCTCTTCGCCGCCGAGCGCCTCGGCGCGTCCGCCGTCTAGCGTGGTTCGAAATCCCCGCTATAGGGGGGAAAGGAACCGCGGAAGGCGGGGCCTCGGTGTGGGACCGAGAAAGGGACGCAGCCCTCTCGGCGGCGACCCGGGCGGGCTGAGGCCGCCGCCGAGAGGGCCGGGTCCGTGGGGGGTGCGGACTTCCGAGGGGCGCCGTGACGAAGCGGGGCCCTTCTGGCGCAGGGACCTGCGCCTTCGGGCTCCTACGTCGGCCCCGGACACGCGCTGCAAGCCCTGACGTGGCTATAGCAACATCAGGGCTTGCAGCGCGGGGATCGACCCTCCCGGGCCTCCGGGCGCCAGCTTCCCCGACTCTCGGCCGGCTACTTCAGCGCCGGGCCGGGCGGCAGCTCCTTGCCGCCCAGGTTCAGCGCCACCACGCGGGCGCCGATTTCGCCTAGTTCTTCGGAGGCGGTGAGGGCGGCGCCGCCGATCGTCACCAGCACGTACTGGGTGCCGTCGATCGTGTAGACGACCGGCGCGGTGCCGAAGGCGAGTTTGAGGTTGCCCTGCCAGAGGTTCTTGCCGCTCTCGGCGTCGAAGGCGTAGAGGATGCCCTGCTGGTCGCCGGTGAAGACGAGGCCGCCCGCGGTCGCGGTGGCGCCGCCGTCCATCGGCGTCGGCATGTTGTGCTTCCAGATCACTTCGCCGGTGATCGTCGAGACGGCGGTGAAGGTGCCGGTCTTTTCGGTGTCTTCCGGCACGATCCGGTCACCGCCGAAGGCTTTCTCCCCGTTGTGGTTTTCGTAAGTCACTTTGAGGACCATGCAGATGTTGATCCCGGAGACGTAGACCGCCTGCGTTTCAGGGGAGTAGGCGAGGGGCGAGTACTGCGAGCCGCCGACGGCGCCGGGGCACTCGAGCGTCCCCTCTTCGGTCGGCGGCGAGTGGTCCCTTTTCACGAACGGGACCGAGGGGAAGAGGTTCTTGCCGGTCTTCGCGTCGAGCAGGAAGAGGAGCCCGTTCTTACCCGCCTCGGCGACGCCGCGCCGGCGCCGGCCTTCGATTTCGGCGTTGAAGAGGACCACCGGGCTCTCGGCGTCGTAGTCCCAGAGGTCGTGCGCCTGCTCCTGGTGGTACCAGAGCAGTTCGCCGGTGTTGGCGTCGAGGGCCAGGATCGAGTCGGTGTAGAGGTTCTTCCCCGGCCGTTTGGCGCCGATGATCACCGGCGCCGGGTTGCCGGTGCCGACGTAGACGATCCCGGTCTTGGTGTCGATCGTCGGCGGCATGTAGATGGTGCCGCCACCGCCGCCTTTCGGCACCCAGCCGGTCCCCGCCTTGGGCACGGTGTAGAACTGCCAGAGCTTCTTGCCGGTCTTCTGGTCGTAGCAGGCGACGAAGCCGCGCACCCCGTCCTCGGAGCCCGAGTCGCCGACGTAGACCTTGCCGTCGTAGACGCTCGGCGCCATCGACTCGTAGGCCCCGGTCGCCGGGTCGGCGACCTGCGAGGTCCAGAGGCGCTCACCGGTCTTCTGGCTGATCGCCTGCAGCTTGTCGTCGAAGGTGAGGAGGAAGAGCTTCCCGTTTTCCGCCGCCACCCCGCGGTTGACCGAGACGCCGTAGCCGCCGACCCCGGTCGACTGGGAGAAGTCGACTTCTGGCGTGTAGGTCCATTTGGTCGCGCCGGTCTTGCCGTCGAGCGCGATCACCTCGTCGGTCGAGGTGGTGACGTAGACGGTTTCGCCGAGCACCAGCGGGAACGACTCCATCAGGAACTGGTCGGGCCCGAGGTCGGTGCTCCAGGCTTCGCCGAGTTCGTCGACGTTGCCGGTGTCGATTTCGTCCTGGGTGGCGAAGCGGGTGTTGTCGGTGTCGCGGCCGAACAGCGGCCAGTCTTCGATTTCCGGCGGCTTGACCGTGTATTCGCCGGTCGTGATCGTGCTGCTGCCGCCACCGCAGGCGCTCAGCGCCACCGCTGCCGCAAGCACCCCTAGCGCCACAAGGAGCGCTTTCAACCGAGCTGACACCGCTTCGAATCCTATGGGAGCACTTCCGTCGGCGGCCCGCCCGCCCCGTTCGACGTCGTCCCGGCGGAGCGCGAATCGGGGTTCTTCGAGTAGCGGTAGAAGTTTGCTTCGACGTTGGCGAGGCCGCGCAGCGAGAGCCCGCCGAAGATCCGGTTGCCGCGCTTCACCCCGCCGAAGGAGCCGATCGCCGGGCCTTCGTAGGTGCCGCCGCGGACGGTTGCGTAGAGGACTCGCCCGTTGGAGGAGAGTTCGCTCAGGTAGACGACCAGGTTGTGGGTGTGCCCGTTGAGGACGAGCACGCCCCCCGGGACGTGCGGGCGGTGCTCATAGACTTCGCGCATGAACATGGTCAGCTGGCCTTCGCGGAAGCGCTCGCCGGCGAATTCGGCGTAGCCGTTCGACCGCGTCGGCCCGATATTCCTGAGGAAGTGGACGTGGTACTGGCCGACGAAGCTCGCCGGTTCGCCCCAGCCGTTGCGGGCGCGTTCGGTTTCCGGCGGCGGCCCCGGCCAGCGCTTCGGTTCCTTGATGTCGTCGTGGATCAGCCCGGCGGCGACGGCGATGATGAAGCAGCTGAGCGCGGCGACGGCCGCCCAGCCAAGAGCCTTCAACCAGGGTCGCCGGCGCACCCGCGCCGGGATGGATTTCGAGCGCCGCAATTCGATCTCGCGGCGAGTCTAGAGCGCTCGACAAGCGGGGGTCAGGGGCTTTTTGAAGCGGATTCGGCCTCCGGTATAGTGGCTGCCAGGCAGTTCCCCATCGATGAGGAGGCCAGTAATGAAGTGGACGAAGCCGGCGTTCAAGACGCTCGAGCTCGCTTCCGAGGTCACCGCCTATCGGTACACCCGCTAGGACGGTTTTCGACTTCGCATGTGGACCGCGGGGACCTGAGATCTCTCCCCGCCGTCCACATGTGAGTTGACCCGGCCCTCTGGTCTCGGTCTAGTTCTTCGACTATGCGCGTCAGGATCATCGGCTCCGCCGCGGGCGGTGGCTTCCCGCAGTGGAACTGCAACTGCCCGGTCTGCACTGCGGCCCGCGAGGGCCGCGCCACGCCGCGCACCCAGTCCTCGATCGTGGTCCGCTCCGGCGAGGACCCCTGGTACCTGGTCAACGCCTCGCCCGACCTGCTGCGCCAGCTCGAGGACCTGCCCGCCGACCGCTCGCAGCTGCGCTCGAACCCGATCGCCGGCGTCGTCCTCACCGACGGTGAGATCGACCACACCGCGGGCCTGCTGCTGCTGCGCGAGTCGGCCCGCCCGCTGCGCGTCTACTCGACCCCCGAGGTGCGCGCCGCGCTGACCTCGAACTACCCGCTGATGTCGATGCTGGAGCGCTACTGCGGCGTCGACTGGCACGAGCTGGCCGCCGATGGGCCGACCGCCTTGGCCGATACCACGCTCAGCATCGAGGCCTTCCCCACCGGCGGCGACGCACCCCTATATATGGGGGGAGCGCCTGGTCCCGCGGCGATCGGCCTCACGGTCCGCGACTCCGCCGGCGGCGGGACGCTCGTCTACGTGCCGGCGATCGAGGAGCTGGGGGAGGCCACCTCGGCCCGCCTGGCCGAAGGCGACGTCGTGCTCGCCGACGGCACCTTCTTCCGCCACGACGACCTCGTCTCGCTCGGCATGGGGACGCGCGACTCCTGGGCGATGGGCCACGCGCCGCTGACCGGCGAGGGCGGCACGCTGGAGGCCCTCGCGGCGCTCGACGCGACCGTTGCCCTGGTCCACATCAACAACACCAACCCGATGCTGCTCGCGGATTCGCCCGAGCGATCGGTGGTCGAGGATGCCGGCCTCGTAATCTCCGAAGACGGGATGGAGTTCGACCTATGAGCACGACGTCGACGGGCCTGGAGCAGGACGCGGCTCCCTGGACCGAGGAGGAGTTCGTCGCCGCGCTGCGCGAGCAGGGCGAGCGCTACCACGACCAGCACCCCTTCCACATACGGATGAACGCCGGCGAGCTCTCCCGCGAGGAGCTCCAACGCTGGGTGGCGAACCGCTACTACTACCAGCGCTCGATCCCGATCAAGGACGCGGCGATCCTCTCCAACTGCCCCGAGCCGGCGATCCGCCGCGAGTGGATCTCGCGGATCCTCGACCACGACGGGGTCGAGGGCGAGTCCTCGGGCGGGATCGAGTCCTGGCTGCGGCTGGGCGAATCGCTCGGGGTCGATCGCGACGAGGTCCGCAGCGAGCGCCTCGTGCTCCCGGGGGTGCGCTACTCGGTCGACGCCTACGTCAACTTCTGCCGGCAGGAACCGTGGGTGTTCGCGGTCGCCTCCTCGCTCACCGAGCTGTTCGGGCCGGGGGCGATCAAGGTGCGGCTGGCGGCGCTCGAGGAGCACTACCCGTGGATCGACCCGGCCGGGCTCGAGTACTTCCGCGCGCGGCTGACGCTCGCCCCGCGCGATGCCGAGTACGCGCTCGGGGTGACCTTGGAGCGCTGCCGCACCCGCGCCGACCAGGAGCGCGCGGTGGCCGCCCTCTCCTTCAAGTGCGACCTGCTCTGGGCGCAGCTCGACGCGATCGACCGCGGCGACACGCGGCCCTCGGCGTCGCCGGCCACCTCTGAGGACTGATCGCCGTGCCGTTCGAGCGCCCCAAGCTCGCCACCGGGGTCCGCCTCCACCACGACCGCGTCCGCGAGCAGCACGTGCTGCTCTTCCCGGAGGGGGCGCTGGTGCTGAACGAGACCGCGGTCGAGGTGCTGGAGCTGTGCGACGGCGAGCGCACCCTCGACGACATCGCGGGCGTGCTGAGCGAGCGCTACGAAGGGGCCGACGTGCGCGACGACGTCTCAGAGCTGCTCGACGGGATCGGCGAGCGGGGGCTGGTTGTCGATGCCTGAGGCGATGGATACGGCCGAGCCGGTCGGCAACCCGCTCCTCTTGATCGCGGAGCTGACCTACCGCTGCCCGCTGCACTGTCCCTACTGCTCGAACCCGACCGACATCGGCGCCGACCGCTACCAGGACGAGCTGCCCGCGGAGGACTGGCAGCGGGTCTTCCGCGAAGCCGCCGACCTCGGGGTTCTGCAGCTGGCGCTGACCGGGGGCGAGCCGATGGCGCGCAAGGAGATCGTCGACCTGGTCGGGGCGTCGACCGAGTCGGGCCTCTACTCGACCCTCGTCACCTCGGCGATGCCGTTCCCGCGACGGCGGGTGGAAGCGCTGCACGCGGCCGGGCTCGACCACGTCCAGATCAGCTTCCAGCACTCCGACCCGGTCGCCGCCGACGAGATCGGCGGCACGATTGCGTTCGAGCGCAAGGTGAAGGCGGCGGCGCTGGCGCGGGAGCTCGACTTCCCGCTCACCGTCAACTGCGTGCTGCACCGGCGCAACATCGACGAGGTCGAGTCGATCATCGCGATGGCCGAGCGGCTCGGCGCGCGCCGGTTGGAGCTGGCGAACACGCAGTACCACGGCTGGGCGCTCTTGAACCGCGACGCGCTGATGCCGACCCGGGCCCAGCTCGAGGCCGGCGAAGAGGTGGTGCTGCGTGAACGCGAGCGGCTCGGGCCGAAGATGGAAATCCTCTGGGTGCTGCCCGATTACTACGAGGAGCTGCCGAAGCCGTGCATGGGCGGCTGGGCCCACGACGCGATCCTCGTGCAGCCGAACGGCGACGTGCTGCCCTGCCAGGCGGCGGCCTCGATCCCGGGGCTGGCGCCGGAGAACGTCCGCGACCGCTCGCTGCGGGAGATCTGGTTCGAGTCGGAGATGTTCAACGCCTTCCGCGGCACCGGGTGGATGCAGGAGCCTTGTCGCTCCTGCCCGTTGGGGCGCCAGCACGAGGACTTTGGCGGCTGCCGCTGCCAGGCGCTGGCGCTGACCGGCGACGCCGCGGCGACCGACCCGGTCTGCCAGTTCTCTCCGCACCATGGCGTCATCACCGACGCGCGCCGCGAGGAGGCCGAGCCGGCGCCGGCCGGGGCCGAGGCGGTCGCCGACGAGCGGCAGTTCGTCTTCCGCGACCTGATCCGGTCGTGAGCGCGACGCCGGTAGTCCAGGCGTTCGGGCTCGGCAAGGACTACGGCAAGCTGCGCGCCGTCGACGCTGTCGACATCGGTGTCGACAGCGGTGATTTCTTCGGCTTCCTCGGCCCCAACGGGGCGGGCAAGACGACGATGATCCACATGCTGACCACCCTGGTCAGCCCGACCCGCGGCCGGGCCGAGGTGGCCGGCCACGACGTGGTCCATGAACCGCTGGCGGTGCGCAGGAACATCGGCCTCGTCTTCCAGGAGACGACGCTCGACGGCGAGCTCTCGGCCGAGGAGAACCTGCAACTGGCGGGCAAGCTCTACGGGCTCGGGCGGGCCGACCTGCGGGCGCGGATCGACGAGGTCCTCGCCCTCTTCGAACTGACCGACCGCCGCCACGACTCGGTCCGCACCTTCTCCGGCGGCATGCGCCGTCAGGTCGACCTCGCCCGCGGCATCCTCCACCGGCCCGCGGTCCTCTTCCTCGACGAGCCGACGCTCGGCCTCGACCCGGTCAACCGGGCGCGGGTCTGGGAGTTCCTCGAGCGGCTGGCGTCGGAGGAAGGGATGACGCTCTTCCTCACCACCCATTACCTGGAGGAGGCGGAGCCCTGCGACCGGGTGATGATCGTCGACCGCGGCAAGGTGATCGCCCAGGGGACCCCGGACGAGCTGAAGCGCGACCTCGGCGGCAGCGAGTCGATCGAACTGGTGATGGGCGATCCCGATCCGCGGCTGCTCGCCGAGATCGCCCGGCGGACCGGCTCGGAGCCGCGGCGCACCGAGGCCGGGGTGATCGTCGCCGTCGACTCGGCCGAAGCGATCCTGCCGTTGCTGCTGCCGCTGATCGGCGAGCGGCTGGAGAGCCTCAGCGTGCGCAAGCCGACCCTGGAGGACGTCTTCGTTGCCGCGACGACGCCGGGCGGGGCGGCGGCGGGAGGGGCGCCGGCGGCGGTCTCACAATGACCCCGCGGATCCTCACCGGGATCGTCGGCCGCGAGTTCAAGCGCGTGCTGCGCAACCGCGGCCGGCTCGCCAGCACCTTCGCCCGGCCGCTGATCTGGCTGATCATCATCGGCTCGGGCTTCTCGGCGCTGATCCCGGGCGGCAACTTCAGCTACCACAAGTACCTGCTGCCGGGGATCGTCGGGATGGTCGTCCTCTTCTCCTCGCTGCTGAGCGCGCTGGGGAGCGTGCAGGACCGCGAGTTCGGCTCGATGCGGATGCTGATGATCTCGCCGGTCCCGCGGGGGACGATCGTCATCGGCAAGACCCTCGGCGCGACCCTGATGGGGGCGGCGTTCGCGGTCGTCCTCACCCCGCTCGCCTGGGTCTTCGAAATCGACTTCACCTTCGTCGACTGGCTGAAGTTCCTCGGCGCGACGCTGCTCTGCGCGCTGGCGCTGGCCAGTCTCGGGATGCTGGTCGCCTCGCGGATCCGCAAACTGGAGAACTTCGCCGTGGCGATGAACTTCGTGATCTTCCCGATGTTCTTCCTCAGCGGCGCCCTCTACCCGACCGAAAGGCTGGCCGACTGGCTGCAGCCGCTGGTGCGGCTGAACCCGCTCACCTACGGGGTGGACCTGATGCGCCACTACCTGCTGGCGGAGGAATTCCGGGCGGTCAGTCGAGTTGAGTTCGAACCGATCTTCGACATCGCCTACCTGGTCGTCTTCACCGTCGTCTGCCTGGCGTTCGCGACCAAGCTCTTCGGCCGCGAGGAGCACCTCTCGGCGATGTTCCTCGGCGGTGAAGCGCGCAAGAAACTGGTGCCGAAGCAGGTGGGTGCGGGGCGGCTGCGGCTGCCCGCGCCGAGCGGCCCGCTGACCGGGATCGTCGCGCGTGAGTTCAAGCGCGCGGTGCGCCAGCGGGGGCGGCTCGCCAGCACCTTCGCCCGGCCGCTGTTGTGGCTGATCGCGGCGGGGACGGGCTTCGCCGCGCTGATCCCGGGCGGCGATTACGAGACCTACCTGCTGCCGGGGATCATCGGCATGGTCATCCTCTTCTCCTGCCTCCTGAGCGCGCTCGGCAGCGTCCACGATCGCCAGTTCGGACCGATGCGGATGCTG
>DATEDJ010000111.1:0-24930 GCA_035281725.1 Solirubrobacterales bacterium
CATCTCGGCGGCGGCCACAGCCTGCCCGGGTCGCCGCCGGGATGGCCGCGTCCCTTGTCCGTCCCGTCCCGTCCCTTCCCCGCCCCACACCGGCCCAGCCACCTACGGCAACGGCCCCCCGGCAAGCGCGACGACCGCGCCGACCGCGCCTGCGGCGAGCAGCACCGAGACGACGCCGCGGCGCGCCACCAGCAAGGCGATCGCGGCGAAGCCGAGGACGACGTACTGCCAGCCGCAAGAAAGGGCGCCGGCGAGCGGGATCGCGGAGCCGAGGATCGCCCCGATCGCCGCCGGGCCGGCGCCGGCGAGGAAGGCGCGGGCGAACGGGTTGCCGCGCAGGCGCTCGAAGCGGCCGCCGCCGAGGAGGATGAAGGAAAAAGAGGGCAGGAAGGCGACCAGCGCCGCGAGCAGGCCGCCGCCGATCCCGTAGGCGCCGTAACCGACCGCGGCCACGGTCGCCACCACCGGGCCCGGCGTCACCTGTCCCAAAGCCACCGCGTTCAGGAATTCGGTGTTGCTCATCCAGTGGTAGGCATGGACGGCGTCGCCCTGCATCAGCGGCACGATCACGAAGCCGCCGCCGAAGGAGAGGGCGCCGACCTTGAGCGCGGTCCAGACCAGGTCGCCGACGCCGCCGGTCGAGGCGACTGCGGCGAGCGGCATCGCATCGCGCAGGCCGGCGCCAAGCACCGCGTCGCGGAGGCGGCCACCGCCGGAGGCGGTGAGGTCGGCAACGTCGACGGCCCGCGGTCGGCCACCGGCGACGACGCCGGGCAGGCCGGCGAGCGGCGCGAGCAGCGCCACCGTCCCCCCGGCGGAGGCTCGGCGGATCAGCAGCTCGAGCAACCCGCAGCCGACCAGTACAAGGACCAGCCAGGGGCCGATCGTCGCCGCGGCGACGCCGCCCGCCAGGCCGTAGGCGGCCCAGCGGATCAGCGCGCCCCGTTCTTCGCGGGCGCGGGCGAGGCTCGGGCCGAGCAGGTCCCCCCCGGCCCGCACCGCCACCGCGGCGACCGCCGCGCCCGCCCCGGCGCCAGCGCCCCTGATCCAGTCGGGCGGCGAGCCGGAGAGGAAGACCAGCGAGAGGGCGAGGATCATCACCACCGCGGGGACGATGAAGCCGAGCCCGCCGACGATCGCCCCGGGCCAGCCGGCCACCCGGTAGGCGCAGAAGATCGCCAACTGGGTCGAGGACGGGCCGGGCAGCAGCGAGCAGGCGGCGTTGGCGTCCTCGAAGGCGTGGTGGTCCATCCACCCTTCGCGGTCGACGACCAGCTTGCGCAGCAGGGCGATGTGGGCGGGCGGCCCGCCGAAGCCGGTGACGCCGATCCGGGTCCACTCGCGGGCGACGGTCTCCAGCGAGGCGCCGGCCGCGGGCGCCGGGGCGGCGGTGCCCTCAGTCATCGAGCACCTCCTCGGACAGCTCCTTCAGCGCCTTGCGCGTCCGCTCCAGGTCCCTGCGCCCCTCCGCGGTGATCTTGTAGACGCGCCGCGAGCGCCCCTCCTCGACCGTGCTGCGGGAGCTCAGCAGCCCTTCGGACTCGAGCCGGTGCAGGGTCGGGTAGAGCGTCCCCGGGCTGATGTCGTACCCGTGCTCGGCGAGCTCGCGCGACATCCAGGCGCCGTGGATCTCGCCTTCGGCGGCGTGGTGAAGGATGTGGAGCTGGACGGCCCCGCGGAGGAACTCGCGCATCGCGATATCGAATCCCGATATCGCGATCCGATTGTTAGGAGGTTGTGATCTTCACACCTCAAAAATCGGCGTACCATTTGTGACGTGAAACATCTGAGGCCGTTCGAGTGGAAGTGGGCCTGGGCGCTGCTTGCCGTCCTCCTCTGCCTGGCCGGCCTGGCGACGATCGAACCGGAGACCGCCGAAGCGGTCAACACGACGATCGGGATCGGCGCCCTCGGCTGCGTCCTGTGGGGGATCTGGCAGCTGATGCAGATGGACCAGTGAGCGCCTCAGGCCGCCTCGGTCGCCAGTAGGTCGCCGGACACCTGGTCGTAGGGAGTGTCCTTGCCGGTCACCGCCAGATGGCGCACGATCGCGACGATCGCCGCGGCGAAGACCAGGCTGACGAGCCCGTTGCCGAGGCCCACCCCTTCCGGTTTGCCGAGCCAATCGGCGAACGAGGCCCCGAGCGGGCGGGTCACCACGTAGGCGAACCAGAAGGCGAGGATCGAGCCCATCCCGAGGCGGAAGTAGCCCACCGCCGGGATCGCGATGATCGCCGCGAAGAGCCCGATCGAGCCGAAGTAGCCGAGGCCGAGGGTGTGCGCGGTGAGGTCCCCCGCCGCGGTGCCGAGCGCGAAGGTGGCGAGCACCGCCGCCCAGTAGAAGGACTCGCGGCGGGGCGTGTGGATGCTGTGGATCGAGAGCGTGCCCTCGACCCGGTACCAGGCGCGGAACACGACGGCGAGGACGACGGCGTAGAAGATCGTCGAGGCGATGTAGGGGACGCCGAGACCGACGTGCAGCACATCCGCGGCCATCGTCCCGAACACACCGACCATCGCAACGGCGAACCAGTAGAAGGCCGGGATGTAGCGGTCCTTGGTGAACTGGAGATAGATCGCGATGGAGAAGGCGATCGCTCCCAGCACCACCGCGATCTCCGGAACCAGGGCATGGACGAGCCAGTCGGAGGTCGACTCGCCCATCGCGGTGGTCAGCGCCTTGACCACCCAGAACCAGGCGGTGATCTCGGGCACCTTCGAGTAGGTGCTCCGGGTCGAGGTGAGGCGGGCGAGGAGCTCACGCATGGGCGGCGGCGACCGCCTCCGTCGGCAGGCCGAGCTGGGAGACCCGATGGGGCAGGTCGACGTGGAGCCAGTGCGAGAGGTGGGCGGGCGGCGTCTCGAGGATGATCTCCGTGTAGGCGCCGGAGTCGAGCTCTTCGACGATGTCGTCGTAGGCGTTGGGGCTGTTCGCGACCCGCCCCGTGATCTCCCCGCCGGCGGCCTCCCGCAGCGGCGGCAACGCCCCGGCGAGCAGCTCCCGACCGTCGGTCGGGATCGGGTCGCCGTGGTCGAAGCCGAGGTTGTGCGGGTTGGGGACGAGGACGTGGAAGCGCTCCGCACCGGCAGCCACCCGCTCGCGCACCGCGGCGAGCAGCGAGTCGGTCGGCGCCACCTTGTTCAGCACGACGAGAACCGCCGGGCCAGCGCCTGCGGTGACAAGTGCCGGGCCACCGCGGATCACGTCCCGCTTCGAGATCGCCAGGAACACCACCAGGGCGAGGATCGTGGAGAGGAAGATGATCGAGGTTACCGTGGTGCCGAGGCCGAGGCCGCCTTCTTCGGTCGGCGAGGCGAGGTAGTCGCCGATCGAGGCACCGAGCGGGCGGGTCATGATGTAGGCGAGCCAGAAGGAGAGGATCGCGTTCATCCGCAGGGCGAAGTGGCAGAAGGCGATGATCGCGATCGCCCCGGCGAAGATCCCGACCGTCGGCAGGTAACCGAGTTCGAGCTTCTCGGAGATCAGGTCGCCCGCCGAGGTGCCGAGGGCGAAGGTGAAGAGGATCGTCGCCCAGTAGAACGCCTCTCGTTTCGTGGTGAAGATGGTGTGGACCGAGAGCGTGCGCTCACTCCAGTACCAGATCGCGAAGGTCGCGATCAGGCAGGCGCTGAAGGCGATCGTGGTCGTTTCCAGCGTCACCCCGTAGTTTTCGACGAGGTTGTCGCTGACCAGCGTCCCGACCACGCTGACCAGGACCACTGCCAGCCAGTAGATCCCGGGGACATAGCGCCGGGCGCGGAACTGGGCGACGATCACGGCGATCAGGACCGCCCCCATGATGTAGGAGGTGTTGGTGAGGCCGAGGCCGAGGTTTTCGTTGAGATTGTCGGCGAAGGTCTCCCCGACCGTGGTGCAGAGCACCTTGATCACCCAGAAGTAGACGGTGATCTCGGGGACCTTGTTGAGCATGCGGCGGCCGGCGCTCAGCACCGGCGGGCTGGAGACTGCCTGGGGGGAGGTCATGCGGGGCAGGGTGAGGGAGCCGGATGAGAACGAGGTGAGACTTTGGTGGGCGGCCTCTCATCCACCCACGTCTCTCGGCGAGGTTTTAGAGATCGCATAAGCCCGCTGAAGGAAACGCGCCTACGGTCGGTCCATGTGCCGCACCGACCATTACGAGCTCGTCCTCGAGGCCCTGGTCGCCGAGGGGCGGGCGCCGCGCAGGGACCAGCGCAAGGCGGCAAGCGCGATCACTGGCGCCAGCCACCAGGCGGAGAGACCGAGCGCGCAAACCACCGCCGTCAGGCCGATCGCGGCAAGCGCGGCAAGTGCCAACCGCAAGTCGTCGCCGACGACGAAGTCCCAGATCGCGGCGAGGATGCGGCGGACGATCATCCCGTCACCGCTGGGGTAGCGGCGCGGCCGCGGACCTCGGCGACCATCGCCAGCGCCGCCAGGAGGACGACGGCGACGAGCGGCGCGAGGGAGGCCTCTCCCCCGGGCCAGTCGGCGCCGGCGCCCTCGGCGCCCCAAAAGATCCCGAAGCTGGTCAGCATCACCCCGACGGCGAACTTCATCCCGTTCTCCGGCACCCGGGCGAGCGGCGCGCGCAGCGCCGCCCCGGCGCCGAGCACGGCGAGGACCGCAGCCGCGGCTGCCGCGGCGGCGAGGCCGACGTCGTGCTGGTTGGCGCCGAAGGTGAGGACGATGAAGGCGACCTCGAGCCCCTCCAGCAGCACCGCTTTGAAGGAGATCGCGAAGGCGTAGCCGTCGAAGCCACGCGGGACGGGCACCGCGGCGGCCTCGGCCCGCTCGGCGGCGAAGATCGCTTCCTCGTCGTGCTTGCCCTTCGCCCCGGCGGCGCGCAGGATCGCCTTGCGCAGCCACTGCAGGCCGAAGGTGAGGAGGAGGCCGCCGACCACCACCCGGAGGACGCCGAGCGGCAGCACGGTCAGCGCCGGGCCGAGCGCCGCCACCAAGACCGCCAGCACCAGCGCCGCCGCCCCGGTCCCGCCGAGCGCCGCGGGCCAGTGCCGCGTCGTCCCCACCGCGAGGACGATCGTGAACGCCTCGACCGCCTCGACCGCGCAGGCGAGGAAAACCGACAGCGCGAGGCTTACCTCGGCCCCGGTCACCAGGGCCCCACTAGAAGGCGAAGATCAGGCTGCAGACGATTCCGGCCACCAGACAGTAGATACCGAATGGGGTCAGTCGGTTGCTCTGGAAGTAGCGCAGCAGGAAGCGCACCGCGAGGTAGGTGGTGAAGGCGGCGGCGATCGCCCCGACCAGGGCCTGGCCGCGCACCCCGTCGCCGGCCGAGCCGAAGAGTTCGGGCAGCTTCAGCACCCCGGCGGCGGCGATGATCGGGGTGGCGAGGAGGAAGGCGAATTTCGCCGAGTCCTCGTTCGAGAGGCCGACCAGGAGGCCGCCGCCCATCGTCACCCCGGAGCGGGAGATGCCCGGGATCAGCGCCGCCGCCTGGGCGCTGCCGATCGCGGCCGCCTGCTTGAAGCTCATCCGGCGGGCGATCCGCGGATCGGAGTCGCCCTCGCCGTCGCCGCGTTCAGGGCGCCGCTTGCGCAGCTGCTCGAAGAGCAGCAGCAGGATCCCGTTGAGGATCAGGAAGAGCGCCGCGGTCTCGGCCGAGGCGAAGAGGGTGCGCAGCTTGTGCTCGAGCGCGAGGCCGAGGATCCCGGCCGGGATCGTGCCGATCACCAGCAGCCAGCCGAGTCGCGCGTCGTCGTCGCCGGGAGCGATGTGACGGTCGCGGATCGAGCGGCCGAGGCCTTTGAAGATCCGCATCCAGTCGGAGAGGAAGTAGAAGAAGAGGACCACCGCGGTGGCGCAGTGGGTGGCGACGAGGAAGGCCAGGAAGTAGTCGTCGTTCTGGTGGATGTTCCAGCCGAAGAGGCTGGGGATGATCACGCCGTGGCCGAGGCTGGAGACCGGAAACGGCTCGGCGATGCCCTGGGTGAGGCCGAGGATCAGCGCCTGGAGGTATGAGATCGGATCGTGCATCGCGGCGATCATCTGGGCTCGCGATTAAGGCGAGATGAGAGCGGGATTACGACCCAGACGTCGGCCCCGCCGACGGTCCGGTTGGCGGCGTTGGCCGAGCCGCCGTGGGCCTCGGCGACGGTGGCGACGATCGCAAGCCCGAGGCCGGAGCCGCCGTCGCGGACGCCCGGGGCGCGGCTGAAGCGCTCGAAGGCGCGGTCGAGGAAGGCGGGCGGGAAGCCCCCGCCCTCGTCGGTGACGTGGATCTCGACGTCACCCTCAACCCGGCGCGCGGAGAGCGCGATCGTCCCGCCGCCATACCGCAGCGCGTTGTCGACCATGGTGCCGATCGCCTGGTCGAGTCGCAGCCAGTCGGCGACCAGCTCGATCTCGCCGCCCTCCTTCGCCTCGATCCGCCGCCCCGCTTCGCCGGCGCGGCGGGCGAAGCGCCGCTCGACCGCCTCGAAGGTGTCGGCGAGGCGCAGCCGCTCCAGCCGCAGCGGCAGCTCGCCGCGCTCGGTCTGGGCGATCGTCAGCAGGTCCTCGGAGAGCTGGGTGAGGCGGTCGGTCTCCTCGGCGGCGGAGGCGAGCGCGCCGCGCAGCTCGTCCGGCGAGCGGCCGTGGGCGAGCGCGAGCTCGAGCTCGGTGCGCAGGATCGCCAGCGGCGTGCGCAGCTCGTGGCTGGCGTCGGCGACGAAGGCGCGCTCGCGCTCCAGCGCGTCGCCGAGCCGGGCGAGCATCTCGTTCAGCGTCTCCCCCAGCCGCGCCACCTCGTCGCGGGTCTCGGGGACGGGCAGGCGCTCGTCCGGGGCGGCGGTGGAGACCTCCTCGGCCCGCGCGCGCATCGCCTCGACCGGGCGGAGCGCCGCCGTCGCCACCCAATAGCCGGCGGCCGAGGCGAGGATCAGCGCCGCCGGGAGGCCGATCAGCAGCAGCTGCAGGAGGTCGGTGGAGGACTCTTCGCGGGGGGCGGACGAGGTGCCGACGACGACGATCTCGGTGCCATCAGGAGCTTCGACCGGGGTCGCCAGGAGGCGGACGCCGCCGTCCATCCCGGGCAGCGAGCCGCGGTCGACGAAGATCGGCCCGATCGCCGCCTTTTCGAGCTGCTCGGGCTCGAGCAGGTCGGTGTCGCCGATCGTCAGCGAGGAGTCGAGGACGGTGCCGTCCGGTTCGAGCACCTCGGCGAAGCTGTCGGTCTTGCCGACCAGGTGGCGGTTGTGGACCGAGCGCGAGCCCGACTGGCGGACCGCGGCCGAGAGTTCGTCGGCCCGCGAGCGCAGCCCCGAGTCGAGGGCGGTGGTCGCCTCGTGCTCGAACTGGAGGTAGACGAAGATGCCGGTCGCCGCCAGCACCAGGGCGATCACCGCGGCGAAGACGAGGGTGAGGCGGAGGCGGATCGAGAGCCGGCTCAGCGGCCCCCATCCTTCCGCAGTCTGTAGCCGGCGCCGCGCACCGTCTCGATCGACTTGCGCCCGAACGGCACGTCGATTTTGCGGCGCAGGTAGCGGACGTAGACCTCGACCACGTTCGAGCGGTGCTCGAAGTCGTACTCCCAGGCCTGCTCGAGCAGCTGGGTGCGGGAAAGGACGTAGCCGGCGTGGCGCATGAAGGTCTCCAGAAGGGTGAACTCCTTCGAGGACAGATCGATCTCGACCTCGCCGCGCCAGACCTGACGGGTGCCCGGGTCGAGGCGCAGGTCGCCGGCCTCCATCACCGGCGGGCGCTCGACCGTGCCGCGGCGGACGAGGGCGCGGAGGCGGGCGAGCAGCTCGGCGAAGGCGAACGGCTTGACCAGGTAGTCGTCGGCGCCGCCGTCGAGCCCGGTGACGCGATCGTCGAGGGCGCCGCGCGCGGTCAACATCAGGACCGGCGCCCAGACCCCGTCCCGGCGCAGGCGCCGGCAGGTCTCGAAGCCGTCGATCCCGGGCAGCATCACGTCGAGGACGACCGCGTCGTAGTCCGAGGCGCCCGCCATCGCAAGGGCGCGCTCGCCTTCGTCGGCGACGTCGACGTTGAGCCCTTCCTCGCTCAGGCCGCGGCGCAGCAGCGCCGCCATCTTCACCTCGTCCTCGACGACCAAGACTCTCATCGCCTTCCCAAGATCATGCACCTAGATGAAGGAAAGATGAGAACTGCCTGGGGGCGATGGCCTCGACCGACCGCTCTCATCTCGGCTTAAGGACCGATCGCAACGGTTGATGGATGCCTTACGCCTCCGTCACGGACTTCGTCCTCAACCCGATCGTCAACGTCGCCACCGAATTCATCAGCTCGGCGGGATATCCGGCCGTCTTCCTGCTGATGACGCTGGAGTCGGCCTGCATCCCTGTGCCGAGCGAGGCGATCATGCTGTTCGCCGGATTCGCCGTCTCGAAAGGCGAACTGACGCTCGTCGGGATCGTCGCCGCGGGGGTGCTGGGCAACCTGGTCGGGTCGCTGATCGGTTACGGGATCGGCTACTACGGGCGGGTCGACCTGCTCGAACGCAACCGCCTCTTCCACGTCAGCCCGGCGCGCCTCAGGCAGACCGAGGGCTGGTTCGAGCGCTGGGGCGACGCGACCGTCTTCTTCTCGCGGATGCTGCCGATCGTGCGGACCTTCGTCTCGGTCCCGGCCGGGGTGGCACGGATGCCGCTCGCCCGCTTCTCGCTGCTGACCACGCTCGGCTCGATCCCCTGGGTGCTGGCGCTCGCGCTGGTCGGCCAGAGCGTCGGCGACAACTGGGAGACCTGGCGCCACAACCTCGGCTACCTCGACTACGTGGTCGCCGCCGCAATCCTGGTCTGGATCTGCTGGTGGCTGCTGAAGCGCCGCGGCGACAACGACCGCGACGCGGCGCCGGCCTAGTGTCCCGAGTCGAGGGACTCCACGGCACGAGGCCCAGGCGGAAAGCCGGGCAGTCGCGCCGAACGCGAGCGGTCGTCCTTACCGGCGCCCCCCGGGGTGCGGTCGTCCCTACCGGCGCTATAGGTGGGTAAGGACGACCGCGGCCCGGGGAGGGGGTGGGAAAGGACGACCGCCCGGGCGGCGCCCGCCGGGATCCTCACGTGACCCGCACAGGACCCTGGCGCTCCTTCGTCCCGAACAGTTGACCGGGCGCCTACTTCGGCGGCAGCGTCGCGACGAACTCCAGGGCGCGCTCGATCCAGGAGTCGAGGTCGGCTTCGTCGCGGAGCGCCTCGGCGTCGACGAAGACCCAGCCCGGCATCTTCCGTCCCCGCATCTCCATCGGTTCCACCCCGGGCAGGGCGTGGACCTCCTCGGCGTCGTCGGGATCGGTCCGCACCAAGAGACCGCCGCTGCGCGAGGCGGCGATCGTCAGGTTCCCCTCGACCATGAAGGCGAGCCCGCCGAACATCCGCTTCTCGGTGACCTCGCCCGCGCCCGGATCGAGCCGTTCACGGATTTCGTCGGCGAGCTGCTCGTCGTAGGCCATCGTCGGAAAGGGTACGCCCGTCGGCGGGCGCCGTTCGCTCAGGGTGCCGCGGCGTTTTCGGCGGAGCGGGCGACGAGTTCGCCGATCGCGAGACAGTCATGGCCGAGTTCGTAACCGACAGCCCCCGCCTGGATCTGGCCCGCGGCGAAGGTCAGCTCGGCGACGTCCTTGGCCTCGGCCGGCGAGCCGGCGGCGGGCGGCCTCCCGGCGACGGCGCCGGTGTAGTTGGCGGCATTGGCGAGGCCGGAGCCGAAGCGTTCGAGCGCCAGGCTCGTGCCCGCGGGCGGGGTCACCGACTGGAGGCGGCCGCGCATCGTCTCGATCACCTCGAGGTAGCCGCGGGCGATTTCGGCGCGGCTTTGGCCGGCGGTGTCGGGAGCGTCCGCGAGGGCAAGCTCGCAGTAGCCCCCAACCTGGGCGCCGTATTCGGCCGGGGTCGGGACCTTGGGGCTCGGGGAGCTGGCGCCGAAGATGCCGGAGGTCGCCAGGACAGATCCGGCGATGACGACGATCAGGACGATCGAAGTGACGACCGGCCGCACGAATCGCCTCCACTCCGGCTGCTCGGCCGGCGCGGACGTCCGCGTCCGGGCGATCCGTTCGGCCTCGGTCATCGGCCCGGTCGGCTCCTCCTGCCTGACGTAGCCGCCCTCGATCGCCAGCTCGACCAGCCGCGCGCGCTTCCGGTTATGGGGGAGATCCTCGATCCCGAACCTGCGGTAGAGCGTCCGCAGGTGGCCCTTCACCGCGTCGACGCTGAGGAAGACCTCGTCGGCGATCTCCTGGTCGGTGGCCGGGCTGGCGAAGCGGTTGCCGGAGGAGATCGGCCGACAGAGCGCGGTGAGGACGGCAAGCTGGGAATCGGTGAGGCCGGCGTCGGTCGGGGAATCAGCATCCATGAGAGTCCGTGCACCGTGACAAACGACGCCTGATTTTGTCCGTACCCTCGGAGATCGTGATGAGAAACGCCCGCCCGATCAGCCGCCGCCTTGCTCTGCTCGGAGCCGCCGTCGTGGCCGCCACGGCGCTCCTCGGCGCGATCGGTGCCGCGGCGGCCAGCACCTTCGCCACCCACGCGCAGCGGCCCGCCTACGACGCGAGCGCGCTCGAACTGCGCGGCCACGGCGGCTACACCACCGCCCGCAAGCATTCAGAACTGCGGGTCACCGTCTGCCTGCAGAAGCGACTCGGCGGGCGCGCCTTCTCGGTGCGCTGCGAAACCGGCGTCGCGGCGGGCCGACGGGTGAGCGCCGAAGTCAGCGTGCCCGGCTGCGTGAAGGGAAGCTGGCGGACGACCTCGACCGGCGCGGCGCTGAACGCGAAAGGCGAATGGGTCCACCAGGCAAGCGCGACGAGCGCCCCCTACCACTGCTGATGTCGCTCGCCGCCGAGGACCGCAACCGGCGGCTGCTGCGCGCCCGCGACACGATCGACCGCTCCTACGCCGAGCCGCTCGACGTCGCCGCCCTGGCCCGCGTTGCCCACGTCTCCCGCGCCCACTTCGCGCGGCAGTTCCGCGCGGTTTTCGGCGAGACCCCGCATCGGTACCTGCAGCGACGGCGGATCGAGCGGGCGATGGAGCTCCTCCGCGACACCGACCGGCCGGTCACCGAGGTCTGCCTCGACGTCGGCTTCGCCAGCCTCGGCACGTTCAGCCGCACCTTCAGCGCCGTGGTCGGCGAGTCGCCCTCGGCGTACCGCGAGCGGACGGTCGCCACCCAGCGCGTGGCCCGGCAATACGTCCCCGCCTGCGTAGAGAAGACGCTGCGGCGGCCGGTCGGGGCGGCCGCACCAAGGTGAGCAGTTCCGGAGAAGCGGAACCGGCCGCGGCGCTCTAGCGTCGCGGCCATGTTCAAACACATCACCCACGCCACGCTCTACGTACTCGACCAGGACGAGGCGCTCGAGTTCTACGTCGGCAAGCTCGGCATGGTCGTCCAGGTCGACGCCGACATGGACGTCATGCGCTACCTCACCGTCACCCTGCCCGACGACGACAGCCTCGAGCTGATGCTGCTCCTCCCCGGCCCGCCACTGCACGACGAGGCGACCGCCGAGCAGGTCCGCGAGCTGATCGCCAAGGGCGGCGCCGGCGGCGGCGTCATCTTCGAGACCGACGACTGCGTCGGCACCTACGAGGCGCTGCGGGCGAAGGGGGTCGAATTCACCCAGGAGCCGACCGAGCGCTTCTACGGCACCGACTGCGCCCTGCGCGACCCGTTCGGCAACCCGCTGCGCTTCACCGAGCGTCCCGCCACATCAGCCACAGCCGCGGGCCGCGCGGCAGCCGCACCTCCTCGGTGACGCGGAAGCCGAAGCGGGCGTAGTAGTCGATGTTGCTCTCCTTCGAGGACTCGAGGTAGGCGCCGACGCCGTCGCGGTCGCATTCCTCCAGCACCGGGGCGAGAACCGCGGTGCCGAGGCCGCGGCCTTGGGCGACGGGGTCGGTGCCGAGCGTGGCCAGGTACCAATGGGGCGGCTTCGGCGGGTGGCGTCTTTCTACCCCGAAGAGCCCCCAGCCGACCAGCGGCGCGCGGCGGACCAGGCGCGGGTGGAGCAGGGCGCGGGAGAAGGCGAGGTCGTCGCGAGGGCTGCTGCGCCAGCGGTCCGGGGCCGCCCAGACGGAGGTACTCTCGCCGCCCGGCGTCATCCAGATCTCCCCCGCGCGCAGCATCTGCCGGTTGCGGGCACCGTGGAAGCGCTCCAGCATCCACGGTCGCAACTCGTCGCGCGGGCAGGCGAAGCGGGCGACCGGATCGTCGTCGAAGGCGCGGGTCAGCGTCCGCGTCAGCGCGGGCAGGTCCGCCACTCCCGCGCGGCGAACCCCGCCATCGGCTCCCCTGCCGGCGGTCATCCGAGCCCTCAGGCCGCGGCGGCCTCCGGGTCGGGTCGCACGATCACCGTGTCGGCGACCGAGATGATCTCGTCGACGGGCAGGTCGGCGCGGTCGGCGTGCTCGCGGATCGCCTCCGGGCTCGAGGCCTGGTAGATGCAGACGGTGCCGACCGCCTCGCCGCCCTCCTCGAGCACGTAGCTGCGGATCCAGCGGATGTCGTCGGACATCTCCTCGTCGCCGACCTGGCTCGACCGCGCCGCAGCCTCCTGCAGCTCGGACGGACTCGCCCAGCCGTTGCGCCGCAGAATCACATAGGTGTCCATCTCTCCCCCTTCGTTGGTGAGTGTCGCCGAGCATACGTCGGCCAGGCCACTCGGGTTCGAGGTTTCAGCGATCAGCGGTGATGCCTGTGGCGCGGCGCCCGCAGCAGGGCGACCGAGCGGTGCACGGTCTTCGAGCCGCAGCCCGCGCTCGGGGTGAAGGTGAGGCGGTACCTGACGTTCGCGCGGAGCGTTTTCTTCAGCCGTTTGTTCAGCTCGACCCGGGCGTGGAGCGTCACCACCGTCGTCCCCGGCTTGCGCACTTTGCGGGTCACGGCGTGGATCTTCTTGCCGAAGAGCAGGAAATAGCCGGTGGTCGGGAACCGCACCCGCACCCGCACCGTCCCGTTCTTGCGGTTGTGGGACACCCCGCCGATCGCGAACCTGGCGCTGCAGACGAGGGGCGGCTTTTCGACCTGGACCGGGTGCGTCACATTCGCGGCGCCGCCGCTGCAGTAGGCGGTCCGCCCGGTGAAGACCTGTTCGGCGCCGCAGCCTTCGTCGTCGACCACGGAGAGCGTCGCGTCGTAGGTGCCCGCCGCGTTGTAGCTGTGGGTGACGATCGGGGCGAAGTTGCTTCCGGTCCCGCCTCCGCTGAAGGTCCAGTTCCAGAGGCTGATCGTGCCGTCGGCGTCGGTCGAGGCGGAGCCATCGAAGGTCGAGGGGTAGCCGACGGTCATGCTGGGCGGGCTGAAGACCGCGGTCGGCGACTGGTCGGGGGCGACGACCAGTCGCTCGGCGCCGGCGCCCGGAAAGGTCATCGGCGTCCCGAGCTGGTTCGTGGAGGTCGCGATCGGCCTGATCTGGCTGAGGCCACGGATCCCCACGTAGGCCGTCTTGCCGCTCGGGGTGATCGCGATTTCCTGCGGTTCGCCGCCGACGTTCAGGGCCGGGAGCAGCCGTTCGTTCGTCGCCGTTTCGACCACCGTCACGGTCCCGCCTTTTCCGGCCACATACAGCCGTCGACCGTCAGGCGCGACGGCGAGCCCCTCCGCTTCGCTCCCGATCGGGATGTGTTTGGTCACTTCTTTCAGCGCCGTGTCGATCACCGCGACTTCGTTGCCCTCGGATGCGTAGGCGGTCGTCCCATCCGGGGTGAAAACGATCCAGCCGGCGATCCCGCCGATGGCGATCGGTTTGCCGACCAAGGCACCGGTCACGGTTTCGACCACCTGCACATCTCCGGTTTCGAGACCGACGTAGGCGTACTTGCCGTCCGGGGTGAAGGCCACGGCAAATGGCTCTTTGCCGATGGTGAATGAGCCGACCGTGGTGTTCGCGTTCGATTCGGGGGCGACGAGGTAGACCTTTTCGCCCCCTTCCACCGTCACCCAGGCGGTCTTGCCGTCGGGCGTGATCGCGACGCGCTCGCCGTGAGCCGGCAGCGGGATCGTCGCGACCGGTTTGCGGGGCGCGGTTTCGATCACGGTGGCGCTGTTGCCAAGGAAGTTCGTGATCACAGCCCGCCGGCCATTGGGGGTGATCGCGATCGAATTTGGTCGTTCGCCGGTGGGGATCGCGGTGCCGCTTTCTTTTTCGACACCGGTGTCGATCGTCGACACGGAGTTGTTGGAGTTGTTCAGGCTCCAGAGCAGCGGCGCCGCGTTCGCGCTGGCGACGCTGAGCAAGGAGAAGGCGACGACGGCGGCAAGCGCCGCCAGCCCCCGCAGGCTGACCGAGAACCGGTCCATCGGCGCGAAGTCTAGGCAAGGCGCCCGGCGGGCGCCCCGAGCGGCTACCTCACCCGCCGATCACCGGCCCCGGCCGCCTGCCCGCCCGCCCGAGCCGATATTTTTCGAAAATCGAAGAAGCAGCTGACACCTCCGCCCTCGGGCCCATGAAGATCCTCGATTTCTCGCGCGTGCTCGCGGGGCCGTTCGCGACGATGATGCTCGCCGACTTCGGTGCCGAGGTGACCAAGGTCGAGCGGCCCGGGGTCGGCGACGAAACGCGCTCCTGGGGGCCGCCTTATGACGAGCGCGGCGAGGCGACCTACTTCCAGTCGGTCAACCGCAACAAGGACAGCGTGGCGATCGACCTGGGGAGCGACGAGGGGCTGGCCGAGCTCCGCCGCCGCGCCGGTGACGCCGACGTGCTGGTCGAGAACTTCCGCCCCGGCCTGATGGCCTCCAAGGGTCTGGACTACGCGACCCTGCGAGCCGAGAACCCGCGCCTCGTCTACTGCTCGATCACCGGCTTCGGCGGCTCCGGCCCGGGCGCCGAGCTGCCCGGCTACGACCTCCTCGTCCAAGGGCTCGCCGGACTGATGAGCATCACCGGCGATCCCGACGGCGAACCGATGAAGGTCGGGGTCGCCCTGGTCGACGTGCTCTCCGGGCTGTTCGCCACGGTCGGCATCCTCACCGCGCTCCGCCACCGCGACCAGACCGGCGAAGGCCAGCTGGTCGAGGTCGACCTCTTCTCCGCGCTGTTGGCGGCGATGGTCAACCAGGGGTCCGCGTACACGATCGCCGGGGTCGTGCCGAAGCGCCTCGGCAACCAGCACCCGAGCATCTCCCCTTATGAGGTCTACGCGACCGGCGACGGCGAGCTCGTCCTCGCGGTCGGCAACGACCGCCAGTTCGCCGCCCTCTGTGAGGTGATCGGCGCCGCCGACCTCCCCGCCGACCCGCGCTTCGCCACCAACTCGGCCCGCGTCGAGAATCGGAAACCCCTGGGGGCCGAGTTGGAGCGCCACCTGGCGGCGCGGCCGGCGGCCGAGTGGAGCACCGAGCTGCTCGCCCGCCGCGTCCCCGCCGGCCAGGTCAACGACCTCGGCGCCGCCTTCGAGTTCGCCGCCGGGATCGGCCTCGCGCCGACGGTCGAGATCCCGCGCGAGGACGGTTCGACGGTCTCGCTGACTCGAAACCCGATTCGGCTGTCGGCATCGCCGGCGACCTACCGCACCGCCCCGCCGCTTCTGCCGGAAGAGGAGGGATGAGGCGAGGGGGCGCACCGTCACCGAAGCCCCCGCGGCGCATCTGTGTTTTTGCCGGAGCCGGGGCGGGCAACGATCCGGCCTTCGCGGCGGCGGCGCGGGAGCTCGGCGCAACGATCGCCGCCCGCAATCTCGGCCTCGTCTTCGGCGGTGAGACGGCGGGGTTGATGGGGGCGGTCGCCGACGGGGCGGCGACGGCAGGCGGCGAGGTCATCGGCGTCATCCCGGCGGTCCTCGCCGGTAAGGGCACCCCCCATCCCGCCGCCGAGATCCGCCTCGTCGACACCCTCGCCGAGCGCAAGCTCCTGATGTCGGAGCTCTCGGTCGGCTTCATCGCCCTCCCCGGCGGCCTCGGCACCCTCGACGAGCTGACCGAGATGGTCACCTGGACCCAGCTCGGCGTGCACGACAAGCGCGTCGTGCTGCTCGACGTCCTCGGCTGCTGGGCAAAGCTCGAGGAGCTGCTCGACGCGATGGTCGCCAACGGCTTCGTGCGCCCCGAGGCACGGGCGCTGCTGCGGCTCGAGACCGACCCCGTGGCCGCGGTCGAGGCTCTCGCCTAGACGGTTCCTCGGCGGGTGCGTGGTCGACGGGTGATTCGTGGCCCGGTCGATCGGGGACGGCGAGGGTCCCGGGCGTGGGTCCGCGTCCTTTGTCACCCTGTGGGTTACCAAGGACGCGGACCCTGTCACGGCTTTGCAGCGGACCCCGAGATCACGCCGCATATCGTGGAGTTCCGCGCCTCTTTGTGACGAACCTCTCGTCTTCGTGACGCCTCCCCGGCGTCTCCCGCACATCCCCACGAGACCCGGCCCTCTCGGCGGCGGCCTCAGCCTGCCCGGGTCGCCGCCGAGAGGGCCGGGCGCCCGGGCGCGCCGCCTAACGCGCCCGCTTCTCCGCCTCCTCACGCAGCGCCGGCAGGACGTCGGCGGCGAACTGGTCGAGGAAGCGCTTTTGGTCGTCGCCGGGGGCGTGCAGGATCAGATCTTCGAAGCCGAGGTCGACGTAGGGCATGATCTTCTCGATCACCTCGTCGGGCTCGTTGGAGACGATGAAGCGGTTGTGCGCCTTGTCGGCGTTTTCGTCGGCGACCCGCTCCATCTCGACCGGATCGTCGATTCCCGCTTTCTGCTCGTGGGACAGCCCCAGCGCCGACCACAGCTTGCAGGACTCGAAGGCGATCTCGACGTCGCGGTCGTAGGAGACCTTGATCTCGATCATCTTGCGGATCTCGTCCGGGTCCCGCTGCGCTTTCTCCGCGCCCTCGACGAGATTCGCCATCAGTTCGCGATAGAGGTCGGGGTCTTTGCCGCTGGTCGAGATGAAGCCGTCACCCCGCCGTCCCGCCAGTTTCGCCGCCAGTGGCCCCGAGGCGGCGATGAAGATCGGCACCGGGTCCTCGGGTTTGTCGTAGATCGTCGCCCGCCGCGCTTCGTAGTACTCGCCCTCGAAGTCGACCCGCTCCTCGCGCCACAACCGCTCGATCAGCTGGACCGACTCGGCGAGGCGCCGGCGCCGCTCTTTCGCGCCCGGGAACTCGCCCCCGGTGGCGGGCGTCTCGTTCAGCGACTCGCCGGTGCCGACGCCGAGGAAGACGCGCCCCGGCGCCAGCGCGCCGAGCGTCCCGAACGCCTGAGCGACGATCGACGGGTTGTAGCGCAGGGTCGGGGTGAGGACGCTGGTCCCCATCACCACCCGCTCGGTCGAGGCGGCGAGGGCGCCGAGCCAGACCAGCGCGTTCGGCGCGTGCCCGCCCGCGTGGCGCCAAGGCTGGAAGTGGTCGGAGACGGAGACGACGTCGAGCCCCGTCTTCTCCGCCTCGATCGAGAAGTCGAGCAGCTCGCGCGGCCCGAACTGCTCGGCCGAGGCCTTGTAACCGATCCTTATCGCCATCGACTGCCTTTCGTCACGGGTTCTGGTTCGGCTGGGACGCTATCGACGCGCCGACGTCGGCGCTCAGGGTGCGCGAGTAGTCTGCCCCAATCCGATCGAATTTCGAAAATCCGCGGTTGGGGACCGCCGCCCAGCATGCGGTCGAGAGCCTCCGTCACACCTTCATCGCCGGTGAGCTGAAGCCCGGCGAGCGGGTGCGTCAGGAGGAGATCGCGGAGCGGCTCGGGGTCAGCCTGGCGCCGGTGCGGGAAGCGCTGGCGGTGCTCGAGCAGGAGGGCCAGCTCACCTACCGGCCGCGGCGCGGCTACTTCGTCACCGAGCTCGACCTCGACGACCTGCACGAGATCTATGACCTGCGCCGGCTGGTCGAGGGACGGGCGGCGCGCGGCGCGCTCACCCAGCTCGACAGCGACGCCCACGAGCGGATCGCCCTCGCCGCGCAGGACTGCGAGGCGGCGGTCGAGCGGGGCGACGTCACCGCCGAGCTCGAGGCCAACCGGCGCTTCCACTTCGCCGTGCTGGAAGCGCCCGATCAAGTCCACACGATGCGCGTCGTGCGCCTGCTCTGGGACTCGACCGAAACGTACCGGGCGCTCTATTACAACGACCCGGCCGACCGGGTCGACTCACTCGAAGCCCACGCGCGGATCATCGACGCCGTGCGCGCTGGCGACGCCGACCAGCTCGTCGCCGAACTGGACGCGCATCGCGAGGCGGCGCTCGACCGCCTCGCGGCGATGCTCACAGAGGGTTAGCGGAAGGCGCCGATCCCGGTCAGCGTTTCGCCCAGCACCAGGGCGTGGACGTCGGCGGTGCCCTCGTAGGTAACGACGCTCTCGAGGTTGTTCATGTGGCGGATCACCGGGTACTCGAGCGTGATCCCGTTGGCGCCGAGCACCTGGCGGGCGGTGCGACAGACGTCGAGTGCCGCGTCGACGTTGGCGAGCTTGCCCATCGAGACGTGCTCCGGCCGCAGGGCGCCTTCGTCCTTCATCCGGCCGAGGTGCAGCGCCAGCAGCGTGCCGCGGTTCACCTCCACCGCCATCTTGGCGAGTTTCAACTGCTGGATCTGGAAGCCGCCGATCGGTTTGTCGAACTGGGTCCGCTCCTTGGAGTAGGAGAGCGCCGCTTCGAAGCAGGCGCGGGCGGCGCCGATCGCGCCCCAGACGATCCCGTAGCGGGCCTCGTTGAGGCAGGAGAGCGGGCCTTTCAGCGAGGCGACCTCGGGCAGGCGCGCCGAATCGGGGAGGCGCACTTCGTCGAGCAGCAGCTCCGAGGTGATCGAGGCGCGCAGGCTGAGCTTCTTGTGGATGTCCTGGGTGGTGAAGCCGGGGGTCCCCGCGGGGACGACGAAGCCCATCACGCCCTCGTCGGTGCGCGCCCAGACGACCGCCACGTCGGCCACCGAGCCGTTGGTGATCCACATCTTCTGGCCGGAGATGATCCAGTCGCCGCCGTCGCGGCGCGCCCGGGTGCGCATCGAACCAGGGTCGGAGCCGGCGTCCGGCTCGGTCAGGCCGAAGCAGCCGATCGCCTCGCCCGCCGCCATCCGCGGCAGCCACTCCTGTTTCTGCTCCTCCGAGCCCCATTTCCAGATCGCGAACATCGCCAGCGACCCCTGCACGGAGACGAGGCTGCGGATCCCCGAGTCGCCCGCCTCCAGCTCCAGGCAGGCGAGCCCGTAGGCGGTCGCCGAGGCGCCGGCGCAGCCGTAGCCCTCGAGGTGCATGCCGAGGACGTTGAGGGCGCCCAGTTCCTTGGCCAGCTCCCGGGCCGGGACCTCGCCTTCCTCGAACCAGTCGCCGACGTTCGGGGTGATCTTGTCCCGCACGTATGCCCGGACGGTGTCGCGGATGTCGCGCTCTTCGTCAGAGAGGTTGCGATCGATGGCGAGGAAGTCCTCGGCGCGAGGCTTCTCCGTCGGCGTGGCGGCGGTTGACATGGGGTCCTCCGTGGGGGATTCGATTTTCGAAAGTTTCCGAGGAGGAGGATAGCCGCCCGACCCGCGATCGGGCGGGGCGGCTCCGGCCTACGCTGCGGCCGGTGGCGCGTCGAGCTGGGCCTGGGCCCAGTCGATCGCGTAGTCGGCGACTTCCTCCCAACCCTCCTGCCCGACCGTGTAATGGGAGCGCTCGGGGAATTCCTTGAACTCGGTGAGGGCCGGCGCCTTGCCCTCTTTCTTCGCCATCTGCTTGTCGACCGGGGCCGGAACCACGTGGTCCTGCCCGCCCCCGATCAGCAGCAGCGGCGCCCGCTCGGGGTTCTTGAAGTCGACCCTCAGCGGCGAGTGCGGGTTGAAGTTGGCCAGCGCGCCCTGCCAGAGGACCCGCCCGGCGCCCGGCACCGCGTAGCGGTCGTAGATCGGCTGCGATTCCTCCGCCGTCATCGTGTTGGTGAACGCGTAGTGGAACTGCTCCGCGGTGATCGGCACGGCGCGGTGGCCGTTGGCCGGGCTTTTGAGGATCGGGAAGGCAGAGCGCAGGGTCGAGATCGGCAGCTTGGTGACGCCGCGCACCGCCGCCGCGTCGATCCCGACGCCGGCCTCGCCGAGGCCGCGGTCGAGCAGGACCTCGGTGATCGCGCCGCCGAAGGAGTGGCCCATGATGATCGTCGGCCCGTCGATCCGGCTGATGAAGGCGTCCATGTGATCGATGATTTCCTCGAGGCCGAGGTTTTCGATCTCGCTGGTGTCGGCGCGGATCTCCTCGACCGGGCGGTCGAAGCCGGGCCAGGCCGGCGTCTCCACCGGGTAGCCCTTGGCGCCGAAGCGCTCCGCCCAGTGCTCCCAGCTAAGCGGGGTCATCCAGAGGCCGTGGATGAGGACGACCGTCGGTTTCTGTTCTGCCATTCGCTGCTCCAGTTCGCCAGTTCGGACTTGATCCAGACTGAGAGATTCGATCATCGCAGCGGAATCCTCAAGTAGTCCTCTTGTGGCCGGCCGCGCGCGGCGGCGGACCGCTCAGGCGGCGCTGCCGGCGTGCTCGCGGCGGTACTCGTAGAAGCCGCGGCCGGCCTTGCGACCGATCCGGCCCGAGGCGACCATCCGCTTGATCAGCGGCGGCGGCGCGTACTCGGTCTGCTTGAACTCCTCATAGAGGGAGTCGCCGATCGCGTAGAGGACGTCGAGGCCGATGAAGTCGGCCAGCGTCAGCGGGCCCATCGGGTGACCGCAGCCGAGCTTCATCCCCTCGTCGATGTCCTCGGCGGTGGCGAAGCCTTCTTCGTACATCCGCACCGCCGCCATCAGGTAGGGGACGAGCAGCATGTTGACGACGAAGCCGGAGCGGTCCTTGGTGACGATCGCCCGCTTGCCGACCCGCGCGGCGAAGTCCTGGGCGGTTGCCACCGTCTCCTCAGAGGTGTCGAGGGCGACGACGATCTCGACCAGGCGCATCACCGGGACCGGGCTGAAGAAGTGGAGCCCCAGGACCCGCTCCGGCCGGGGCAGCCCGGCGGCGAGCTGGGCGATCGGGATCGACGACGTGTTCGACGCGATCAGCGCGTCCTCCGACACGATCCCGGCGACCTGGCCGAGGATGTTCACCTTCAGCTCGGCGTCCTCGGGCACCGCCTCGACCACCAGGTCGGCACCGGCGATGTCCTCGAGCCGATCGGTGAAGGTGATCCGCCCGAGGATCTCCTCGTACTCGGCGTCCTCGATCTTCCCTCGCTCGCGGGCGTGCCCGAGCGAACCCTCGATACGGCCACGGGCGGCTTCGAAGGCAGCCGCGTCGACGTCGCGGACGACCACCGGTACGCCCGCCCGGGATACCGACTCGGCGATTCCCGAACCCATCAGCCCGCCGCCCAGGACGGCGACTCGATCAATGCCCATCTGCGCTCCTCAAGCTAGGTGGCGTACAGATAGTAGGAATACAACTTACCTTCGCCGCTCTCAAGGCAAACCCCCCGGTCGGACCGGGGTGGCGGATCGCCCGCGCCCGCTCAGGGTGGCGGCGGGAGCTGGATCACGTTCCCGGGGCTGATGTATTCGCTCAGCCGTTGGAGCAGGATCGTCGCGTTGCCGACGCCGTTGGCAGAGCTCTGCGGCAGCTGGGTGGTGACGATCCCGGCGGAGATGTCCTGCGACTTCAGGTAGGCCGAGACGCCGGTGTAGCCGTCGATGAAGGGGTTCTGGAATTCCCAGCCGTTGGCCAAGGTGATCCCCAGCGCGTAGTAAAGGCTCTTGGTGAACGGCGGGATCCCGACGCTGGTCGGGGCGGTCCGCTCGGCGTTCGCCTGGGCGGAGATCAGCGCGCCGCGACCGATCTCGCGGGCGCCGTGGACGACATCGGCGATCGGCGAGGTCATCACGGTGCCGTTGCCGATCGACCACGAGGGGCTCCAAAAGGTGTCGTCCTCGTAGATCCCGCGTTCGCCGGTGTAGGCGTGGAGCGCTGGGCCGGGGAACGCCGGATAGCGGGAGACCTGGGTGTGGTCGAGGCCGAGCGGATCGAGCACGCGTTCCCGCATCAGCTTGCTGATCGACTCGCCGGTGACCTTCGAGATCACCTGGCTGAGGATCGCGAAGTTGGTGTGGGCGTAGTGGAAGCAGGTCCCGGGCGCACAGGCGAGCGGCTGGGTGAAGGCCCAATGCAGCAGTTCGTTGGAGGACCACTGGCGGAACGGGTTTTCGAACAGCAGCTTCTGGAACGGTTCGTTGTGCTGGACCCAGTCGGGGTAGCCACTGGTGACGTTCGCCAGCATCCGCAGCGTGACTTCGCCTGCCTCGGGGAAGTTCGGCCGGTACTTGGCGAGCTTGTCGTTGAGTGAGAGCTTGCCTTCGTCTTCCAGCTGCAGCAGGAGGTTGATCAGGTAGGGGATCGCGATCGAGCCGATCCGGAAGTACATCTTCGGCGAGGCGGGGACGCCCTTCATCGAGTTGCCGAAGCCAGCGTCGACGAGCTTCTGTTCGCCGGTGTCGACCCGGATGATCGTCGCCCGCAGGCCGAGTTCCGGCATCGCGTCGCGGACCATCGCTTCGATGTGACGGCGGGCGCCGCGGCGATCGACGCAGCCAGTGGAGACGCGGAGCTGCCCGGGGGCGCAGGCGGCCGTGCCGGATGCGGCGGCGGTCTGCGGCGCAGCCACGGCGGTCGGGCTCACCTCCCACGACGCAGCGGAAGCGGTCGCGGCCAGCGCAAGCAGGAACGCGACGCTGACGAGAAGCGCGGCAGCCGAAGTCTTGAACGTCCTCACCATCGGACGGGGATCCTATTGGCCGCCGCGGCGAACCATCAAGCGGGACGCAGATCGCGGTAGACGAAGCGACCCTCGTCGCGGAGCTCGCCGAGCTCGACCGCGAGCGGGGCCGCGAAGATCGGCCCGGAGTCGACGAAGGTGTGGAACTCGCCGTTCTCGCCGCAGGGGTCGACACCCGCGGGCAGATCGTCGAGCAGCGCCGCGTCGAAGCGGCGGCCGACGAAGCTCGCGTCGAGCTGGTCGGTGTCGACGACGACCAGGGTCGCGCCGAAGCCGGCCTCGACAAAGCGGCGACCGAGCGCGGCGGTCTCGCGACCCCAGATCGGGAAGATCGCCTTGCGGCCGACCGGCGCCAGCCGCGCTTCGCGGTAGGCGCGGATGTCGGCGAGGAAGAGGTCGGCGAAGGCGAAGGTGTCCGCCTCGGCCAGGGGCGGCTTCTCGAGTGCCGCGGCCATCCGCTCCTCGTAGAGCTCGTTCGGGCACTCGGTCGGGATGCCGACCTCGACCAGCGGCAGGCCGACCGCGGCCGCCTGGGCGTGCAGCAGCTCACGCCGCACCCCGTGGATCGAGATCCGGCCGTAGTCCTCGTTGATCGTGGTGAGGAGCGCCGCAGGCTCGATGCCTTCCTCGCGCAGCGTCCACAGGGCCAGTGAGGAGTCCTTGCCGCCGCTCCAGGAGAGGACGAGGCTCACCGCGTGTACTCCGCCAGGTAGTCGAGCCCGGCGATCGCCCGGGATCCGTACCAGGAGGTCATCTCGCCGTCGATCAGGGAGACCTTGGGGCCGGGGACGAGCTCCTCGACCTCGGCGACGTGCTGCTCCTTGAAGTGGAATGGCTCCGAGGAGAGCAGGATCCGATCCACGTCGGCGAAATCGGCCAATTCGACCTCCGGATAGCGGGCCTGTAGAGGTTGGTCGCCCTCTGGGCTACCAACCTCTACAGGCTGGGTCCAGCCGAAGAGGGCGAGCGTCTGGGCGATGTAGGTGTCGGGGGCGACGGTCATCCAGGGGTCGCGCCAGATCAGGTAGAGGACACTCTGCTCGGGGCCGGGGCTCGCGGTGGCGCGGGCGTAGGCGGCCTCGAAGCGCTCGCACAGCCGCTCGGCCTCGGCCTCGCGGTCGAACTCGCGGCCCATCTGGCGGTAGAGGTCGAGGTTGTCGCGGGGCTCCTGCGGGTGCGTCACCACCACGTTCGGGACGAACTCCGCGAGCGTCTCCGCGTCCTCTTTCAAGTTCTCGTCCACGTTGACCACCACGTGGGTCGGCTCCAGCTCCCGCACCCGGTCCATGAGCACGTCCTTGGTCCCTCCCACCCTCGGGATCTCCCGGACCACCTCCCAGGGATGGATGCAGAACCCGGTCCGCCCCACGACCTGCTCCGACAGCCCCAGATCACAGAGAAGCTCGGTGATGCTCGGGACCAGGCAGACGATTCGCACCACTACATGACTACATATTCCGCCGGTACTCGCCGCCCACCTCATAGAGCGCGCCCGATACCTGGCCGAGCGAGGCGACTTTCACCGCGTCCATCAGCGCCGCGAAGACGTTGTCGCGCTCCCGCGCCACCTCTCGCAGACGTCCCAGCACCGCATCGCGCCGCTCCTCACCGAGCGCCTGGAAGGCGCGCACCGAGTCGATCTGGTCGTCCTTCTCGGTGTCGGTCGAGCGCATCAGCTCCACCCCGTCGGTCCGCTCCTCCGCCCCCTCCTCGGGGAGGAAGGTGTTGACGCCGATCAGCGGCAGCGTGCCGTCGTGCTTCAGTCGCTCGTAGTACATCGACTCTTCCTGGATGCGGCCGCGCTGGTACATCGTGTCCATCGCGCCGAGCACGCCACCGCGCTCGGAGATCCGCTCGAACTCCTCGTAGACCGCGGCCTCGACCAGGTCGGTCAGCGCCTCGATCGCGAACGAGCCCTGCCACGGGTTCTCGGTGAAGTTCAGCCCGAGCTCTCGATTGATGATCAGCTGGATCGCCACCGCCCGCCGCACCGACTCCTCGGTCGGCGTCGTGATCGCCTCGTCGTACGCATTCGTATGCAGGCTGTTGCAGTTGTCGAAGATCGCGTACAGCGCCTGCAAAGTCGTGCGGATGTCGTTGAAGCTGATCTCCTGCGCGTGGAGGCTCCGACCGCTCGTCTGGATGTGGTACTTGAGCATCTGGCTGCGCTCCGAGGCGCCGTAGCGCTCGCGCATCGCCCGCGCCCAGATCCGCCGCGCGACCCGCCCGATCACCGCGTACTCCGGGTCCATCCCGTTGGAGAAGAAGAAGCTCAGGTTGGGCGCAAAGGAGTCGATCTCCATGCCGCGCGCCAGGTAGTACTCGACGATCGTGAAGCCGTTG
>DATEDJ010000112.1:0-22515 GCA_035281725.1 Solirubrobacterales bacterium
CGACCTGCCGCTGCCGGGCGGCGAGGGGAAGGCGCTAAAGCTGAACTTCCACCCGCTGCGGAGCTCGATCCCGGTCTTCATCGGGGCGATCGGGCGCAAATCGGTGCAGATGACCGCCGAAGTCGCCGACGGCTGGATCCCAGTCTTCTTCTCCGTCGACCACTTCCAGGAGAGCTGGGGCGAGCACCTGGAGGCGGGCTTCGCCGCGGCGGGGCGGACGCGTGCCGATCTGGAGGTCTCGCCGTCGCTCTCCTGCGCGATCGACGGCGACCTAGAGGCGGCGCGCAACCTGGTCAAAGCGAGCCTGCTCCTCTATCTGGGGGGTATGGGGTCGCGGAAGACCAACTTCTACGTCGACCTGGCGCACCGCTTCGGCTTCGGCGACGTCGCCGACGAGGTGCAGCGGCGCTTCCAGGCCGACGACCGCGGCGGCGCCTTCGCGGCGATCCCTGACGAGCTCGTCCACACGACCTCCTTGGTCGGTACGGAAGCCGAAGTCGCGGAGCGGGTGCAGCGCTTCGTCGCCGCCGGTGTGGATCGCCTGATCGTCTCACCTGCCCATCTGGAGCGAGATCAGCAGCGTCACACGCTCGAGCGGTTGGCCGCGATGGCCGGGCGTCAGACCGTCTGAGTGACAGATCGCATAAGGTTCCGCGCCGCTGTGAAGATCGGTGTACCGAAAGAGACCGCCGAGGGGGAGCGCCGGGTCGCGCTTGTCCCTGACGTCGTCCGCTCGTTGAAGAAAAACGAGAAAGTCGACGTGCTGATCGAGTCCGGGGCCGGCGACGAGTCGGGTCACCCCGACTCTCAGTACACCGACGCCGGCGCCGAGATCGCCGGTGCCGACGCAATCTGGAATGCCGACGTCGTCCTCAAGGTCGGGGTGCCGAGCGCCGAGGACATCGGCCGCCTCGGCTCCAACCAAATCTTCATCTCGCACCTGAACCCCTGGGTCGCCGCCGACACCAACAAAGGCCTCGCTGCGTCCGGCGTCACCTCCTTCGCGATGGAGGCGATCCCGCGGACCACCCGCGCCCAGGCGATGGACGCGCTCTCCTCGCAGGCCGCCGCCGCCGGGTACGCGGCGATGCTGATCGGCGCCCGTGAGTCGGGTCGCTTCTTCGGCATGATGACCACCGCCGCGGGCACGGTGCCGCCGGCCAAAGTCCTCGTCCTCGGCGCCGGCGTCGCCGGGCTGCAGGCGGTCGCCACGGCAAAGCGCCTCGGCGCGATCACCACCGGCTTCGACATCCGCCGCGCCGCCTGGGAGCAGATCGCCTCGCTCGGCGGCCGCCCGCTGGAACTCGACTTCATCCCCGACGCGGAGGGCGAGGGCGGCTACGCCCGGCCGCTCACCGACGAGGAGAACGCGCAGGTGCGCGACGCGCTCGCGGCCAACGCCGCCAAACAGGACATCATCGTCACCACCGCCGCGATCCCGGGCCGCCCGGCCCCGCTGCTGATCACCGCCGACGCGGTGCGCGGCATGCAGCCGGGCTCGGTGATCGTCGATCTCGCCGCCGAAACCGGCGGCAACTGCGAGCTCACCAAACCGGGTGAGACGGTGGTCGAGAACGGCGTCAAGGTCGTCGGGCCGCGCAACCTGCCGAGCCTGATGCCGCTTCCCGCCTCGCAGCTCTACGCGAAAAACCTGGAGAACCTGCTCGGTTTGATGATCACCGAGGAGGGCACCGTGAACGTCGACCTCGAGGACGACATCCTCGCCGCCGCGCTGATCACCCAAGGTGGCGAGATCAAGAACGAGCGCGCCGCCGGGAGGGACGCCCCGTGAGGATGAAAATCGACGCGGTGATCACCGGTCATTCGAGTCCGCGGCGATTTTCGTCCGAGGGAGGAATGCGATGACCCTGTTCACCGAGTTCACCATCTTCGTGCTGGCGATCTTCGTCGGCTTCGAGGTCATCTCGAAGGTGCCGACCACCCTGCACACGCCGCTGATGTCGCAGACCAACGCGATCCACGGCATCGTCATGCTCGGCGGCCTGATCGTCCTCGGCTACGCCGACGATCCGCTCGAGTACGTCATCGGCACGATCGCCGTCGCCTTCGGCGCGATCAACATCGTCGGCGGCTTCATGGTCACCGACCGGATGCTCGGCATGTTCGCCAAAAAGCCGAAACCGAAGGCCGACGCTGACGGGGACGGCAAAGGCGGCACCGGTAAATGATGGTCGACGCGGTCCTCAAGCCGGGCGGCGATGTCGCCACGGCGCTCTACATCGTCTCGTTCTCGCTCTTCATCCTGGGCCTGAAACAGGGCACGCACCCGACCACCGCCAAGCGCGGCAACCTGATCGCCGCGGCCGGCATGGCGGTCGCCGTGGTCACCACCTTGCTGCTCGATGGGATGGGCAACTGGGGCCTGATCGCGATCGGTCTGGCGATCGGCTCGGCCGTCGGCGCCTACGCCTCGATCAAAGTGAAAATGACCGAGATGCCGCAGATGGTCGCCCTCTACAACGGGGTCGGCGGCGGCGCGGTGGCCCTGATCGCCTGGTCGGAGATCCGCCACGGGATCAGCCTCGGTGGCGCGATGCCGCTCGAAGACCTGATCCCGACCCTGCTCGCGGCGATCATCGGCTCGGTCTCTTTCTGGGGCTCGAACATCGCCTTCGGGAAGCTCCAGGAAGTGATCCCGACCCGGCCGATGGCCGTGCCGGGGCAGCAGATCATCAACGCGATCCTCGGGATCGGCGTGATCGTCCTGGCGGTCATCATCGCGATCAACAACGAACCGCCCTCGCAGGCCCTCTTCATCCTGATCCTGGTCTGCGCCGCGATCCTCGGCAACCTGGTGGTGCTGCCGATCGGCGGCGCCGACATGCCGGTGGTGATCTCGATGCTGAACGCCTTCACCGGTCTCTCCGCCGCGGCCGCCGGCTTCGCCCTGCAGAACGTCGCCCTGATCGTCGCCGGGACCCTGGTCGGCTCCTCGGGAACGATCCTGACGATGGAGATGGCGACGGCGATGAACCGCTCGGTCGCCAACATCCTCTTCTCCGGCTTCGGCGGCGCGCCCGCGGCAGTCGCCGGCAGCGGTGAGCAACGGCCGGTCACCTCGATCGGCGCCCAGGACGCGGCGATCAAGCTCGCCTACGCCGACAACGTCGTGATCGTCCCCGGCTACGGCCTCGCCGTCGCCCAGGCCCAGCACGCGGTCAAAGAGATGGCCAACCAATTAGAGGCCCGCGGGGTGACGGTCAACTACGCGATCCACCCGGTCGCGGGGCGAATGCCCGGGCACATGAACGTCCTCCTCGCCGAGGCCGACGTGCCCTACGAGCACCTGAAAGAGATGGACGAGATCAACCCGGAGATGCCGCGCGTCGACGTCGCCGTGGTGATCGGGGCGAACGACGTCACCAACCCGGCGGCGAAAAACGACCCCAACTCGCCGATCGCCGGGATGCCGATCATCGAAGTCAGCCAGGCCAACGAGGTGATCGTGATCAAGCGCTCGCTGTCGACCGGGTTCGCCGGCATCGACAACGACCTCTTCTACGAACCGAACACCTCGATGCTCTTCGCCGACGCGAAAGCGGCGGCGAGCGAAATCGCCGCCGAGATCGAGAACCTCTGATCAGGCGACGCCGCCCGCGGGCGGCGTCTAGAGCACGCCGAATTCGGCGGTGAGGACGACCGGTTCGCCGCTGTCGAGGACGGTGGCGGTGGCGGTCAGTTTGTAGAGACCGGGCTTCGCGTCGGGTGGGATCAGGGTGCCGATCCGTTCCGCTTCGCCGGGGCCGAGGCTGCGCAGGATCGGCGTCTGGGCGGGCGCGTACTGGGGCCCGACCGGGACGGTGACCGGCCGCCAGGCGCGGCCGTCGAAGCGTTCGAGGCTCGTCCCGGTGGGCGTCACCGCGGCGCTGCCGTGGTTTTCGAAGCAGCTTTCGAGATAGGCGCCGGGGACCAAGTTGTCGTAGGCGGCGAGGGTGATCCCGACGTTGACGGTTCGTTCGACCACGCGGACGTACTCGCCGTAGCGGCCCAGGAGCCGGCCGCGGTGGTTCTGGATCGTGATTTCGAGCGAGTAGATCCCGGGGGTGGAGGTGAGCGGGAAGGTGAGGCCGCGGTGCTTGCCCGCCGGCAGCTGCTTCAGGTCGATCCGTTTGAGCCCGGCGGGCCTGATGCTGGTGCCGTCGGCGCTGAAGCGGATCAGCCGCTCGAGCACGACCCAGCCCAGGCGAGGCGTCGTTGCCGCGGCATTGGTGAGGCGGAGGCCGATGCTGGTCGAGCCACCGACCAGGATCCCCTGCGGTCCGGTGACCCCGAGCGTGAGGCCCGCGGGCGCGAACGGCAGCACGCCGCCTTCGGGGACGGCCGGGATCGGCTTCAGCTTTTCCAGCGGCGCCCAGTAGTTGTCGACCACCGCCGACCCGCAGAAGACCGCGCTCGTCGCGGCCTTCTTGTGCTTGGCCTTCTTCTTGGCCGCCGAGCCACTCGCCGGGATGGCCGCAACGAGAAGCGCCAAGGCCGCTGCCAGGATCAACAGGTCCCGCAATTTCCCCCGCTGAGCCATCGGGAGAGTATGGAGGGCTGGCGAGAGCCGTGGATGCCGGTCCGACCCGGGTCTTCTGAGGTCGGCCCGCCATCCACGGCTCCTCGGGAGGCGAAGCAAGGGACCCGGAGCCACGCGGTCGTCCTAACCGGCGGCCCCCCAGGCGGGGTCGTCCTAACCGGCGCTATAGGTGGGTAAGGACGACCGCGGCGGCTCGGGAGGGGTGGGTAAGGACGACCGCGGCGGCTCGGGAGGGGTGGGAAAGGACGACCGCCCGGGGCGGTGTGCGCTGGGTTCGTCACGCAGCCCGTGCGGGACCCTCACGCCTCCGTCCCGAGACCCGCGCCCATCGAAACTCCCCGCCCGGCGGCTGATGGGCGGCCTTAGCCTGCCGGGGTCGCCCATCAGCCGCGAGGCGACAGCTTCCCCGCCGCCAGGGCCCGTGGCGCCAGCGTCATCTAAGTGGCGGTGGCCGTCGGCGGGCGCGCTGGGAGCCTGCTGGTGAAGAAGAGTGCGACGAGGGAGAGGGCCGCCAGCACCGCCAGGGCGGTGCGCAGGCCGATCAGTCGCGACGATTCGTTTTCTTCGATGATCGCTTCGGTCGCCCGCGGTCCCACGTGGGCTTCGTCGAGGGCCGTTTCGAGTTCCTTGTCGGAGATGAAGGGCACCCCGCCGGAGAGCTGGGTGGAAGCCTGCGCCTTGACCGGGGCCGGGATCTGAGAGCTCCCTTCGACCCCGGTCAGGAGCGAGGAGCTGAGCGCGGCGATCACGATCGCGCCGGTCAGGGCCGTCCCGATCGAGATGCCGAGGTTGGTGATCGTGTTCTGCAGGCCGCCCACCTCGCTGCTCTGCTCGTCCGGCACGGAGGAGACGGTGACGGCGCCGAGCTGGGAGGCGAGCGCCCCGATGCCGAGGCCTGCAAGCAGCATCGGCCAGGTGGTGACGCCGGCGCCGGCGCCCTCCTGCAGGCCCGCGATCAGCACCACGAGGGCGGCGAACAGGGCGATGAAGCCGATCCGCGCCACCCGCCGCGGCGAGGCGTCGGGAAAGACTTTCGGCACACCGGCCGCCGCCAGGATGAGGGTGAAGGACAGCGGCAGCAGGCGGACGCCGGTTTCGATCGCCGACAGCCCCAGGGCGACCGAGAGGAAGAGCGGCATGGCGAAGAAGAGCCCGCCCTGCAGCAGGTACTGGAAGAAGAACGAGTTGAGGCCGGCGCGCAGCTCTTTCGTCCGCAGGATCGCCGGGTCGACCAGCGGCTCGCCGCCGCGGGAGAGGACGCGGTTCTCCCACAGCGCGAACGCCCAGATCACCAGCCCGCCCGCGAGGATCAGCCAGATCACCGGCGAGAGGCCGATCCATTCGGGGCCGTCGGCCTTCGCGCGGACGAGCCCCCAGGTGCCCGAACGCAGGATGCCGAAGACGATCAGCCCGAGGCCGACCGCCGAGAGCCCCGTGCCAACCAGGTCGAGTCGCGCCTTTTCCGGCTCTTCGGCCTCGATGCGCCGGCTGAGGATGAGGATGGCGATGACGACCAGGACCTCGCCGGCGAAGACGTAACGCCACGACAGATACGTGGTGAAGAGGCCGCCGATGATCGGCCCGACGGCGACGGCGATGGCCGCCGCCGCGGCGACCAGGCCGTAGGCGCGCGGCCTTTCGTCGGTAGGGAAGTTGGAGGCGACGAGGGCGACGATCGCGGGCAGGATCAGGGCGGCCCCGAGCCCCTCCAGGCCGGACCAGCCGAGCAGCAGGACGCCGAGGTTGGGGGCGACGGAAGTGGTCAGGGAGCCCACTCCGTAGATCACGCAGCCGATCGAGAAGGCGCGGCTGCGGCCGAGGATCTGGCCGATCTTGCCGCCGGTGATCATGAAGGCGGCCATCACCAGCGTGTAGAGGGTGATCGCCGTCTGGATGCCGGTGATGTTGGTGTCGAGATCGTCGGCGACCGTCGCCATCGAGACGTTCATCACCGAGCTGTCGAGCATCATCAGGAACTGCCCCGCGCACAGCGTGAGCAGGATCAGCCCGGCGCCAACGGTCGCCTTGCGCTCCATCGTCTTCTGCCTCCCGGGTTACATCAGGACCCGAGCAACTTAGCCTTCTGAGCGGCGAACTCCTCCTCGGTGAGGATGCCCTGCGATTTCAGTTCGCCGAGCTCCTTCAGCTGATCGATCACCGACGGCCCCGAATCGGCGGCCGGCGGCGGGGCCGGGGCGGCAGGCGCCGCCTGCGGGTAGGCGGGCGCTTCCTGCTGGGCCCAGCGAGATTCCTGGCGCCGACGGACGCCGCCGCTGACGGCGGTGGCGGTGCCGGCGACGGCGGCGGTGCGCACCATCCCCCGTAGTAGACCTGGCATGACTTCCTCTCTTTCTAGGCCTCGGCCGCGTCGAGGGCGGCGAGGACGGCCTGGATCGGGATACGGCCGCTGGAGACGAGCTGGCCGCCGCTCTGGCGGACCGCGATCGCGAACGGCGCGGCCCACCGGTTCTCGTAGACGAGCAGGCCCGCCGAGGTCCCGGGCTCCATCACCGCGGCGGCCTCTTCCAGGTCATCGTCTGCAATCAGCCCGGTGGAGGCACCTTCGAAGGCGGCGAGGGCTGGGATCTCGCCGAGCTCGAGGACCTCCACCGAGCCGTCCTCGCCCTTGGCGAGGAAGAGCAGGTCGAGGATCCGGATCAGGCCGCGATCGACCAGGTCGATCAGGTGCGGTGCGACCTCGCCGTTCGGCTGGCGCCCGGGCCACTCGACCAGCAGGTAGTCGATCGGACCCATCTCCTCGATCTCGTGCTGGTCGCTCATGCGAGGGCCTTCGCCTTCAGTCGATTGAACTCGTCGGCGTCGATCGCGCCGCTGTCGAGGAGCGCTTTCGCCTTGGCGATGTCCTCGGCCGGGCTGGCGCCGGCGACGTTCTTCACGTAGTCGTTGAATTCGCCCTGGGACTGCTTCGCCTTGGCCGCCTCGCGTTCGGCGACGCCCTTGCCCTGGGTGAGCAGGTAGATGCAGACCCCGATCAAGGGGATGAGGATGATCAGGATCGTCCAGGCGGCCTTGCCCCAGCCGGAGACGTCGTGCCGGCCGAAGAGGTCGGCGAAGGCGCGGAAGATCAACATGATCCAGAGGAAGAGGCCGAAGAAGACCAGCATCGTCCAGATGATGTTCAGTAGTGGGTAGTCCGCTGCGAGCGGAAGCATTTCAATCCTCTCCTCGGCGCCGCCGCGGACGGGACGCGTTTTACGGAGCAGACGGTCTCAAGCAGGGGCGTTGATCAAAAGGGCACGAGCACGCCTATCCAGGTGGTGCGTGCCACCGCCTCACTCGATCGGCACCCGACCGTGGACGCGGGTGCCCTGACCGGGCGCCGACTCGACCCGGAGCTCGCCGCCGACGGCGGCGAGCCGATCGCTCATCCCGGTGAGCCCGGAGCCGTTTGGATCGGCGGCGACGAAGCCGCAGCCGTCGTCGCTCACCTGGAAGCGCAGGTCGCCCTCGGCGCGCAGGACGATCGTCACCGCGCTGGCGCCCTCCGCGTGCTTGGTCACGTTCTGCATCGCCTCCAGACAGCAGAAGTAGACGGCGCTCTCGGTCTCCGAGGGCAGGCGACCGATCCCGTCGGCGTCGATCCGCACCGGCACCGGCAGGCGCTGGGCGGCCGAGCGCAGGGCTTCCCCGAGGCCGTCGGAGGCGAGCAGCGCCGGGTAGATCCCGCGCGCCAGCGAGCGCACCTCTTCGATGATCTCCTCGACCTCGGGACCGAGGCCGGCGACCATCTCGGCCGCCTCGTCGGGGTCGGCCTCGAGCGCCTCGCGGGCGAGCTCGAGCTTCACCCGCAGGGCGACAAGTTGCTGCTGGGCGCCGTCGTGGAGGTCGCGCTCGATCTTCTGGCGGGCGCCGTCGGCGGCTCCCACCAACCGTTTCCGCGAGGCGGCGACATCGGCGAGCGAGCTTGCCAGCGCCGCGTCCAGCCGTTGTCGTTCGAGGCCGGAGACGACGCAGGCGCAGACCGCGTCGAGGAACTCGGGACGGTCGTCGAAGCCCTCTTCGCAGACCACCGCCACCCGCAGGCCCGACTCCGCCTCGGCCTCGCGCAGAGAGGAGTGCGGCGGCGGATCCGGCGCGGAGACGACGGACCCGGAGGAGTCCCGCCAGGGCGCCGCGGCGGCGCTCCCGTCAGGCGGCGGATCGGAGTAGTAGAGCTCGACCCGCGGTTCCTCCAGCGCCCTCGCCAGGAGGACGCGCAGCTCGCCGGGGGTCTTCGTCTCGGCGAGGCCCGTGGTCAGCCGCCCCAGCGCCCCGGCCGAGTAGGACCGCCACTGGACCAGGCCGACGAGGAAGCCGACGGCGGTCGCCGGGACGCTCAGCAGGGCGACGAGCACGGCGGCGTCGAGCACGCCCCCGCTCGCGTCGACCCGCCGCAGCGCCACGTAGACGATCGCGGCGACGAAGCGCAGCACCGCCGCGCCGAGGACCGGCACCAGGGTGCGGCGCTGGTTGTGCCCGGCACTCCGCAATCGCCCGGCGAGGACGAAGACGGCGCCGAGATAGACGGCAATCGCGAGGATGTCCCGCAGCGGCTTGATCAGGTCCGGGACGAAGGACGGTTCGGAGCCGGCGAGGAAGAAGTTCTGCGGGCATTCCGCCGTGCAGCTGGTGAACGGCGCCGGCAGCGGGTACTGCGCGGTCAGCGGGATCGTCGGCAGGTAGAGCAGCCCGACGAGGAGGGCGCCGCCGATGACGACGGTCCGCGCTCCGCGGCTCTCGAGCCGACCGGTCGGATAGCTGAGGAGCGCGTAGGCGAGCAGCACCTCGAAGACCCAGCCCGCGATCCGCCCGACGCTGTAGAGGAAGGCGTCGTCGGAGTTGGCGAAGGTGACGAAGAACCAGCAGACGCCGGTGGCGAACAGGACCGGGCCGAAGCGGCCCTCGGCATCGCGGTGCCAGGCGTAGAGGCCGACCCCCAGCAGGGCGGCGGTGGTCAGCACCGCGATCGTCGACTCGGCGGTGCGGCCGGAGGCCGGCGGATCGGCCTCGACGATGACGACCGAGATCGCGCACAGCGCCAGCCCGAGCACCCCGAGTGCCGTGAGTTTGCGGTCGGTCAAGTCGGCCCCCTTCGGGGCCAGACTACTTCGCTCCGGGTACCGCGCCGTCCCGGTTTTCCTGCCAGAAGCTGCGCAGCCAGGCGGGGCGCAGGCCCTCCTTGGCGAAGACCGGGTGCTCCTCGGACCCGCCTGCCCGCCGCAGTTCGTCCGGCTTCTGGGCGGAGATCAGCGCGACCAGGGTGTCGGGATGGGACGCCCGCAGTCGCCGCGTCAGCTCGAACCCGTCCATGCTCGGCATGTTGACGTCGACCAGGACCAGGTCGAGCCCACCGCCCGCCGCGGTCGCCAGCGCCTCCTCGCCGGAGGACGCCCCGCCCGCCCAGGCGAAGCCCGGCGTGGCCTCGACCACGGCGCGCGCCACCTCGAGGAAACGCGGGTGGTCGTCCACCGCGAGCACGGTCACCGGTGCGGACCTGTCGGTCATCGGCCCGGAAGCGTCCCATCTCGATCCGGGCGGCGCCATCCTGTGCGCACCCCTTCCCGTGGGGGTGGTGCCCTAACGCTGGTACTCGGCCTCGGCGAGGAAGATCAATGCCGCCTTCACCCGCTTGGAGACCTGATCGGCGTCCGGCGAGTAGGTGAGGTCGAGTTTCAGGAAGATCGCGTTGATGTGCTTCTCGACCGCCCTTTTCGTCAGCACGAGGTCGGCGGCGATCGCGGCGTTGCTCTTGCCCGCGGCGACCCCCGCGAGCACATCCAGCTCTCGCGGGGTCATTTCGCCCAACGGTGAGTTCTCCGAGCGCGCCTGCGCCGCCACCAGCACCTCGACGATCTTCGGGTCGATGACCGAACCCCCGTCGGCCACCGCCTTGATCGCCCGGGTCAGCTCGGCGCGATCGGCGACCCGCTCCTTCAGCAGGTAGGCCCGCCCGTCCGAGCCGTCGCCCAGCAGCCGCAGGACGAAGCCCGGCTCGGCGTACTGACTGAGGACGACGACTCCGATCTCGGGGTGGCTCTCGCGCAGGCGGGAGGCGATCTGGATGCCCGCGTCGGCGCCGTCCGGCGGCATCCGGATGTCGGTGAGGACGACGTCCGGGGGGTCGGCCGCGACTGCCTCCAGCAGCGAGGCCATGTCCCCGCAGCTCGCCGTCACCTCGATCTCCTCGTCGCCGCGCAGGACCTGCTCGACGCCCTCGCGGACGATGTAGCTGTCCTCGGCGAGGGCGACTTTCACGGGCACACAGGAAACCCTAACCCGCGCCTGACCGAGGCGCCCGCATCCTCGCAAGAGGGGTGCGGGCATGCCGGCGACCGTGCCGGCACGATGGGAGCCTCGGATGGTGAGCGTGACCGACACGAAGGCGGCGACCGAGAGCCCCCCGGGCCCCTCCGGGAAAGAGGGCGGCCGGGCGGCGCGGAAGGCGGTGCCGCGGTCCTCGCAGGCGACCTGGGCGCCGGGCCCGGAGCGCTCCTCGCCGCTCGAGATCCTCGCCGCGCAGGACCAGACCCGGGTGCCGGAGCTGGTCCCGGTCCGCTACGGGCGCATGTTGGCGTCCCCCTTCACCTTCTACCGCGGCGCCGCGGCGATCATGGCCGCCGATCTCGCCGCGCAGCCGAACTCGGGCCTGCGGGTGCAGCTCTGCGGCGACGCGCACCTCTCCAACTTCGGCGTCTTCCAGGCACCCGATCGGCGCCTCGTCTTCGACATCAACGACTTCGACGAGACGCTGCCGGGGCCGTTCGAGTGGGACGTCAAGCGGCTCGTCGTCAGCGTCCTGATCGCCGCCCGCGACCGCGGCTTCGGCGCTGCCGACCAGGATGCGGTCGCCCTCGCGGGCGTTGCCGCGTATCGGGAGGCGATCGCCCGCTTCGCCGCGATGAAGGAGCTCGATGTCTGGTACGCGCGCCTCGACATGGAGGAGTTCGGGCGGACCTGGTCCTCGCGGATCGACAAGGCGGCGCGGCGCCGGGCGCAGAAGAACCTCGCCAAGGCACGCGAGAAGGGCAGCCTGCGGGCGCTGGCGAAACTGACCGAAAGGCGCGACGGGAAGGTGCGGATCGCCAGTCGGCCGCCGCTCCTCGTGCCGATCGGCGAGCTGGCCGCCCGCGAAGGCCTCGACGCGACGGCGCTCGAGGCGCTGGTGCAGGGTCTGCTGCGCGAGTACACCGACACGCTCGACGAGCAGGCCCGGCTCCTGGTCGGTCGCTACCGCTACGTCGACGCCGCGCACAAAGTGGTCGGCGTCGGCAGCGTCGGGACGCGGGCGTGGATCACCTTGATGTTCGGCCGCGGCGAGGATGACCCGCTCTTCCTGCAGATCAAGGAAGCCGGGCAGTCGGTGCTCGAGCCGTTCGCCGGGGCCAGTCGGTTCGAGAACCACGGCCACCGGGTGGTCGCCGGGCAGCGCCTCATGCAGGCGGCGAGCGACGGCCTCCTCGGCTGGATCACCGCCCATGGGATCGACGGCAAGCAGAGGGACTTCTACGTCCGCCAGCTCTGGGACGGCAAGGGCTCGGCCGAAGTCGAGCAGATGAACGCCTCGACGATGACCGGGTACGCCCAGCTCTGTGGCTGGACGCTCGCCCGGGCCCACGCCCGGACCGGTGACCGCCAGGCGATCTCCGCCTACCTCGGCAAGGGGGACAAGTTCGATCGGGCGATCGTCGAATTCTCGCAGTCCTACGCCGACCAGAACGACGCCGACTACCAGGTGCTGATGGAGGCCCAGCGGTCCGGGGACCTCGAGGTCCAGACCGGCCTCTAGGAGGGATTGGCGAAACTCCCGCGCACGCCTGGCGGCGGCGGACACGGCGCGGTGCGGCGTCCTCGGTCGGCCAAATAGCGCTGCTATTCGGCCTCCCTGCGTCCTTGCCCCGCTTGGTCCGGCGCTCGCCAGCCGCACACGCGAGTTTCGCCAATCCCTCCTGGCAGCAAGCTGGGCGAATTTCCCGTCGAGGTGGGGGAGGATCGGATCTTCTCGGGGCTTAGACCCCCGTGGCCGACGAGCGCGGACAGGGGACGGTCGAGTGGGTGGGGCTGGTGTGCCTGGTCGCGCTGGCCCTGGTCGGGGCGCTGGCGGCCGGGGTGCGGGCGCCGGGGACCGACCTGGCGCGCTCGGTCGCCCAGCGGATCCTCTGCGCGGCTGAGCTCGCCGACGGCTGCGGTGACGAGCCGCTCCTGATCGCCACCTATGGCGACGAAATCGGGCGGCTGGTGCGCCGCCACATGCCGACGATCGGCTTCGAGGACGGCTCGCGCGCGGTCCCGGTCGACTATCGCCGCTGTCGGCTGAGCGAATGTGGCGACGCCCCCGACGACGGCCTCGTCCACCGCACCGATCAGCGCCTGCCGGTGACCGCCTTCGTCCACGTCGTCGACTGCCGGGCGGGGGCGAGGGAGGAGAGCGAAGCGGCCGGAATCGACTGCTCCGATGCTCGCGCCGGGCGTCTCTACATCCAGTACTGGCTCTACTACGCCAACTCGGCGACCCTGCGCGACGTGCCGATCGTCGGCGACGCGGGTGAACATCGCGACGACTGGGAATCGGTCCAGCTCCGCCTCAACCCCGATGGCTCGGTCGACGAGCGCGCCTCCGCCCACGACGGCTACGACTACTCGCTGCAGGATCTCGACTGGGGCGCGGACGCCGGCATCGGCTTCCTCAGCGAACTCGCCGAAGACCTGGACGTCCGCCATCCGAACGGCTGGGGACCGGAGACCGGCCTCCTCCTCGTCTCCGGCGGCAGCCACGCCGGCAACGCCGCAGGCGCCCCGCGCGGCAGCCGCTTCACCCCCGGCCGCCGCGTCCACCTGATCCCGCTGGAGCCGATCGCCGCCGACTCCCACGCCACCTTCGCCGTCGTCCCGCCTTGGCTGAAGGAAGTCTGGTCCGACCCCGAGGCCACCGGCACCGGCTGACATCGCTCGAGGGAGCGCAGCGGTTCGTTAACACTGGGCGGGCACGAGTTGGTTTTGGTACCGCCATGACGTTGAGCTCCGCGGCCGCTTTGATGGTCGCCATAGTCGGTCTACTCGGCCATCCGGTCGCCCCTGCCGTCCGCGCCAACGACACTCCGGGGGAGTTCTGTTCCGCTCCGGGTCCGAGGGACTATGAATCGCCGCTCGCCGAATTACCCTCGGTCACGAGCGTCCCGCCGCGATCCAAGGACCATCCGGGGCTGGGGAACCTCCCGTTCGGCCCGCGGAGGGTGGAAATGTATGAGACCAGCGTCGGCCACGTGCTGGTCGGCGGGGGTAGGTTCGGCTACGCATTCTGGGACGTCGGGTTCCTCGGCCACCACCCGGAGACGCCCACCGTCGATTGGGGCGTGACGGCACGGTTGCTGGCCCTCGACCGGGATGGCGGGGTGGTCGAAGAAGTCGACCACACGCGAACCCATATCGGCCGGATCGACGGTGCCAGGCAGCCGAGCATCGATCTCCCGGTTCCGAGCCGTCCGGGCTTCTACCGCTTCGACATCCAGGTCAGGGATGGCGGCGGCGGGGAGCTCGGCAGCTACAGCCAATATCTGCGGGTGGTCCCACGCTCCGTCAGGGTCAGGCTCGGGATCAATCGCGGCACCGTCCGTCCTGGGGCGGTGGTCGCGGTGCGCCCGGAAGAGCTCGGCACCGAATGGCTCACCTACGGCGAATCCTTCGTGGTGCAACGGCGGACGGGCGGCGACTGGCAACGTTACGACCTGACGCGTCAAGAACTCTGGGAGCTGTGGTTGGGCGGGCTCGGTCCAGGCGCCGCCGGCGGTTGCAACCGACTCCTTATCCCGAGCGGAACGCCCCCCGGTCGATACCGAATCCTGAAGACGCTGGGTGTCGAAATCGCCCCGCGGGTCGGGCGTTCGTTCACCGTCACGGCGCCGTTCAGGGTGCTTCCGGGCCCGCGTTGACGGCCTCGGTGAAGGGGGTGGGGCGCTTTCTGGGTACTGGTCAGGTACCGGAGTGGCGCGCCCGCTAGTGTTTGGCAATCGCGACCGAGGTGACGTCCAGTCCGACCCGGCAGTCGATCGCGGCGCTCCTCGCCGAGGCGCGTGAGCGGACGCTTGCCCTGATCGGGCCGCTCGGTGATGAGCTGCTGAACCGGACCTACTCGGAGCTGCTCAGCCCGCTCGCCTGGGACCTCGGCCACATCGCCAACTTCGAGGAGCTCTGGCTGGTGCAGACGGTCGGCGGCCTGCCGCCGCTGCACGGCGACCTCGGCCAGTACTACGACGCGATCGAGAACCCGCGCCGCGATCGCGGCGAGCTGCCGATCCTCCACGACGCCGAGCTGCGCGCCTACATGAGCGAGGTGCGCGAGCGCACGCTCGAGGTGCTCGAGGGCGTCGACATCGCTCCCGGCGCCGAGGATCCACTCCTCCGCGAAGGCTTCGTCTACGAGATGCTCGTCGCCCACGAGCTCCAGCACCAGGAGACGATGCTGCAGCTCCTGCAGATGCTCGACGTGCCCTACCGGCCGGCCGAGGCCGACCGGGAGCGGTTCGAACCCGTGCCGATCGACGAGGGCGGCCCGCAGCCCGACGCGCTCCGGTTCCCGGCCGGGACGTATGAGATCGGCGCCCCCGACCGCGGCTTCGCCTACGACAACGAGCGGCCCCGCCACGCGGTCGAGCTGGCGGGTTTTGAGATCGATCGAACCGCGGTGACGAATGCTTCGTACATGCAGTACATGGGGGAGACCGGAGCGGAACCGCCGATGTATTGGGAGCGCGACGGGCAAGGGTGGACGCGCACCGCCATGGGCATCACCGCTCCGGTCGACCCCATGCGCCCCGTCGTCCACATCTCCTGGCACGAGGCCGACGCCTACGCCCGCTGGGCGGGCAAACGGCTGCCGACCGAGTTCGAGTGGGAGGCGGCGTCCCCCCACCTGGATGGCATCGGCGGCGCCTGGGAGTGGACCTCCTCCGACTTCCGCGCCTATCCCGGCTTCGCGGCCTTTCCATATAACGAGTACTCGGTGGTCTTCTTCGGCGACTCCTACAAGGTGCTGCGCGGCGCCTCCTGGGCGACCCACGCGCGCGTCGCCCGGCCGACCTTCCGCAACTGGGATCTGCCGCAGCGGCGCCAGATCTTCGCCGGCCTCCGCCTCGCCGAGGACGCCCGATGACGATCGCGATCGACGTCCACCTGCCCGCCGACCAGGCGGTGGCGATGGAGCATGACGTGCGCCGGGGCCTCGCCCGCACGCCGAAGGAGCTCTCGCCGAAGTACTTCTACGACGAGCGCGGCTCGCAGCTCTTCGAGGCGATCACCGAGCTGGAGGAGTACTACCCGACCCGCCGCGAGCGCCAGATCCTGGTCGAGCGCTCGGCCGAGATCGTCGCCGCCGCGGGCAACCCGGCGACGCTGATCGAGCTCGGCTCCGGCTCGGCCTCGAAGACCCGCCACCTGCTCGACGCGATGCGCGACGCCGGCAGCCTCCTCACCTACGTCCCGGTCGACATCTCCGAGGAGATCACCCGCGAAACCGCCGCGGCGCTGGTCGAGGAGTACCCCGGCCTCGACGTCCACGGGCTGGTCTGCGACTTCGAGGCGCACCTCGAGCGGACGCCGACCACCAGCGAGGCCGGGCCGCGGCTGATCGCCTTCCTCGGCGGCACGATCGGCAACCTCTACCCGGACGAGCGCGCCGCCTTCCTCTGCCGCATCGCCGGCCTCCTCGACCCCGAAGACCATCTGCTGCTGGGCACCGACCTGGTCAAGGACGTCGCCCGCCTCGAGCTCGCCTACGACGACCCGGCCGGGGTCACCGCCGAATTCAACAAGAACGTCCTCTGCGTTCTGAACCGCGAGCTGGGCGGGGACTTCGACCCCGAAGCCTTTGCCCACCTGTCCCAATGGGACGCCGAGCACGAGTGGATCGACATCGGCCTGCGCTCGCTCCTCGACCAGGATGTCCACCTCGACGCCCTCGACCTCACCGTCCACTTCGACGACGGCGAGGTCATGCGCACCGAGATCTCGACCAAGTTCACCCGCCCGCGGCTGGAGGAGTCCTACGCCGGCACCGGCCTGAAGATGGCCCACTGGTTCACCGACCCGGCCGAGGACTACGCGCTAAGCCTGGCGAAGCTGGCTTAGGGATTCGGGGACCGCGCGATCGGGGGCCCGGTCGATCGTGGACCGACGTCCTGGGCGTGTCGTGGCGGCCCGGGCAGGCTGTGGCCGCCACGAGACGCCCAGGACGTGAGCCTTCCGGCGGGAAGTGCGCAGGCTCCGTGCGCTTCCGGGGGAAGACGTCACACCTCCACGACGCCAACCCCGGTGCGTTCGCACTAATCCCCGCATAGCGGGGATTAGTGCGAACGCACTGAACGGGCCTGTGACGGACGTGACGACTCCCACGGTGAACGTGACGTTCCCGGCGTCTCCCTCGCGTCTCTCCCCCGAGACCCGCCCAGGCCCCGCACCCCCCGCCTCCCCCACAGACCCGGCCATCTCGGAGGCGGCCTCAGCCTGCCCGGGTCGCCTCCGAGATGGCCGCGTCCCTTGCTCTACCGAGCCAACGCGTCGATCATGCCCGCGAGCTTCTCCGGGGGGCAGACCGGGGTGAGGATCGGGACCGTGATGCCGCCCGCGACGAACGCCTCGAGGCGCTCCTTCATCTCCTCCGGCGAGCCGAAGATGAACATCTGCTCGATCGCCTCCCAGGGCGCCTCGGCCGCCGCCTTCTGGCGGTCGCCGGCGTTCCAGGCGTCGAGCATCGGCTGGATCTTCTCGCCCCAGCCGAGCCATTTGTAGAACTCGGTGTAGACCGGCACCGTGATGTAGGTGGAGAACATGTAGCGGGCGACCGGCTCGACCTCCTCGCGGGTCCCCAGTAGGCAGAAGAAGCGGCAGAGGAGCTCGAAGCCCTCTGGCGCGTCGGCGAGCGGCGCGGTGACCTGGGGCAGCCCGTCGAGCGGCAGAAAGTTGGTGAAGGCGCCGTCGGCCTGCTCGACCGCCAGCTCCAGCATCTTGCCCCGCAGCGCCGCCAGCACGATCGGGATCTCGTAGGCGGGCTTCGTTTCCAGCTTGAAGCGGGTCGAGGTGCGCTCGCCCGCCAGCGCGACCTTGAGGAATTCCAGCGTTTCGCGGACCTTGGAGAGCGGCTTTTCGAAGGGGATCTGGTTCCAGCCTTCGATGATCCGGTCCGAGGAGGAGCCGATGCCAAGCACGAAGCGCCCTTCCGAGGCATCGGCGAGCGCCGCCGCCTCCTGGGCGAGCAGCGCCGGGCCGCGCTGGAAGACGCCGACGATCCCGGTCCCGAGCCGCATCCGCTCGGTCCAGGCGGCGCTCAGGGCGAGGGGCGTGAAGCCGTCCGGGCCCGCCGTCTCACCGCTCCAGAGGTCGGTATAGCCGGCGGCCTCGGCGCGTTTGACGTACTCCCCCGTTTGCGCCAGCGGCACCCCGGTCAGCGGCAGCGTGAGACCCCAGCGTCCTTCCACGCCGCGACCCTATAGGGTCCGCGCTTCGATGCCTGCGTCGACCCCGGCAAAGCCGGACCGCAACCTCGCCCTCGAGCTCGTCCGCGTCACCGAGGCGGCCGCCCTTGCGGCGGCCCGCTGGGTCGGCCGAGGCGACAAGATCGCCGCCGACGGCGCCGCCGTCGACGCGATGCGCTTCGTCCTCGACTCGGTCTCGATGGACGGCGTCGTGGTGATCGGCGAGGGGGAGAAGGACGAAGCCCCGATGCTCTTCAACGGCGAGAACATCGGCGACGGCAGCCCGCCGCAGGTCGACATCGCGGTCGACCCGCTGGAGGGGACCCGCCTCTGCGCCCTCGGGATGCCGAGCGCGCTGGCGGTGATCGCGCTGGCCGAGCGCGGCTCGATGTACGACCCCGGCCCCTGCGTCTACATGGAGAAGCTGGCGGGCGGCGAAGACATCGCCGACCTGCTCGACCTCGACCGGCCGCTGGTCGAGACCTGCAAGCTGGTCGCCGAGCGCCGCGGCGGCTCGATCGGCGACGTGATCGTCGTCGTCCTCGACCGGCCCCGCCACGAGGAGCAGATCCGCGAAATCCGCGAGGCCGGCGCCCGCATCCGGCTGATCACCGACGGCGACGTGTCGGCGGCGCTGCTGGCCGTCTCCGAGCGCTCCCCGGTCGACCTCCTCTGGGGGATCGGCGGCACGCCCGAGGGCGTGCTCTCGGCGGCGGCGCTGAAGTCGATGGGCGGCCAACTGCTCGGCCGGCTCTGGCCTCGCAACGACGAGGAGCGGAGCGCCGCGATCAACGCGGGCTACGACCTCGACAAGATCCTCACCGCGAACGACCTCTGCTCCGGCGAGGACGTCTTCTTCTCCGCCACCGGCGTCACCGACGGCGATGTCCTCCAGGGCGTCCGCTACCGCGGCAAAGGCGCGACCACCGAATCGCTGGTGATGCGCTCCCGCTCCGGCACCGTGCGCCGCGTGCAGGCGACCCACGACCGGCACAAGCTGCGGGACATTGTGGGCACCGAGACTTACGGCTAGCGAGCGGCTGAAAATTGGGGGCTGGGCCTGACGGGTGAGGGACGCGGCGGGCACGCGGCCGACGGAGGCCGGTAAGGGACGGCGAGGGACGCGGCCCTCTCGGCGGCGACCCGGGCAGGCTGAGGCCGCCGCCGAGAGGGCCGGGTTTCGTGGGGATGTGCATGAGACGCCGGGGAGGCGTCACGGGGACGCGAGGTTCGTCACGAAGGGGCGCGGATCGTCACCGGGACGTGGGATCCGACGCGGTCTCCCCATCGGTCAAGAACATGCTGTGGAGAGAAACTCTCGCTATGCGAGAGTAAGGCTCCACAGCGGGTGCCGTGGAGCCTTTCCGCCGCATAGGGACGGTAAGGCTCCACACCACCTCGGCGAGGGTCACATCCCTTTGTACTTCCAACCGAAAGGCTCACGTCCCCGGCGTGGTCCCCGATCGACCTGACCACGAATCGCGCCATCCCCGGCCGCCCGGGCCACGAATCCCGCCGTCCCCGGCCGCCCAGATCCAGACCCCCGGGATCACAAGCCCGGACCGCTAGCAACCGGCCTGCGGGACCTCGGCAAACGCCGCTGCGCGAGCCGCGTCTTCACCAAGGAACGGCACCAGCACCTCGTAGGTGAGGGCGGGGACCAGCGCCATCAGATCCGCTGTGCGCCCGCCGGCGACCTCGCCGTAGACGCGCGAGATCGCGGCGCCGACCGCGAGGCTGGTCGCTGGAAGCGGGTCCGACTGCGGCAGATCGGGGTCAAGGCCCGCGTCGATCACCGCGACGAAGCGGTCGAAGCCGGCCTCGAAGCGCTCGTGGAACTCCGGCCCGACGGCGGGCAGCTCGACCAGCAGGAAGCGCCCGGCGAGCGGGTCGGCGGCGAACCAGCCGAGCAATGCCGCGATCGTCGCCCGGCAGCGCTCGACCCACTCGCCCGGCCCGGTGTAGGCGACCCGGACCCGCTCGATCAGGTCGTCGAGCAGCACCTGGTGGGCGGCCAGCACGCAGTCGCGGCGGTCCTCGAAGAGTTCGTAGAAGGTCTCGCGGCCGACTCCGGCCTCGGCGAGGATTGTCGCCACCGTGGTCGCGTCGTAGCCGCGTTCGGCGCAGACCTTGGCGGCGGCGGCCTGCAGCCGCTCACGCTGTGAGCGGACCACCTCCGCGCGCGGCAGCCCGTGCTTACCGCGCGGCAGTGGCCCGGTGCCGCCGATCGTCTGCATCAAGACGAGGCCTCGACCGGCAGCTCATCCTTGGCCAGCCGCGCCTGGCGCAGCGCCTCCTCGTGCCCGGCGAACGGGGCGATCGCCAGGTAGACGATGTTCGGCGCTAGTGCCGGCAGCCGCTCCGCCCGCCCGGCGGCGACCTCGTGGAAGATCAGCAGCTGGGCGCGGCCGAAGGCCAGCCCGGGGGAGGAGTGCCGGCGCCGCGGGCCATCCGCCTGCGCCCACATCCGCTCCAACGTCGGCACCAGCATGCGCCCGTAGCGGTCGACGCAGGTCGGATCGACCCCGAGCACGTCGCCGCTTAGGACCAGCGTCAGCCCCGGCTCGGCGGCGAGCAGCTCGAGCCCGGCGGCGGTCGCCCGGCGGGTCGCCTCGGCGGGCGAGTCGCAGCCCGCCGCCGCCGTGGCCAGGGTGGCCGCGAGGCGTTCGACGCAGAGTGTGGCGGCGGCGTCGAAGCAGTCGCGCTTGTCGTTGAAGAGCTTGTAGAAGGTGGTGCGGGAGACGGAGCCGCGGCGGACCAGGTCGGCGATCGTCGTCCCGGCGTAGGTCTTCTCGGCGCAGCAGGCGATCATCGCGTCGAGGATGCGCCGGCGTTGCGAGGGAGGCGTCAGGCCGACGAAGCTGGAGCTTCGGGGGAGAGCGGCAATTCCGGAACCGGAGTGTTTCTCCACTGTTCCATCTTCTCAGTCCGGGTGGGAGCGTGCAGCCGTCGCCCGCGCGCGCTCCTCCTCGGTCAGCCCGGCGCAGGGGTTGGCGGGGGGCGCGGCGCCGTTCGCGTAGGGCAGTTCACCGGTCTCGTGGTACTCGAAGCGCAGCGAGTTGATCACCGCGCCGGCCATGATCCCGAGGCTGAGCAGGTAGAACCAGAGCAGCGCGATGAGGATGAAACCGAGGGTCGTGCCGAAGCGGGAGAGGCTCGAGATGTTGCTCAGGTACAGGGGGAACAGCCAGTTGGCGAGGCCGGCGCCGAGGGTGACGAACAGCGCCCCGGGCCAGATCGAGCGCCACGGCACGGGCGCTTTCGGCACCGCCCAGTAGATCACCGAGCAGATCCCGAAGGTGATCAGGAGCGCGGCGCCGAGCAGCAGGATCGTGTCGATCGCCTGGATCCCGGACAGCCCGAAGGGAAGCCTGTCGGTGCTGGAGACAAGCGTGCTCTCCAGCGTCGGCACGAAGATCGAGAGGGCGATGAAGACGAGGACGACGCCCAGCATCGCGAAGGAGAAGCGCTTCTGCTCGATCCAGCCGCGGCAGGGGACGTGGTAGATCCGGCAGAAGGCGGTGTCCATCGCGCCCCAGAAGGAGGCGCCGATCCAGATCGAGCCGACGAAGGCGGCGATCCCGATCGTCGCCGAGTTGTTCTCGATCCGTTCGAGAACGTCGCTCAGCGTCCCCGACTCGGTGTTCGGGAAGAGGCGCTGGAGGTCGTTCAGGACGCTGGTTTCGACCCCGTGGATCTTCAATACCTGGCCGCCGATGAAGAGCACCAGCAGGGTGAACGGGAAGACCGCCAGCATGAGGTTGTAGGCGACCATCGCGGCCAGGCCGGTAACGTTCTCGGCGTAGGCGCGGTGCCAAAAAGCGGCCAGCCAGGTGCGTTTGCGGTGAGGTCGTCGAGGCATTGACTTTACAAACTGAAGCGACTAATATTCGAACAAGCGTTTGACGTCTGTTTCAACGCTCGCCCAACGGGGCATTCGGCAACAGAAGCCTTTGATTCACTATTCGCGGACCAATCCCCCGGTCCGCTTTTTCGTCGCGGGGCGCGACTTGTCGCCTTTCAAGGCATTTATACGCCCAGCGGATACCCATCAAGCGCTAGGGAAAGAAGTAGATACACGATGCTGGTAGCAGAGCTTCAGGAGTTGGAGGAGGTCAAAAACCTCATGAACCGGGGTCAGCAGCTTGGCGTGCTGACCTTTGGCGACATCGCCTCGGCGGTTTCCGAGGTGGATCTTGACGAGTCTGACGTCGAGGATCTTTACGGCCACCTCGAGAAAGCGGGCATCGAGCTCGTCGAGGACATGGACCCCGCCCAGAAAGCGGCGGCCGAAGCCATGCCCGTGGACACCGGGAAAAAAGGCCGGCGGCGGCAGAAAACGACGCTCGACCTGAAACCCGACATGACCACCGATTCCTTGCAGCTGTTCCTCAAGGACATCGGCAAAGTCCGCCTGCTGACCGCGGCGGAGGAGGTCGAACTGGCGAAGCGGATCGAGCGCGGTGATCTCGATGCCAAGCAGAAAATGGTCGAGTCGAACCTCCGTCTGGT
>DATEDJ010000113.1:0-20875 GCA_035281725.1 Solirubrobacterales bacterium
ATTCCGCGACGGGTGAGTTCGCAGTTTGCCGCGCTATCCGCGGTTAAGTGCGAACGCACCGCTGGGCAGCAAGGTGGGATGGCGGGGGCTCGTGGCCCGGGCGGCCGGGGACGGCGGGCCCCGGGCGTCTCGTGGCGGCCCGGGCAGGCTGTGGCCGCCACGAGACGCCCGGGACGCGAGTCTTCCGGGGGGAATGACACAGGGACGTGACCCTCGCGGGGGCGGTGTGGAGCCTTACCGTCCCTATGCGGCGGAAAGGCTCCACGGCACCCGCTGTGGAGCCTTACTCTCGCATAGCGAGAGTTTCTCTCCACAGCATGTTCCTGACCGATGGGGGAACTGCGTCAGATCCCACGTCTTCGTGACGATCCGCGCGTCTTCGTGACGAACCTCGCGTCCCCGTGACGCCTCCCCGGCGTCTCATGCACATCCCCACGAGACCCGGCCCTCTCGGCGGCGGCCTCAGCCTGCCCGGGTCGCCGCCGAGAGGGCCGCGTCCCTCGCCGTCCCTCACCCCGCCCCCGTCGGCCGTCCGCCCGCCGCGTCCCTTGCCGTCCCGCGCCGCCAGGGCCACACCCTGCCGCGGATTCGACCGCCTAAAGCCGCTCGCCCGTCGCCGGGTCAAAGAAATGCGCCTCCTCGATCGCGACGGCGACGGTGATCCGTTCGCCCGGCAGGGGGCGGGCGGCGCGGGCGTCGAAGCGGGCGATCGCGGCCGAGGGCCGGTGCGCGGGGCCGGAGCCGTTGGCGGTCGCACCGGCCGTGGTGCCGGAGGCTTCGATGATGTCGCTGCCGACCGTCGGGGCACCCGGCAGCTCGAGGTGGACGAGGCGATCGGCGCCAAGCATCTCGTCGGCGGTCACTTCGCCGGTCAGCGTCGGTGCCGTCGTCGGCTCGCCACCGGTCGCGGGGGAGAGCACCTCCGGCCGCAGGCCGACGATCAGCTCCTTGCCGAGGTACTCGCGCAGGTGGGGGCGGCCCGCCGCCACTGCCTCCGCCATGGGCAGGGACTGCTCGCCCACCCGCAGCGCCAACCCGCCGTCGGCCTCGACCAGGTCGGCGCGGAGGAGGTTCATCTCCGGGCTGCCGATGAAGGCGGCGACGAAGAGGTTGGCGGGTTCTTCGTAGAGGACCTCGGGACGGTCGACCTGCTGCAGCTCGCCGCCGCGCATCACCGCGACCCGGGTGCCCATGGTCATCGCCTCGACCTGATCGTGGGTGACGTAGATGGTCGTCGTCGCCAGCTCCCGCTGGATCCGCGTCACCTCGTAGCGCATCTGCACGCGCAGCTTCGCGTCGAGGTTGGAGAGCGGCTCGTCCATCAGGAAGACCTTCGGATCGCGGACCAGCGCCCTGCCCATCGCGACGCGCTGGCGCTGTCCGCCGGAGAGGGCACGCGGCTTGCGGCCCAGCAGGTCCTCCATCGCCAGCGTCCGCGCCATCTCCTCGACCCGCCGGTGGATCTCCTCGCGGGGGTGCTTGCGCAGCTTGAGGCCGAAGGCGATGTTGTCGAAGACGGTCATCTGCGGGTAGAGCGCGTACTCCTGGAAGACCATCGCCACGTCGCGCTGCTGCGGTGAGACGTCGTTGACGCGCTTGCCGTCGATCGCGATCTCGCCGCCGCTGATCGTCTCCAGCCCGGCGGTCATCCGCAGCGCCGTGGTCTTGCCGCAGCCCGAGGGGCCGACGAAGACCATGAACTCGCCGTCGGCAACCTCGAGGTTCAGCCCGGTGACCGCGGCGGTGCCGTCGGGGTAGCGCTTCTCGACCTCGCTGAAGCTGACGCTCGCCATCGCTAGGTCCTCGCCTCCGTGCGGATGCCGGGGCCCGAATCGCGCCCGGCCGCGCTGACCCGTTCCTCGACCAGCGGCAGGCAGCCGCGCAGGCCGACGTCGTCGCCCAGCGCCGCCGCGACGACGCGGGCGGAGCGCGTCGGGGGCGCGAGCGCGTAGGCGGCCTTCGCGTTCGCCGCGTCCAGCAGGCGGTCGCCGAGCCCGACCGCGAGGCCGCCGCCGACGACGATCAGCTCCGGGTCGAAGGCGTTGAGGAAACCGAGCACGGCGGCCCCGAACGCCTCGATCGCCTCGGCGACGAGCGCCGACGCCACCGCGTCGCCGACCGCCTCCGCGGCGACCACGTCGATCGCGTCGAGCTCCCCGTCGCCGCGCTCACGGGCGCGCTCCGCCAGCGCCGGGGAGCGCCCGGTGGTGACCGCCTCGCGCGCCCGGCGAGCGAGGCCCGTACCGGAGCAGAATGCCTCGAGGTGGCCGGGATGGCCGCAGCCACACCGCGGCCCGTCGAGGGCGACCGGGACGTGGCCGAGCTCGCCGGCGAAGCCGCGGGCCCCGGCCAGGAGCCGGCCGTCGCTGAACACCCCGCCGCCGACCCCGGTCGACACGGTCAGGTAGATGAAGTCGTCGCAGCCCCGCGCGGCGCCGTAGGCGCGCTCGGCGAGGGCGGCGACGTTGGTGTCGCGCTCGACCGCGGTCGGCAGGCCGAAGTGGGTGCGCAGGGGCTCGGCCAGCTCCAGCCCGCGATAGCCCGGGCCGAGGTTGGGCGGGCCGAGGAGGACGCCGCGGCCCGCATCGAGCGGGCCGACCGCGGAGACGCCGATGCCGAGGAGCCCCGCGCGGGCGTCGGCGGCCAGGTCGGCGGCGACGGCGGAGAGGAGGTCGACCACCGAGCCGACCAAGGCTTGCGGGGAGCCGTCGTGGGGCGTCGGTGTCTCGCGACGGGCGATGGCCTCGCCGGCCGCCGTGATGGCCGCCGCCCGGAGCTTCGTCGCCCCGAGGTCGACGGCGAGGACGCGGGGGTCGTTGCCGCCTCTGTCGGCAGCGGGACCCGTGCAATCTTGCGCGATCATGCTAAGATCATATCGTTATGAGAAATGATCCGCAAGGTGGCGGGGACGTCGGTCTTCCCTCATCGCCACGCCCTCTCTCCCGCGGGCCCGTCCCCCTTCATCACCAGCTCTACCTCGAGCTGCGCTCCTCCCTCGACCGTGGGGTCTGGGGTGTGGGCGACCAGCTGCCGACCGAGAAAGAGCTCGCCGAGCGCTACGGCTGCAGCTTGATCACGGTCCGTCGCGCCCTCGACGAGCTGCGTCGCGAACGGCGCATCGAGCGGATCCCGGGGCGCGGGTCCTTCGTCACCGCGGCGCCGATCGAGCGCGACTTGGCGGCGCTGACCAGCTTCACCCAGGAGATGGAGGCCCGCGGCCTCTCGCCGGAGACGACCCTGATCGGCGCCCGCTCCGGCAAGGCCGACGCCCAGGTGGGCGAGTACCTGGAGCTCGAGCCGGGCACGGCGACGATCGAGATCGAGCGCCTGCGCAGCGCCGGCGGTCAGCCGTTGGTGCTGGAGACCGTCCACCTGCCCGCCGCACGCTTTCCCGGCCTGCTGGAGACCGACCTCGCCCACGAGTCGCTCTACGAGCTGCTCGCGGAGCGCTACGGCGTCACCCTGGTGCGGGCCCGCGAGGCGATCGAGCCGATCCTGCCGAGCAAGCACGAGGCCGAGCTGCTGGAACAGAACGCGCGCCGCCCGGCGCTCCTGATCGAGCTGGTCGCCTTCACCGGCGACGGGGTGCCGATCGAGTTCTGTCGCGGCGTCGTCCGGGGCGACCGCGCCCGCTACTACGTCGACGCCGACGGACCGCGCATCGACGCGTGGGGTGGCCTGCAAGGGAAACAACCGAACCCAGGGGAGTGAGCGGATGAAACGGGCGAGAGCGGTGGTGGTGATCGTGGCGATCGCCGTGGTGGCGACGACGATCGCGGCTTGTGGCGGCTCCGGCGGCGGCGGCAGCGAAATCACGGTCTGGGACTACTACGGCTCGGCCAGCCCGATCAAGCCCGCGGTCGAAGCGTTCCGCAAGAAATATCCGGAAATCAAGGTGAATTACCAGGCGATCGACTACGAAACGATCCAGGACAAGTTCTCGGTCGCGGTCTCCTCCGAAGCGGCGCCCGACGTGGCGACGCTCGACATGACCTGGATCCCCACCTACGCGTCGCAGGGGCTCCTCGCCAACCTCAGCCAGCTCTCCGGCGGCAAGCTGAACGGCAAGCCGATCGAAGGCCAGTACTCGAAAGGCGCCCTGGAAGCGATGAGCTACAACGGCGACTACGTGACGATGCTCTCCGACTTCGACGCCTACGCGCTCTACTACCGGGCCGACAAGTTCAAGGAAAAAGGGATCGCGGTCCCCAAGAACTGGGAACAGTTCCGCCAGGCGGCAAGCGAACTCGCCGAAATCGGGTCCAACGGGAAACCGGAGAAATACGCCTTCCAGGTCCTCCCGGACACCTTCCACTTCGACCAGTTCCTGCTCCAGAACAAGGGCTCGATCCTCGACCCGGAATGGAATAAGGCGGCGCTCGACTCGCCCGCCGGCGAGGGCGCGCTCGAATTCTTCAAGGGCTTCCTCGAAGACGGCAGCGGCATCCTCTGGGGCAAAGACCAGGGTGACTCGACCGGGCTGCCGGGGATCAAGGACGAACGCATCGGCATGTTCCTCAACGGCCCCTACATGATGGGCGTGCTGAAAGACGGGGTGCCGGAACAGGCGGGGGACTGGAAGATCGCCCCGGCGCCGGTCGGCCTGCAGGAAGGGAGCTATCTCGGCGGCACCGGCCTGACCATCCCGGTCAACGCCCCCGACCAGAAGGACGCCTGGACCTTCGTCCAGTTCCTGCTCGAAGAACGGCAGCAGCTCGACGTCTACACCGACGCGGGAGCGGCACCGGCGACCGAAGCGGCGCTGGCCAGCCCGGCGCTGAACAAGCCCGACCCGTTCTTCGGCGGCGAGCGGCCGTTCGGGATCTTCCGCCAGGCGTTGAAGACGGCGACGCCGTACCCCTACGTCAAGTCGTGGACGCAGATCGACCGGGCGGTCGAAGACGGTGTCACCAGCGCCCTGCTGGGAGAAAACTCGGCCGAAAGCGCGCTTTCCAATACCGCCGGGCGCATCGACGAACTGCTGGCGCAGGAATCCGAATAGGGAAAGGCGGTCACGGTGCTGGGGAGCCTGAGCGGGTCGCGCCTGCGACGAACGGCGGCCGGGTACGCCCTGATCACCCCCGCGATGGCGGTGGCGATCGCGTTCCTGTTCATCCCGATCGCGCTCTCGGCCTACTGGAGCATGACCGAATACAACGGTCTCACCCCGCCGCACTGGGTCGGGTTCCACAACTACACCTACCTGCTCTCCGAACCGCAATTCACCAAGGCGGTCAAGAACACCGTCATCTTCGTCGCCCTCGGGATGACGGTGGGGCCGGCGCTCGGCCTGGCGACCGCGCTGCTGCTGAACGAGAAGGTGCCGTGGCGGGGTGTCTTCCGCACCGCCTACTTCCTCCCGGTGACGGCCTCGCTGGTGGTCGTCTCGGTGGTCTGGAAGCTGCTGTTGAACGAAGACGGGGTGGTGAACGCGTTCATCGAACTGTTCGGCATCCCCGGCCAGGCGTGGCTCGCCAACTCGAACACGGCGCTGCCCTCGGTCATCGTCGCCAGCATCTGGCAGGGCCTCGGCTTCGAGACCGTCGTCTTCCTCGCCGCCCTGCAGTCGATCCCGGCCCATCTCTATGACGCCTCGAAGGTCGACGGCGCGGGCTCCTGGGCGCGCTTCCGCCACGTCACCCTGCCGGGCCTGCGGCCGACGATCCTCTTCGTCTTCGTGATCGGGATCATCGGCAGCTTCCAGGTCTTCGACCAGGTGTTCGTGATGACCGGCGGTGGGCCCAACGAGGCGACCCGGACGATCGTCTTCGATCTGGTCGAACGGTTCCGCAACCTCGAACTCGGCCAGGCCTCGGCGGTCGCCTACCTGCTGCTCCTACTGCTCGCCGCGCTCTCGCTGGTGCAGTTCTGGATCGACCGCAGGAGTCGCCGATGAACGCCTCCAACGGACGCCGGGCGCTCATCTTCGCGGCGCTCTGCGCCGGCTCGCTGCTGATGATCGGCCCCTTCGTCTGGGCGATCGGCACCTCGCTGAAGATCCCCGCCGAGGTCTTCGCCTCGCCGCCGCAGTTCATCCCGCGGCCGTTCACGCTGGAGGGCTACAAGGACGTCTTCACGGTGCTGCCGTTCCCGCGCTACCTGCTCAACAGCATCATCGTCTCGGTCAGCATCGTCGCCCTCAACGTCGTCTTCGGCACCGCCGCCGCCTACGCCTTCGCGAAGCTGCACTTCCCGGGGCGGAACTTCCTCTTCGGCGCCCTCCTGGTCACCTTGATGGTGCCCTTCCAGGTGAACCTGATCCCGCTCTACCGGATCATGGTCGAACTGCACAAGATCTCGCCGGTGATCGGCGTCGACACCTACTTCGGCCTGATCGCCCCGAGCGCCGTGCAGGTCTTCGGCATCTTCCTGATGCGCCAGTACATCTCGACCATCCCCGACTCGATCCTCGAGTCGGCGCGGCTCGACGGGGCTTCGGAGATGCGCATCCTGCGCACGATCATCTTCCCCCTGGCCCGGCCCGCGGTGGCGACGCTGGCGATCTTCACCTTCGTCACCGCCTGGAACGACTTCCTCTGGCCGCTGATCATCACCAACTCCGAAAGCATGCGCACCCTGCCGGTCGGGCTGGCGATGTTGTCGCGGAAAAACAGCGTCAACTGGACCGACACGATGGCCGGCACGGTGCTGACGATCCTGCCGATGCTGTTGGTCTTCGCGGTGCTGCAGCGCCGCTTCATCGAGGGGCTAACCGCAGGCGCCGTGAAGGGGTCGGGATGAGCTCCGCCTCGCCGCACTCGGACCTCTTCCTCTCCGAGATCCGCGAGCAGCCGCGCGCCCTGCGCGCCGCCGCCGGTGGGCTGGCCGACCAGCGCGAGGCGCTCGCGCAACTCGCCGAGCTGGCCGCGGGGGATCCGACGCTGATCCTCACCGGCATGGGGAGCTCTTTCGACGCCTGCCTCTGCACCGCCAGCGCCCTCGCCCGCCGGGGCCGCCTCAGCACCACGATCAACGCCGCCGAGCTCCTCCACTTCCGCCTCGACGCGCTCGGCCCCGACGCGGTGCTGGTCGCGATCAGCCAGTCGGGCAACAGCATCGAGCTGGTGCGGATCGCCCAGGCGCTCGCCGCGCGGCCCGTGCGGCCGCGCCTGGTGACCGTCACCAACGGGCTCGACAACCCGCTGGCCCAGGTGGCCGACGTGCCCCTCGACACCTGCGCCGGGGTCGAGCGCGGGCCCTCGACCAAGACCTTCGCCGCCACCTTCGTCCTCGCCGAGGCGCTGGTCGAGGCGCTGGTCGGGTCGGCGCCGGTGGCCGAGGTCTGCGCCGCGGTGGCCGCCGATGCCGAGCGCGCGGCGGCTGCCGCCGAGGAGCTGCTGGCCGAGCCGGAGGCCCTGGCGGGACGGATGCACGCAGCGCTCGCCGGGCATCCCTCGCTGGTCGTGGTCGGGCGGGGGACGGCGCGGGCGGCGGCGGAGATGGCCGGGCTGGTGCTGAAGGAGGCGGCGCAGGTGCAAGCCGAGTCGCTCGACACCGGCGAGTTCCGCCACGGGCCGCTGGAGCTGGCCGGCCCGGAGCTGGGGATCGCCGTGATCGCCACCGAGGAGCGCACCCTGGCGCTCGATCTCGGGCTGATCGAGGAGCTGGCGATGGCGGGCGCCGCCACCGTGGCGATCACCACATGCGAGCCCGCCGCGCGGGCGACGGAGTCGATCGCGATCGGCCCGGTCGACCCGATCCTGGCCCCGGCGGTGGCGGTGATCCCGCTGCAGCTGCTCGCCTGGCGGATCGCCCGCGAGAAGGGGCGCGACCCGGGCCGCTTCACCCTCGCGACCAAGGTGACGACGCGCGAATGAGCCGGCTGCGGTGCGGCCCGCATTTCCTCCGCGACGAGGACGGCAGCGTCGTCCCGGTCGGCATCCACTACGTGCCGGTCCAGGGGCCCGACTGGCCCTGGCGGGTCGGCCCGGAGGAGTTCGACCGCGCCTTCGAGCGGATCGCGGCGCTCGGCCTCGACAGCGTCCGCATCGACCTGATCTGGGCGCCGATCGAGCCGCGCGAGGGGGAGTACGACGAGCGCCACCTCGAGCAGCTCGACGCGATCTTCGCCGCCGCGCGGCGACACGGCCTGCGGCTGCACCCGGTCCTCTTCGTCGGCGGCGAGGTCGGCGACGCCGTCTGGGACGTGCCCTGGCGGGACGGTCGCCACCCGCACGCCGATCCGGCGATGCGCGAGCTGCAGGCGCGCCAGGCGGCGGCGCTGGCGCGCCGCTGGGGCGGGGCGGAGGAGCTGCTCGCCTGGGACCTCACCGACGAGCCGCCGATCTGGCTCTTCCAGGACACCGACGACGCCGCCGCGAGGGCCTGGACGGCGGAGCTGGCGGCGGCGATCCGCGCCGTCGCCGCCGACGATCTGATCACGATCGGTACCGCCTCGCAGGAGGTCGACCACGGGCCCTTCCGCGCCGACGTGGTCGCTCCGGAGCTCCACTTCACCTGCGTCCACCCCTACCCGATCTACTCGCCGGAGCTATATCCGGACGCCTTGCTGGCCCCGCGGATGACCCACGCGGCGGCCTTCGAGGTGGCGCTCGCCGCCGGGGCCGGACGCGCTGTGATGCTGCACGAGTACGGCGCCTCCTCGGCGCAGTTCGACCCTGAGGCGGTCGCCGCCTACGACCGCCTGCTCGCCTGGTCGAGCTTCGGCCGCGGGGCGATCGGCTTCTTTCCCTGGTGCTGGATCGATGCCGAGCCCGCCGCCTACCGGCGGGCGCCTTACGTGCGGATGGCCCACGAGACGCAGTTCGGCCTCCTCAGCCACGACGGCGCCGAGCGGCCGCGGGCCGGCGTCCTCGGCGACCTCGCCGCTCGGCTCGCCCAGGTCGACCTCGACGCCTACGCGGCGGCCGGGCCGGTCGCGCGCGCCGCCTGCCCGGTCCCGCACGAGTACGTCACTCCATATGACCCGGCCGCCTACGGGCTGGAGGATCCTGCCGGCCCCTACGTCCCCGCCGAGCCCGCCTGGAACCCGGAGCGCGACGTCAAGCCGCTGGTCCGGGCCTGGCTCAACTGCTTCGTCCTCGCCGCCCGCGCCGACGTCGCCGTCTCCTTCCCGCGCGAAGCGCTGGACGACGCCTGGCCCGACGCCGACCTGCTGCTGTTGCCGGCGCCGTTGACCTCGAGCACCAACTCGCTCTGGCACCTGCGCACCAGCTTCTGGGCCGGGGCGGAGGAGTTCCTCGCCGGCGGCGGGACCGTCTACCTCTCGCTCTCGGCCGACTCGGCGATCCCGGAGATGGAGTCGTTCGCGGGCTGCCGGATCGTCGAGCGGGCCCCGGCGGGGGCGGGGCGGAGGCTTCGGTTCGAGGTGCCCTGGGGGCCTTTCGCGCCAGGCGAGGAGCTGGCCCTGCCGGCGGAGCCCGATGCGCGGACCGAGCGCGGCCCCGAGCGGCTGCACCACCGCGGCGTCGTCCTCGCCACCGTTCCGGGCGCCGAGGTGATCGCCACCGACGCGGCCGGCAACCCGGCCCTGGTCAGCTTCGCCGGCCCCGGCGGCGGCCTGGTCGTCACCTGCGCCTTCCCGGTCGAGCTGCTGCTTGCCGACGTCGCCGACGCCCACGGCTCCGGCGACCCGAGCTGGGGCCTCTACGCGGGGATCGTCACCCGCGCCGGAGCCGCCGAGGAGGCTCGCGCCGAGCACCCCGATCTCACCAGCGGCTCGCTGCGCGGGTCGCGCGGCGGGCTCCTCGTCGTCACCAACCACGGCGACGCGACGGTGAGCGCCCCGCTCCAGCTTCCCGATGGCGCCAGCGCGGTGACCGAGATCACCGCCGCCGGGCCGCGCCCGCACGCTCGCGAGCGCCTCGAGCTGCCGGCGCACGACGCGCTCGTCCTCACCTGGGACGAGCGCGGCGCGCACCGCGGGTCATAGTTTTTCGACTACCCCCTTGATCGCCGCCTGCAGTTCGGCGTCGCCCGGCACCTCCTCGGCGTAGTACCACCAGAAGCCGCCGAGGATGCTGAACGAGTAGCCGGCCGCCTCCGCGTAGTAGTTCGCGGCGACCGCGTGGCGCCCGCCCAGGGTGCTTTCGCGGTTGAACGCCCAGAACACCTTCGAGGAGTCGGTCGACCAGTAGCCGAGCTCGCCGAGCCCGATCTTCTGCGACGGGAACTCGCTGTGGAGCTCGTTCATCACCTGGTCGAACGCCATCCCCATCGGCGCGTCCTCGACGTACTGGGAGAGGAGCACGACATCGATCTTTTCGCGCGTCGCTTTCGACAGTTCGGCCCGCGGCCAGTTGAACGTCGACCATTTGGCCGCGTCGCCGCCCATCTGCCAGTAGAGCGTCAGGACGACCTTCGCCGACGGTCGTTTTTCGCGCACGTAGGCGGCGGCGTCGGCGATCTTGTTCTTGATCCTGTCGTTCGCCGGCACCAGCGTCGATTTACAGCCGCCTTCGGCGTTCGTCTGGCTGTCGACCCAGCAGCCGTTGACCTCGTTGCCAACTTCCCACGCCTGGATGTTCGGGTAGGCGTTGACGAAGGCTTTGAACCGTTCCAGGTATTCGGCCCGCGTGTATTTGTTGGCAAAGGCGGAGTCGACCGGCTGGCCGATGATTTTCAGGCCCGCTTTTTCGGCCGCTTCGACGGTGCTCGCGTAATAGGACGGATTGCCTTTGTCGAGGGTCGGGTCGAAGACGATCCGGATCCAGCTCTTGGGGCTCGTCAGTTCCGAGGCGAGGCTGGGCCATTTCGCGTAGGCGGTCGGATTGTCAACGGTCAGCCCGGCCCACGGTTCGGTCGAGTGTTCTTTGGCGTATTTGGGGCCGTATTCGGTAAGCAGCAATTGGTAGGCCTTGCTGATTCCGTTGAGGGCGCGCTGGCCGTATTTGCCCCGTTCCGCGTCGGTGCTCGCGGCTTCCGCCGTTTTCAGGTTCGAGCCGCCTTCTTCGTAGGCGGTTTCGAACGCTTTCGATTTCGTGTATTCCGACCGCGCCGTCAGCGCCGCGTTCAACCGGCGCATCTCGTCCTTCGCGGCGATGTAGTTGAAGACCACCGTTTCGGCTTTGGTGAAGCCTTTGCCGCCGTTGTCGACGATCACGTAGGAGTAACCCTCGGAATCGGTGGGCCAGGAGACGGCAAAGGCGACGGCTTCACCGGGGATGTCGAAGCGGAGGTTGCCGCTGCTCGAATAGAGCGGATATTCGTAGACATCCTGCAGGGTTTCAGGGTTCAACAGCGCGTCGGTGTCCCACCCTTCTGCCCCGTAGCCTTCGCCGTGCATCGCGGTTTTGGCCTGGGCGGGGGTGAGCGCGGTCCCGTTCCCGTGCTGGTCGTAGAACTTGAGGATGACCGTCCCTTCCGGGGACGCCATGGCATTTGGCGCCATCACCGCGACCACGGCAATGACCCCGAGAAATGCTGCAACGAGCTTTCTCATCTCGTTCCTCCTTGGGAAGAGTTGTCCGAGCGTCCAACATAACGTTATATTGTTCTAAGTCAAGGTTCATCGACCATGCGCCTAGCTGGGCTCGGGCGCTGGACGGGTCGACCACGGCCCGGTGCCTTCCGCTGTTCCTTTTGGTCGCCTGCCGACCAAAAGGAACAGCTGGCGGGACGAGGCCGAATAGGCGACCGGGCAGGGACGGCGCGCGGGGGAGGGTCCGGGGCAGGATTCGCGGCCGGTGCGGCCGGGGACGGCGGGCCCGGGCGTCTCGGAGCGACCCGGGCGGGCTGTGGCCGCCTCCGAGACGGCCGGGACGGGAGGCTTCAGGCGAGAAGTGCGCAAGCTCCGTGTGCTTCCCGGGGGGAGACGGCACAGGTCCACGACGCCGACCCGGGTCCGTTCGCACCCGGGTGCGTTCGCAGTAATCCCCGCTATGCGGGGATTACCGCGAACGCACTGAACGGACCTGTGACAGACGTGACGCCTCTCCTGGGTGAACGTGACGTTCCCGGCGCCTTCGTCACGAGCCCCCGCAGCTTTGCCCAGGCAGGCGTCGCGGTGCGAGAAATCCGGCCAGGGGACGGATTACTCGCACCGCAAGCCCGGCGCCCCGCACCCTCTCCTCTCCCACAGACCCGGCCATCTCGGCGGCGGCCACAGCCTGCCCGGGCCGTCGCCGAGATGGCCGCGTCCCTCGCCCGTCCCTCAGCGTCCTTCCGCTGTGCCGTATCCCTCGTATGCGGGGATAAGGAACAGCGGAAGGAGGGGGCCAGCGGCCGACCGCTGCCATCCCGGCTGGGCGGCGCCGCGGGATCGACCCTCTACGCGCGGCCGGGCAGGCGGATCGTGAGGTGGTCGGTGCTCGGGACGCCTTCGACCTTCGTCGCGTGAGCGCGGAAGTGGAGCTTCAGCGACTTGCCAGGGTCGATCTGGTGCAGACGGGCGGCAAACGAGGCGGGAATCGGCACCCTGATCGTCGTCGCCTTGCCGGGGGCGGCCGTCACCCGCGCGTGTAGGAACCCGGGACCCGGCATCGCCGCGGTGACGGCGACCGGGGTCCTCGCACTCGACCTCAGCCGCAGCTGGATCGATCGGGGGCCGACCGTGTAGGCCGGGGCGAAGGAGACGGTCGGGCAGGCGGTGTGGAAGGCGGCGCTCTGCAGGCAGCCGTCCTGGGTTTCGTCGCCGTAGCCATCGCCGTCCACATCGGGCTCGATCACGCCGACCACGGGGACGCCGAATTCGAGCTGGAAGAAGGTCTGCTTGCTGCCCGGCTGGGCGACCGGGGATTCGAAGTAGGCGCCCGAGAGTTCTCCACTGAAATTCGGCCTGCCGCAGGCCGGCGTGGGGGATTCGTTCGAACCCAGGGCGAGGTGATCCCCGGCGGCGATCGGCAGCCGGGTTTCGAAGGTGTTCTTACCCGGGCCGAGCGTCTCGAGCGCACTCTTGGCGACGATTTCGGCGGCTTCCGGACCGAGGATGTCGATCACCCGGACGTCGACCGGGGCTATTCCTACCGGCAGGGTCGAGGGCGTGTTGACGATCCACTTGGTGAGCACTCCCCGAACCGGTGCCGCCGCAGGCAGCGGCGAGCCTGGGCGCTTGAACTCGAAGCCGGCCCCGCCTGCCTCGATGAAGGTGAATTCGCAGGGATCGCCGAATTCGGTGCCCCCGGGGGTGGCGGCGGTGGCGGCGACCTTCATTTCCGCGTTGACGGCGCCGACCGCGCGGGCTTCTTCGACGCGGACGATCGTCGCCTTGGCCGCCGAGGACGCGTTCTTCCAGAACTGCGTCGCCAGGTTCAGTCCGCTTTCGCCGCTCTTGAATTCGACCCGGTAAGGCCCTTCGTCGAGGCCGTCGATCGCGTAGAAGCCGTTCGAGTCCGTTTCGGCGCATTCGGTGAATTCTTCGTCTTCGGCGACATCGAACGCGCAGACTTCGACGTCCTTCACCTTCGCCCCGCCGGTCTTGGTGACGGTCCCTTCGATGCTTCCCGGTTGGGCGAATTCGCCGCCCGCGTCGGCGCCGCCGGGCAGCAGCAGGGCGTCGGCGAGAGCGAGTGCGACGACCAGCGTCGCGACCACCGACCAGCGTTTCCGTACACCCGCGGAGGCTCCCTGGACGTTCAAGGCGCCGCAGTATAAGTGGGATTCGGGGTGTTGGTTCGAATTTCCTCACCTTGCGTCCCATAACCAAGCGCAACCGATGGTTGCGCTTTGTGCTACGGTCTTCGCAACCGATGGTTGCATCTATATTGAGGAGGACAGAGATGAGTTCCGACAGCATCGAGCGCGAGGTCCAGATCGACGCCCCGGTGGAGACCGTGTGGTCGATCGTCACCGAGCCACAGAACATCGCCCGCTGGCTCGCCAGCTCCGTCGAGGTCGATCTGCGGCCGGGCGGCGACCTGCTGTTCCGCTTCGACTCCGTTGGTGACGCCACGGGGACGGTGGAGAAGGTCGAGCCGCCGCACCTGTTCAGCTTCCGCTGGGTCTCGCCCGAGCCCGAACGCGACATGGCCGCCGCCCAGGGCCACTTCACCACGGTCGAGTTCAGCCTCCGCGCCGCCGGCGAGGGGACGCTGCTGCGCGTGGTCGAGAGCGGCTTCGGCGAGCTCGAGGGGACCGAGGCCGAGAACGCCGCGTTGGCCGAGCGCCACGAGGGTGGCTGGGGCACGTTCCTCGACCGGCTGGCGGAGCTCGCCACGAGCGCGGACGTCTCGGCCTGACCATGGGCGCCGCCGCCCTCGAGGCCGACGCCCTCTGGGCAGCTGTCGGCGACCCGACCCGTCGGCGGCTGCTGGACCGTCTGCTGGCGCTCGGCGAGGCGACCGCGACGACGCTCTCCGGCGAGCTGCCGGTGACCCGCCAGGCGGTCGCCAAGCACCTCGCGGTGCTGGATCGGGTCGGGCTGGTCGCGGGTCGCAGGGAGGGCCGCCAGGTCCTCTACATGGTGGAGCCGGAACGGCTCGCCGAGGCGGCTCAGGCGATGGCCCGCGCGGCGGCGGCCTGGGACCAGCGCCTCGCCGCGATCAAGGACCTCGCCGAGGCCGCCCACCGCGAGGCTCAGGGCAAGCCCAAATAGAAGGAGGGGCCGCGGCGCTCGGTGCGCGCCGCGGCCCCTCGCCGGGATCTGGTCGTCGGTGGTTAGTGGCGACCGTGCCCGTGCCCGTGCCCGTCGCCCGCGCCGTGGCCCGGGTCGTAGTGCGGCCCGTCGCCAGACGGGTCATAGCCCGGCCAGGGGTGATGGCCACCGCCACCGCTGTGCCCCGGGTTCCAAGGCAGCAGGTAGGCGCGGTAGCTGTTCACGCCGGTCGGGAACTGGGCGTTGTAGAGCAGCTGGCCGGTGGGGGAGAACTCCGAGAAGTACGGCAGTGAGCCCCACCCGACGACGGTGTTGCCGTCGGCGGTCCGCTGGCTGTTGCCCTGCGAGGGCGCCGTCAGCCCCTCGGGCTGGTTGAACGAGCCGATCAGCGTTGCGGTGTGCGTGTGCGGATCGATTTTCACCGTCACCGCGCGGCTGAGACCGAACTCGGCGGTCGCGTCCACGCCGGTGTTGGCAACCCCCGCCGACTCGTTGTCGAAGAAGGTGTAGATGCCGTGGCCCTGGGCCTCGAAATCGTGCTGCCAGGCGGTGATTAGGCCCGCTTTGTTGAGGATCTGACCGGGCGCCGCGCCGATGTTGAAATTGTTGGCGCTCGCTTTGCCGCCGAGCTGCCAGATGATCTGGCCGCTGTGGCGATCGACCTTGTAGGACGTCCAGGTGTTGCGGGCGTCGATCAGCAGGTTGCCGTCGGTATCGAGCTTCACCGCGTTGATGTGGAACCAGTCCCAGGGGGTGCTTGGCGAGGCCGGCAGCGGTTGCTCAGACTGGCTGTAGGGGACGTGATCGGACGCGTTCCACTGGAACAGGACCTTGCCGGTCTTGATGTTGATCTCCTGGACCACACCGTCGATCACGGTCTGGTTCGCCGGACCACCGATCGAGGTGAGGTCGGCGGTCTTCGTCGTGTAGGCGAGGATCAGGGCGGTGTTCTGCGGGGTGATCAGGAACTCGTGGCCGTCGGCGCTGAGTCCGTTGCCCGCCTGGACCGTGGCGATCTGCTGGTACTTGTCGTTGTAGATGTAGTCGGTGCCTTTGGCGAGGCCGCCGAGGCCGGTGCCCTGCCACCAGGTGAGGACGGGCTTGCCGTTGTAGGTCTGGGTGCGGAAGTCGGCCGCCGACTGGCCGGCCGGGATCGGATGGAACCAGACCACGTTGCCGTTCTGGTCGAGGATCTCGGGGCCGTTGGCGTAGGTCGACTGGGCGCCGGAAGGGGAGACGAAGAAGTCACCGTTGCCGACGTTGCCGTGGGTGAGGACAGTGACCGGCGGGGGAGCGGTCGGGTCGGCGGAGGCGACGCCGGCGGTCGCGGCGCCGCCGGCGAGCGCCGCCAGGGAGGCGATCGCGAAGGTCACGGCGAGGCGCCGTCGGCGCGCTGCCGCTTGCTTTCGCAACTTCGAAAGGGGGTTCTGGGACATGTGTGGTTCCTTTCCGAGGGCCCAGTCCGATGGGCAGGCCCTGATCCGGTGGGGTGAGATCCGGCCGCCAGGTGGCGGTCAGCCGGAGGTCTACCCAAATCTCCATAAAACTGATCAACTTTGTAGAGATTATCCCCCATTTGGGTAAGGCGGGACACCGGGCTCGGAGAAGGCGAAGACCGGCGCCGTCGCAGAGCCGTGGATGTCGGTCCGACCCGGGTCTTCTGAGGTTGGCCCGGCATCCACGGCTCCTCGGGCGTGGGAGAGGACACGGATCCACAAACGGGGTCTCGACGACTGCCGACTTGACCCCGCCACGGTGGGGTCAAGTCGGCAGTCGGCCGGTTGGGCGCCGTGGGACGCACGGGTCTGCAGATGAAGGTCACCGAAGGCGCAAGAAGTGACGCTTCCGCGCGCGGTCCCCACGGTGAGTTCGCAGTAATCCTCGGATAGCGAGGATTACTGCTAACGCACCTGGTGGGCGCGCCGGGACCCTCGCGGCTTAGTCCCGAATCTCGCGCCTCTCCGAAACCTCGCCGCCCGGCGGCTTATGGGCGGCCTCAGCCTGCCAGGGCCGCCCATCAGCCGCGAGGCGACAGCTTCCCCGTCCGCCGGGCCGCCCCGACTACCGCCGGCCCTGCGGTTCGTGACCCTGAAGCGCCAGGTATTGGTGGACCAGGCGCACCGACATCGAGCCCTCGCCGACCGCCGAGGCGACCCGCTTGATCGACCCGCTGCGCCCGTCGCCGACCGAGAACACCCCCGGCAGGCTGGTCTCCAGCGGCAGGGCCGGGCGGCCGCCGAGGCCGGTGTCGGCGTCAAGGTGGGTGACCTCCAGCTCCGAGCCGGTGAGCAGGAAGCCGTCGTCGTCCTTGGCCAGGGCGCCGTCGAGCCACTCGGTGCAGGGATCGGCGCCGATGAAGATGAAGAGGCCGCCGATCGGCAGATTGCGGCGCGCCCCGGTGGTGTTCTCCTCGACCACGATCCCGGTCAGCGCCGCGCCGCCCTCGATCTCGCGCACCTCGTGATGGAGGAGGACGTCGATGTTCTCGATCGCCTCGATCTGCTCGACCAGGTAGTTCGACATCGAGGCGCCGAGCTCGCCGCCGCGTAGCAGCAGCGAGACGCGCTCGACCGTGCCGGAGAGGAAGATCGCCGCCTGGCCCGCCGAGTTGCCGCCGCCGACCACCGCGACCGACTCCGAGCCGCACATCCGCGCCTCGACCAGCGTCGCGGCGTAGAAGACGCCCGCCCCGTTCAGCCGCGCACAGCCGTCGACCGGCAGCTGGCGGTAACTGGCCCCGGTGGCGAGGACGACCGTGCGCGCCGCCAGTTCGTCGCCGCTGTCGAGCTCGACCACGTAGCGGCCCTCCTCGGTGCGCAGGCGCTGGGCCCGCTCCGGCACCGCGGTGCGGAGGCCGAAGCGGCGCGCCTGGGCGATCGCCCGCTCGGCCAGGTCGGAGCCGGAGACCCCGGCCGGGAAGCCGAGGTAGTTCTCGATCCGCGAGGAGGTGCTCGCCTGGCCGCCGAGCGCGACCGCGTCGACGAGGATCGTCGAGAGCCCCTCGGTCGCCGCGTAGACGGCGGCGCCGAGGCCGCCCGGCCCGCCGCCGATGATCAGCGTGTCCCAGGCGACTTTCGCGGTCTTGTTCGGGGCGCGCAGGTTGAGCGCGTTGGCGGCTTCGAGGATCGTCGGCGCCGCCAGCACCTTCTGGCCGCTGACCAGCATCGGCAGGTCGCCGGCCTCCAGCGGCCGGCCATCGGGCGAGGCGGCGGCGCTCGCGTCGCGGTCGATATCGATGAAGCGGTGGGGTACGCGGTTGCGGGTGAGGAACTCGCGCAGCTCGCGGGTTTCGGGGTCGCCGCCCGAGCCGATCAGGCGGGCGCCGCTCTCGGCCTCGATGATCACCGCCCGGCGGGCGACCAGCGCGTTCATGATCAGGTCGCCGAGCCGCGGGTCGCGGGAGATGACGGTGCGGAGCGCCTCGCGGCTGACGAAAGAGACCTCGCTGGGGACGGTGGGGCGCGCGGTGAGCAGCGCCGGTTCGGCGGTGATCAGGTTCAGCTCGCCGGCGAACTGGCGCGGCCCGTAGCTGACCAGCACCCGCTCCTCCGGCGTGTCGGCGTCGTCGAGGACCTCGACGCAGCCGCTCAGCACCACGATCAGGTCGTAGTCGAGGTCGCCGGGGGAGAAGAGGTCCTGGCCGGGCTCGACCTTCTCGGTGCGCCCGGCGGCGACCATCGTCGCCATCTGCTCCTCGTCCAGCCGCGGGAAGGCGACGTCGCTCTCGGTGCGGATCGGGGCGCGGTCGGGTGGGAGGGAGGAGCCGGGGTCGCTCATCGCGACCAACTTAGCGCCGCGGGTCGCGCGGTTCGAGTTGGATCTCGCGCGCGGCATGCGGGCGGCCTTCGGCCAGCTCGAGGCTGCGCTCGTGCTCGGCGTTCAGCTGGTGGCCGAAGAGGATCGCCAGGTTGGAGATCCAGAACCAGACCAGCAGGGCGATCAGCCCGCCGAGCGTGCCATAGGTCTTGTCGTAGGAACCGAAGTTGGCGACGTAAAAGGCGAAGAGGGCGGAGGCGACGATCCAGACGACCATTGCCACCACGCTGCCCGGCGTCACCCATTTGAAGCGGCGCAGCTTCACGTTCGGGGAGGCGTAGTAGAGGACGGCGATCATCGCCAGGAAGACGAGCACCATTACCGGCCACTTGGCGATATCCCAGATGTCGACCGCGGTCTGGCCGATGCCGAGCGGCCCGGCTACCGCTTCGACGATCGGCCCGGTGAGGACGAGCGAGACCGCGAGGAGGGTCAGCATCACGATCATCGCCAGCGTGACCAGGACCTGCAGCGGGCGCAGCTTCCAGAACGGGCGGCCCTCAGGGGTCTCGTAGATGATGTTGGAGGCGCGCATGAAGGCGCCGGTGTAGGCGGACGCCGACCAGAGCGCGGCCAGCAACCCGAGGACGAAGGCGACGCCGGCGGTGCCGCTGTGCTGGGTGATCGATTTGATCGGGCCTTCGAAGGTTTCCGCCGCCGATTCGGGGCCGATTTCGCCGATGATCTCGGTCAGGCTTTCGGTGGTCGACTTGGGGTCGCCGAAGATCCCGATCAGGGAGACCATCGCGATCAGCGCCGGGAAGAGCGAGAGCAGGCCGTAGTAGGTGAGCGCCGCCGCCCAGTCGGTCAGGTTGTCTTCCTGGAACTCCTTCGCGGTGCGCTTGAGCGTCGGCCACCAGCCGATGCCGGGGTCGGTGTCAGTCGAGTCGGTCATGGGATGGAGGTACCCCGAGTTGGCCTTGTGCGGAAAGTGTTTCGGTGCTAAACTATTTGTCACCGAAACTTTTGGCAGCGAAGGAAGTGATGTGTAGTGACCAGTGCAATGCAGACCGCCGGCTCGAAGATCGAGGCCCACGTCTGGCGGATCGCCGCCGTCGTCGTCCTCGGCACGATCATGTCCGTCCTCGACACGACGATCGTCAACGTCGCCCTCGACACCCTCGGGCGCGACCTGAACGCTTCCGTCGACCAGATCCAGTGGGTGGTGACCGGCTACCTGCTCGCGCTCGCGGCGGTGATCCCGGTCAGCGGCTGGGCCTCGCGTCGCTTCTCCGGCCGCAGTGTCTACCTCTTCGCCCTGGTCCTCTTCACCGCGGGCTCGGTGCTCTGTGGGCTCGCCGACTCGACCGAGTCGCTGATCGCCTTCCGCGTGATCCAGGGGATCGGCGGCGGCATGCTGGTGCCGACCGGCCAGATGATCCTGGTCCGCGCCGCCGGGCCGCAGAACCTGGCCAAGGTGATGAGCGTGATCGGCGTCCCGATCGTCCTCGCGCCGATCTTCGGCCCCACCCTCGGCGGCCTGCTGCTGGAGCACGTCTCCTGGCAGTCGATCTTCCTGGTCAACCTGCCGGTCGGGATCCTCACCCTGGTCGCGGCGCTGAAACTGCTGCCTAAGGATCAACCTGAAGGGGCGGAGCCGCTCGACTTCCTCGGCCTCGGCATCCTCTCGGTCGGCCTCGTCGGGATCACCTACGGGCTGGCGGAGGTCGGCTCGGCCGGGACGCTGATCGCGGGCTCGGTGCTGATCCCGCTGGTGATCGGACTCGTCGGCGTCGCCGCCTTCGTCTGGCGCTCGCTCCACATCCCGAACCCCTTGCTGAACGTCCGCCTCTACCTCGACCGCGCCTTCACCGCGGCCTCGATCACGACCTTCGCCCTCGGCGCCGCGCTCTTCGGCGCGATGGTGCTGATGCCGCTCTACTTCCAGACGGTGCGCGGCGAGGACGCGGTCACCACCGGCCTGCTGCTGATCCCGCAAGGGCTCGGCGCGGCGGTGGCGATGGCCCTTTCCGGCCGCTCGACCGAACGGCTCGGCGCCGGGATGACCGCGGTGATCGGCTCGCTGATCACCCTGGTGGCGACGGTCCCCTTCGTGATGCTGGGCGCGAACACCTCGTTCGTGCTGATCGCGGCGGCGATGGTCGTCCGCGGCTTCGGCATCGGGATGTCGATAATGCCTGCGATGACCGCCGCCTACGGCGTCCTCACGCCCGACCAGGTCACCCACGCGACGCCGCAGCTGACCACCCTGCAGCGGGTCGGCGGCTCGATCGGCACCGCCGTCCTCACCGTCGTCCTGCAGTCCCACCTGGAAACGGCGGGCACCTCGCAGGCGGCGATGGCGAGCGCCTTCGGCGACACCTTCATCTGGGTGATGGGCATCACCGTGGTGGCGCTGCTGCCGACCCTGGTGCTCGCCGGGATCGAACGCCGCGGTCTCCGGCGCCCGGCCGAGCCTGTCCCCGCGCCGGCCCCGGCCCCCGCCGAAACGGAAGCGCGCGAGCCCGCCCCGGTGCCCGTACTCGCCGAGGCCGAAACCCGCGAGCTGGCACTGGAGTCGGCGTGAGCGGCGGCGCCGTGGACGCAAGTGGCGGCGGCCGCCGTGCG
>DATEDJ010000114.1:0-4343 GCA_035281725.1 Solirubrobacterales bacterium
GTCCTTCACCCGCCCCCGTCCCTAGCGTGGTTCCTTTTCCCCCGTATAGGCGGATAAGGAACCACGCAACGAGCTCCGTGCCGTGGATGTGTGCCGTCTCCCCGCGCTCGAGGAGCCGTGGAATCAACCATCCAGCGGCGCTCGCCTCCCGCCTGGTGATCTCGGAGAAGGCCGTCGTCAGGCACGGAGGAGCGCCTACTTGTAGCGGGTGAGCAGCATCGCGGTGTTGCCCGGGCCGTTGCCGCCGCCGCGTTCGATCTGGATCCAGCCGCCGGCGACAACCTTGCCGTCTGGCTGGGTCAGGGCGGCGCGGGCGAGGCTCTGGGAGCCGGGCGGGTCGGTGTTCCAGACGCCCCTTTCGCCGAAGGAGGGGTCGCGACGACCGTCGGCGAGGAAGCGGCGCGAGGTGAAGACTTCGTGGCCGGGTTCTTGCTGACCGCGGGAGTAGGGGGCGGTTTCGCCGCCGGTCACGAGGACCCGGCCGTGACCGTCGATCGCGATCGCCAGCGGTTCGAAGCTGAAGAACTGGACGCCGTGGCGGCGCGGTTTCGGTTCCTGCCGGTCGATCGGGGCGCGTTCCATATACATGGCGCGACCGAAGGAGGCGTCGCGGTGACCGTCGGGGAGGAGAGGGACGAAAGCAACCGGCTCTTCAAGGCCTTCCGGGAAGAGCGGGGCGCAGATGACGATGCGGCCCCGGGGGTCGACGGCAAAAGGGGCGACGAAGAAGGACGTGAACTTGATCGCCCGCGCGCCCGGCTTCGCGAAGGCGACCCTGCCGTCGTCGCCGAAGCCGCGGTCGATCCGGCCGTCGGCGGTGAGCCGGTAGAGGACGTAGCGCTGGTGGAGGTAGCCGGAGACCAGGAGCTTTCCCGAGGGGAGCGCCTTGACCTCGGTGAAGCCGGTGTAGCCGCTGAAGCGTCCGCTGTGGGGCGGCGTGATCCGGAGGCGGCCGTGGTGGCCGAAGGCGCGGTCGATCTTCCCGTCGGGTCGGGTAGGCGATCACCAGCGCGGCGTCGCGCCGCGGCCCGGCGCCGGGGCGGCCGTGGGGCGCAGCGACGACGTCGCCGACGCCGACGATGGTCCCGTCGGGCTCGAGCGCCACGTCGTGGAGACGTTCGCCGCCGCCTTCGGTCTCGACCGGCCGGCCTTGGAAGGAGGGCCGCGGGACCACCTTCCCGCCCCGGCCGAAACTCGGATCGAGCCCGCCCTTCGCCGTGAACCTGGCTAGCGCCGGAGCGAACGCACCGGTGTTTTCGTAGTAGCCGGCGACGAGGACCTTGCCGTCCTGCAGCCCGGCCACCGCTTCCCCCTGAAGGACCCCGCCGTTTTCCCCCTTGCGGTAGGCGACATTGACGTAGGGGGTGAAGCCGTTCCTGCCGAAGCTCCGATCGAGGGCGCCGTCGCGGCCGATCCGGGCGGCGGCGAAGTAGTGGCCGCGGCGGGCGATCGGGTAGATCGCGGCCAGCGTCTTCCCACCTCGCGTCGCATCCAGATCGGCGATCCCGCCTACCTGGCCGAGATCTTCCGGAGGCGTGACACGTGCTTCGATCTCGGCGATCCCGTTCGTGCCGAAGGTCGTGTCGGTGGGATCGGCGGCGAGCGCCGCCCCGGCCGTGACCGCGAACAACACGGCGAAGCCGACCAGTGCTCTCGTCAGCCCCACGACCCTGCGCGTCATGATCCGACTCATCGCCAATCTGTAACCCGCTCAGACCGGAAAAGTGACGCTAGAACGGCTGCAGTTGCGCGCCACGCGGCCGTTGACACGGCACGCATCAGAGAGGAAGCTCGCACCATGGAAGACGAGGATCGGGGCCGGGGTTGAAGGGCCGGTTGCTGATCGGCGTCTGTGTGGCGACCAGCGCCCTTGCGATCGCGCCGACGACCGCGAGCGCCTGTGCGTCGGTCGCGGGCGTCCACGCCTTCACCGGTCACGCCTACATCTCCTTCCTCGGGTCGGCGAGCGGGCCGATCACCGGAAGTGGCGGGAGCGAGTCGATCGGGATCGACCGCAAGGGCGCGACCCTCGAGCTGGATCTGAACCACAAGCTCCGCGGCAAAGGCAAATTCGCCACCACCTACATCTTCTCCGGCAAAGTGTGGGCGGGGACGATCTCGGTCGATGACGCCTTCAGCCTCAGCGAAGGCGGCAGCGCCGAAGACACCTACTCGGGGAACGGTCCTCCCGCATTCGGCGGAGCGTCAGCCTTCCTCGACACCGCCACCTGCCGCTACGTGGTCGCCGTCAACTTCGGCGTGCACACCACGTACAGCGGCGACGGGATCCTGAGCGCAGGGACCGGCGTCTCGCTGGCCGCGGTCGGAGACCGCAACAAGATCCCGGGCGACCTTCACCTCGTCGGCGGGGTCGGCGCCGACGGCTACCTGACCTGTCCCGGCGAACCGATCGTCGACGGCCATCCGTGCGTCGAAATCGGCGGCGGCTGGGCCAACGACTTCGCCGAACTCAAGGAATGCGGGTCCTTCCCTCCCGAAGGCAACTGCGTCACCGGCGAAAAGCCGATCGGTGACGGCAAGTTCCTCTGGGTCCTGAAGCCCCATTAGTCCGGTCCGGCAGGAGGGCGGCGCTACGCTCACCGCATGGCGGACCTCCCCGAGCACGTGGCGACCAACCGCGCCTTCTGGGACGGGCTGGCGGCCGGATACGTGGACTCGGGCCGCCGCAACTGGGAGAGCGAGGAACCGATCTGGGGGATCTTCTCCGTCCCCGAGTCCCAGGTCGGCCTGCTGCCGGCGGCGATCGAGGGCCGTGACTCGATCGAGCTCGGCTGCGGCACCGGCTACGTCTCCGCCTGGTTGGCCCGCCGCGGCGCCCGCCCGGTCGGGATCGACAACTCCGCCAAACAGCTGGAGACGGCGCGCGCCTTCCAGCAGGAGTTCGGGATCGAGTTCCCCCTCCTCCACGGCGACGCCGAGCACGTGCCCTACCCCGACGCCTCGTTCGACATCGCGATCTCCGAGTACGGGGCCAGCATCTGGTGCGACCCCTACGCCTGGATCCCCGAGGCGGCCCGTCTCCTGCGCCCCGGCGGCGAGCTCGTCTTCCTGGTCGGCTCGATCTTCACCATCCTCTGCGGCCCCGACGACGAGACGATCCCGGCGGGCGACCGGCTCCTGCGCCCGCTCTTCGGCATGCACCGAGTCGAGTGGCCCGGCGAGGACTCGGTCGAATTCCACCTGCCGCCGGGCAAGATGATCGAGCTGCTGGGCGACTGCGACCTCGATGTGAGCGAGCTGATCGAAGTCCGCCCGCCCGCCGACGCGAAGACGAGATCCACCAGCGTCGCCCTCGACTGGGCCCGCCGGTATCCGTGCGAGGAAGTCTGGCGCGCGCGGAAGCGCGGCTGAGCATCGGCGGCTCCCGCCATACCTCGGCCGCCGTCCTTCGGTTTCGTGGTTGACAGGGTTTGGGTATGAGCGATTAGTCTCGGCGGGTCGGGCGTGGACTGTTGGGGAGCGGTTCGCCGGCGCCCTTCGAGAGTGCTCCTAAATCTCACAAACGACGGCGGGTGTATCGATGAAGAAGCTGTGCTCCTACGGCTGGTTCGCTCCCCTTCTTGCGGGCGTTGCGTTCTTGCTGATCCCAACGGTCTCCGCCGGCGCGGCGACCTCGACGACCATTCAAAGCAAGGCCCCGGCGGCCGTGCCCGCAAATGAAGCAGGCCGGACGCCATCGGAGGAACTGATCGAATTCGATGTCGGCATCGAACTGAAGGACCTTTCCGGCGCCGAAGCGTTCGCCAAGGAAGCGACCGATCCGACGAGCCGCAGGTACCGCAGGTACCTGACGCCACAGCAGTGGGAGAGCCGCTTCTCGCCGACCGTCAAGGCGGACCGGGAAGTCGAGGCGTCGCTGCGCAGCGCCGGCATCAAGATCACGAAGGTGGCTCCCGACCGGATGACGATCGAGGCCGAAGGGACCGCCGAACAGATCGAAGCGTATTTCGAAACGACGCTCGCCGAATACGAAGTCGGTGAAGAAACGGTACGCCTTGCGTCATCGTCACTGAGCGCCCCGGCAAAGGTGGCACCGCTCATCACCGGTGTGCGAGGTGTCAACGAGGTCCGCGCGAAACCGGCGGACATCACAGGCGCCGAAACGGGTGGCCGCGGTCCGTCATGGTGGCCGGGTCACGGCCACGGTCACGGCCCGCCACCGCCCGAAGAAGAAGAAATCCCACAGCCCGCCGGCTTCCGCGTCGGGACTCCATGCTCCGCCTACTACGGGCAGGAACTCGCCGGCACCCTGCCGGAATTCGGCGACGGCTTCCCGAACCCACTGCCCTACGCGGTCTGCGGTTACAAGCCTGCGCAGCTGC
>DATEDJ010000115.1:0-6712 GCA_035281725.1 Solirubrobacterales bacterium
CGACCCCCGGGGCCGGTCCCTTCGACCTCCGAGAGATCGATGCCACTGTCCCGCGCCACCCGCCGTGCCAGCGGCGACGCCTTGACCCTTCCCGTCTCCTCCGCGGGTGGCGTCGACGCGGGGGCCCCCCGCGGCGCGGAGCCGCCTTGCGCGGCGAGCACCGTGGGGGAGGCGTCGGCGACAGGACCCGCGGCCTGCGGGCCTGGTCCCTTGGCGTCCTTCGAGCGACCCTCCGCAGGATCCCCCACGATCGCGATGGGCTCGCCGATCGGCAGCGCGTCGCCCTCCTGGGCCAGGATCTCGGTCAAGGTCCCGGCGACGTCTGACTCGTAGGCCATGTTGGCCTTGTCGGTCTCGATCTCGACCAGCTCGTCGCCCACCGCGACCTCGTCGCCGACCTGCTTCAGCCACTTGAGGACGACGCCCTCCTCCATCGAGTCGGACAGGCGCGGCATGACGATCTCGGGCATCGTTTCGCCTCCTCGGGGTCAGGCGGCCAGGTCGAGGACGCGCAGGGCGGCGCGCTCGATCCGGTCCTCGGTGGGCATCGCGGCCAGCTCCAACTCCTTCGCGTAGGGCAGCGGCACCTCCGCCATCCCGACCCGCTCGACCGGGGCGTCAAGGTCGTCGAAGCAGGCGTGCTGGATGCGGGCGGCGAGCTCGGCGCTGACCCCGTAGCTGGGCCAGCCCTCCTCGACGCAGAGCGCCCGGTTGGTCTTCGCCACCGAGGCGGCAACGGTCTCCACGTCGAGCGGCCGCAGGCTGCGCAGGTCGACGACCTCGACCTCCACCCCATGCTCCGCCGCCAGCTTCTCGGCGACATGGAGCGCCCGCACCGTGGCGAAGGAGTGGGAGACGATCGTCAGGTCCGACCCCTCGCGGGCCACCGCGGCCCGCCCGATCGGCGTCAGCAGCTCCGGGTCGACCTCGACCTCGCCCTTCTCTTTGTAGATCGGCAGGTTCTCGATCACCAGCACCGGGTCGTCGTCGCGGATCGCCGCCTTCAGGAGGCCCTTGGCGTCCGCCGGCGTCGCCGGCGCGACCACCTTCAGGCCCGGCGTCCCGGCGAACCAGCCGTCGAAGCTCTGAGAGTGTTGGGCGGTCAGCTGGTTGCCTGCCCCGTTGGGGGTGCGGATGACGAGCGGACAGCGCACCTCGCCGCCGAACATCGCCCCCACCTTGGCGGCGTGGTTCACCACCTGGTCCATGGCGACGAGGAGGAAGTTCAGCGTCATCACCTCGACGATCGGCCGCTCGCCCAGCATCGCGGCGCCGACACCGGCACCGAGGAAGCCCTCCTCGGAGATCGGCGTGTCGCGGACCCGGTCGGGGCCGAATTCGTCGAGCAGCCCGGCGGTCACCTTGTAGGAGCCGTCGAAGAGGCCGACCTCCTCGCCCATCACGAAGACGCGGTCGTCGCGCTCCATCTCCTGGCGCATCGCGAGGCGCAGCGCCTCGCGATAGGTCATCGTCTCGGCGCCGGTCGCACCCGCCGTCGGGGCGGGCGCCACGGCAACGCCGGAGCCGCTCACTCCCCCAGCCCCCCGGCGAAGACGAGCTCGGCCTCGCCGAACGGGCTGCCGGGGAGCATGCGCTCGAACTGCTCCTCGGAGCCGGGGGTGTAGACGCCGGCGGCGAGTCGGTCGACCGCGGGCGCCTCGTCGTGCTCGGCGAAGGCGACGGCGGTCTCGACCTCGGCCTCCACCTCGGCCTCGATCGCGTCGAGCCCCTCGCTGGGGACCCCGCGCGCTTCGAGCAGCTCGCGGGTCCGCACCAGCGGGTCCTCGCGGCGGTGCTCCTCGATCTCCTCCTTGGAGCGGTAGGCGAGGCCAGCGTCGGCGACCGAGTGGCCGCGGTAGCGGTAGGTGAGCGCCTCGAGCACGGCCGGGCGGCGCTCCTCGCGGGCCCGCTTCAAGAGGCGCGCGGTGGCGGCCTCCATCTCCTCGAGGTCGTCGCCGTCGACCCGCTCGCCCTCCATCCGGTAGGAGCCGGCGCGCTTGAAGAGGTCGGTCTCGGCCGAGGCGCGCTCGACGCTCGTGCCCATCCCGTAGAGGTTGTTGATCACGAGGAAGACGACCGGCAGCCGCCAGACCGCGGCCAGGTTCAGCGACTCGTGCCAGGCACCCATGTTGACGGCGCCGTCGCCGAGCTCGCAGAGGACCGCCTGCGGGGCGCCGCGGCGGACCAGCGACAGGGCCATCCCGGTCGCGATCGGCATCTGGCCGCCGACGATCCCCCAGCCGCCGTAGTAACCGCGGCTGACATCGAGCAGGTGCATCGAGCCCCCTCGCCCGTGGGCGCAGCCGTGGGCGCGGCCGAAGAGCTCCGCCATCACCGCCTCCGGCGGGACCCCACGGGCGAGCGCGAACCCGTGACAGCGATAGCCGGTGACCAGGAGGTCGTCGGGCTCCAGCGCCGCCACCGCACCGACCGTCGCCGCCTCCTGCCCCGAGGACAGGTGACAGTAGCCGCCGATCCGCGCCGCCTTGTATTGACGCTCCGCCGCTTCCTCGAAGCGGCGGATCAGGAACATCGTCCGGTAGTGCTCGTAGAGGTCGCCGACGGCGGGGTCGGCAGGGGCAGCGGTCGAGTCGATCGTCGCCATCTAGGGCTCCTCGAAGTAGTCGGGGTGTTGTTCGCGGATGCGCGGGACCTCGCGCAGGACAGCTCGAAGGTGCTCACGCAGGGCGGCCTCGGCGGCGTCGGGGTCGTGGTTGCCGACCGCCTCGGCGACGGTGCGGTGCGCTTCGACCATCGTCGGCAGGTAGTCGGGCATCGAGAGGCTGAGCCGACGCAGGCGGTTGAGGTGGGACTTGGCCCGCTCGTTCACCGGCCAGACGGCCGGGTGGCCGGAGAGATCGCAGATCTGCCGGTGGAAGGTGTCGTCGAGGAGCTGCCAGGCATCGATGTCGATGCGGTCGGTGGCGCGTTCCTGGGCGCGCAGGTTTTCCTCCATCTGGGCCATCGACTCGACGTCGGCGAGTTCGGCGGAGACCCGCACCGCGGTGCACTCGAGCGCCTCGCGGATGAACTGGGCATCGCTGACCGCGGCGGGGCTGATGCGGGCAACGAAGGTGCCGATCTGGGGCCGGACTTCGACCAGGCGATCGTCGCGGAGACGACCGAGGGCCTCGCGGATCGGGGTGCGACTGACGCCGAGGCGCTCGCCCAGCTCGGCCTCCGAGAGGCGTTCACCGGGGGCCAGCTCGGCGCGCACGATCTGGTCGCGGAGGGCCGCGTAGAGGTAGGGACCGGCCGACGCCCGCCCGGCGCGGCGGGGGTTGTCGGGAGCATTGCCCCCGCGGATCGGGATCGGCTCTGCCATCGCGTGGATACTAGTATACAAGTGCGTTCGCAGTTATCCCCGCATAGCGAGGATTACTGCGAACGCACCGGGGGGGCTGCGAACTCACCGGGGGGCCGCGAACTCACCGGGGCGGCGAACCCATCGGGGGGTCAGCGGGGCGGGCGCAGGGTCCAGGCGAAGCGACGCTTCGGCGGCAGGCCGGTGGTCGAAGCTGCCTTGGGCAGCGGCTCGCCGCGGCGTTCGGCGGCGATGAAGCGCAGCAGGACGGTCGGGACGAAGGCGCGCTCCTCCTCCGGCAGCAGCGAGATCTCGAGGCCGATCCGGTCCTCCTTTTCCTGGTTCGGATTGAAGCGCAGTTCGGCGATCATCCGCGCCACCTCTGCTTCCAGCCGCCGCTCGTCCGCCTCGCTCAGCGCCATCGGGGCGAGCTTAGCCGGGGGCGCCGCCGCACTCAGTGGCGCTCAGTCCTCGGGGCGCTCGGTGAAGATGTCGCCGATCCGGTCGAGGACTCGGCCGGCCACGCGCAATTCGTCCTCGTCGATCCCCTCGAGCGCCTCCTCCCAGCGCCGCCGCCAGAGCGCCTTGCGCGCTTCGACCTTGCGCTTCCCGCGCCGGGTCAGCTTCACCACGACGAGGCGGCGATCCGACTCCGAGCGGCTGCGCTCGACCAGCTCGGCGACGCAGAGGTTGTCGAGCATGCCGGAGACGGTGGCGGCGCTCGCCCCCACCACCTCGGCCAGTTCGCCGGCGTGGAGCGGGCCGCGGACGCAGAGCTCGATCAGCAGCTCGAACTGGGCGTGGCCGATTTCGTCGCCGCGATGGGTGTCGCGACCGCGCATGCTGCGCAGGCTGCGGAAGGCATGGCGGAAGGAGGCGCCGAGCTCGGCGATCGCCTCCTGGCGCCGCGTCTGCCCCTCCGTCGCCTTATCGGAGGTGAGCTCAGGCACCGAGCGGCTCCACCAACTCCTCCGCCGCTTCGACCGCGGGGGTCGGAGCTTCGGATCTCGGTCCCTCCGCACGCAGCAGCACGAGCACCGGGATGATCGACGCGGCGCAGATCCCCAGCGCCCACCAGTAGGCGGTGCCGAAGGCTTCGGCCAGCTCGGCCGGGCCGTGGGCCCCGGCTGCCGCCCGCTGCAGGACGACGGCGAGGACGGCGGTCCCGATCGCCCCGCCGACCCGCTGCAGGACGTTCATCTGCGGGGTCGCGTCAGAGAGCTGGTCGGTCCGCAGGGCGGCGAAGGCGACGGTGGTGGTCGGGATGAAGGAGAGCCCGATGCCGACCCCGCGCAGGAGGAGGACGAGCGAGATGAAGGCGATCGAGGTGTCGGCGCCGATGAAGGCGAGCGGCAGCGAGCTGAGGGTGAGGACCGAGACGCCGACGAGCGCCACGCGGCCACCGCCGAAGCGGTCGGTCATCCGCGCGATCCACGGCGCGACGAGCAGCATGCCGACGCCCTGCGGCCCGGTCAGGAGGCCGGTGACGATGACGCTCTCGCCGCGGACCTGCTGGTAGTAGAGCGGCACCAGGATCATCGCCCCGAAGAGCGCCGCGCCGAGGCCGAAGGTGGTGAGCGAGGCGGAGGCGAAGATCCGGTTGGCGTAGAGCCGGACGTCGAGCAGCGGCCGCTCGACCCGCAGCGCGTGCCAACCGAAGATGCCGGCGAGCAGCAGGCCGGCGACGATCGGCCAGACCACGGTGGGCGCGGTGAAGCTTTCCTGCGTCGCGATCTCCGAGAGCCCGTAGACGACCAACGGCATGCTGGTCGCGAGCAGGCCGAGGCCGACCCAGTCGAGCTTCCCCGCCTCGCCGAGGTCGGAGTCGGGGAGCATCCGCAGGCCGAGGAAGGTGGCGATGATCCCGATCGGCACGTTGACGAAGAAGATCCAGGACCAGTGCAGGTTCTCCAGGATCAGGCCGCCGACGACCGGGCCGAGGATCGGCGCCAGCATCGCCGGCATCACCACGATGCCCATCACCCGGCCCATCCGTTTGGGACCGGCGACCTCGGCCGTGATCATCTGGGCGACCGGCATGATCATCCCGCCGCCGATCCCTTGGAGGACGCGGAAGAGGATCAGCGTGGTGCTCGATTCGGCGATCCCGCAGAGCGCCGAGCCGATCGTGAAGAGGCCGATCGAGGCGAGGTAGACGCGCTTGGCGCCGAAGCGCCGCGCCGCCCATCCGGTCAGCGGGATCACCGCGGCGAGCGCCAGCAGGTAACCGGTGGCGACCCACTGGATCTGCGCCAGCGTGCTGCCGAGTTCGCGGCTCAGGGTGTCGAGCGCGACGTTGACGATCGTCGTGTCGAGGATCGACATCGTCATCCCGAGGATCACGACGCCGGCGATCTTCCAGACGTAGGGCTCGATCCGGTCGGTGGCGGAGGCGCCGCCCGGGTCGGCGGCTGCGGTGCGGTCGTTCGATGACATTCGGGACCGAAAGATTAGGGACCAAAGCGATTTCGCGCGTTTCGGCGGCGCGCCGGGGCCCGCGGCTCGCCTCTTTAGAAATCCCTTGCCAACTCTTTAGGAAGTTGTTCACGCTCGTTTAGGGAGCGCGGAACGGCGGGCGCCAACCTGGTTCCCATGCTCCAGCGAAAGAGAAGTCACGCGTTCGGCTCCGCCCTCCTGGGCGGGGCGATCGTCGCCGTCGCCGGCCTGCTCGCACTTGCGACCGGGCTCGTCTCGACCGGCGGCGGTTCAACTTCTACCCGGAGCGGCGTCGTCGCCGCGACCGGCGCCACCCCCGCCGCCGCCGTCACCACCGACGAATCGAGTGAAGGCGGCAACACCGTCAACCAGATCTACAAGGCCGACGCGAACGGCGTCGCCTTCATCGAATCGAAGATGTCGGAAGGCATCGCCTCCGGCTCCGGCGTCGTCCTCGACGACGAAGGCCACGTCCTTACCAACAACCACGTGATCGAAGGGGCGAGCGAAGTCACCGTCTCGCTCGAATCGGAAGGCCAGATGTACCCGGCGACCGTGGTCGGCACCGAACCGAACTCCGACCTGGCGCTGCTGAAGGTCGAAGCGCCGGCCTCGAAGCTCCACCCGTTGAAGCTGGGCGACTCCGACGGGGTCGAAGTCGGTGACCCGGTGGTCGCGATCGGCAACCCGTTCGACCTCCAGCGGACCGTCACCAGCGGCATCGTCTCCGCTCTGCAGCGTGAAATCCAGGCCCCCGACGGGGTGACGATCGACCACGTGATCCAGACCGACGCGGCGATCAACCCGGGCAACTCCGGCGGCCCGCTGATCAACGCGGCAGGTGAAGTGATCGGCATCAACTCGCAGATCGCCACCGGCGGCTCCGGCTCCGAGGGCAACGTCGGCATCGGCTTCGCGATCCCGATCAACACGGCGAAGGAAGAGATCGCCCAGCTCGAGTCCGGGACGGCC
>DATEDJ010000116.1:0-5337 GCA_035281725.1 Solirubrobacterales bacterium
CGCTGCAAGCCCTGATGTTGCTATGGCCACATCAGGGCTTGCAGCGCGTGTCCGGGGCCTATGTAGGAGCCCGAAGGCGCACGTCCCTGCGCCAGAAGGGCCCCGCTTCCTCACGGGCGCCCCTCGGAAGTCCGCACCCCCCACGGACCCGGCCCTCTCGGCGGCGGCCTCAGCCCGCCCGGGCCGCCGCCGAGAGGGCCGGGTCCCTTCTACGTCCCTGCCGCCATCTAACCGCCCTCAGCCCACCGGCCCGATCGGCGACGATGTCCCGGTGCGCGACTACACGTCCCTGCCTGAGGACCTCCCGGCTCCCGAGGACGACGGCGCCGCCGACCACCTCGCCGGCACGCGCGTCCCTCGGCTCGCGCTCCCGGCGACGAGTGGCGGCGAGGTCGACCTGGCGGAGCTCGCCACGGGGCTGCTCGTCGCCTACGTCTACCCGCGGACCGGCGTCCCCGGCGAACCGCTGCCCGACGGCTGGGACGACATCCCCGGTGCCCGCGGCTGCACCCCGCAGAGCTGCTCCTACCGCGACAGCCTCGCGGCCTTCGAGCGGCACGGCGCCCGCCTGATCGGGATCAGCGCCCAGAGCGAGGCCGAACAGGCCGAGTTCGCCGCCCGCGAGCACATCCCGTACCCGTTGCTCGCCGATCCGGGACTCGGCCTTGCGGCCGCCCTCGGCCTCCCCACCTTCGAGGTCGAGATCGGCGGCGCGAAGGTCACCCTCTACAAACGCCTCACCTTCGTCGCCGAAGCGGGCGTGATCGCCAAGGCTTTCTATCCGGTCTTCCCGCCCGACCGCGACGCCACCGCCGTTCTCACCTGGCTCGACGCGCGCGATCAAGACTGAGCCGCAGCTACCACGCCACCCACGGGCGATGATCAAGCCTCGGGACGGGAACTTCGCCCCGCCCCGAGACGACGGTCAATGCGAGACGTGGAAACAGGCCACGTCGTACTGCGACTTCTCGCTGTAGTGCTGACCGCCGGTACCGCCATTTTCGCTGTTGATTTCGGGCTCGTTGAACGGGGACCCGGGCGAGGACGAGGCGTGGCCGGGAGTCGTTCCACCTTCAGCCTCGATCGTCTGGCACGACTGGCTGGGCGGTCCCGTGCCGCTGGGGTTCCCACCGCCGGCAAGGGCCGTCGGAGCCAGGACCCCGAGGGCGAGCACGCCGGCGACCACGGCAATGAGCAACCTGTTCATGACTCTCCTTCCTGTGCGCTTCGGCGCCTCTGGGGGAATACGGGGCCGCCACCGGGCAGGTTCAGGGCGCCAAACGGACGCTCGCCTCGCGGTCGGGATGCTCAGGCAGCCAGCGTGAGGACCCGTTGGCGCTCGGCGCGTCGCTCCCGCGCGGCGGTGCGCGGGGCGGTGCCGGTGACCCGCTTGAAGGCGCGGGCAAAGGCCGCCTCTGATCCGTAGCCGAGCTCGGCGGCCACCGTGGCAACGGTGACGCCGTCGGCCTCGAGGCGGTTCTGGGCCAGGCGCATCCGCCACTCGGTCAGGTAGCGGAGGACCGGCACGCCGACCAGCTCGGTGAAGCGGGCGGCGAATGCCGAGCGCGACATCGCCACCTCGCGGGCCAGCTCGGCGACGGTCCAGCTTCGCTCCGGCTCGGCGTGGATCAAGGTGAGGGCGTGGCCGATCCGCTCGTCGCGCAGGGCGCCGAGCCAGCCGGCCTGGGCGTCGGGGTCGGTCTCGATCCAGGCGCGGATGGCCTGGATCACGAGGATGTCGGCGAGCCGCGTCACCACCGCCTCGCCCCCGGCCCGCGGCTCGATCGTCTCCGCCGCGATCAGCGCCAGGGTGGTCTGCATGTGTGCGGCGTCGGTGGACAGCGAGCCCTCGACGCGGACGATCCCGGGCAGCAGGTCGACGAGGTTCTGGGCCGCGGGGTGGTCGAAGCGGACGGCCCCGCAGATCATCCGACTGCGCTCCCCGCCGCCGCCGTCGCGCAGCAGCTCGTAGCGATCGGAGACCCGCTCCCGGTTGAGGTCAAGGATGTCGGGAGCGGTGACACCGGGGGCGCTGCGCAGGACGTGACCGGTGCCGTGCGGCACCAGCGCCAGGTCGCCGCGGTGCATCGTCCAGGCGCCTCCCTCGACCTCGAGCTCACAACCGCCCTCACTGATCACGTGGAACCAGGCGTAACCCGGCAACGGCGGCAGCGTCATCCCCCACGGCGCGGTGAGCTCGGAGGCGCAGTAGAAGGCTCCGGTCATCTGCAGCGGCTGCAGGGCCGCGGCGAGCGGATCGCCAGGCGCCAGGGCGATCGGCTGGGGATGGGACTCGGTGGGCACGGGATCAGGGTAGCGGCTTTAGCTGATCGTCCCGACCCACTGGACGCTGGATCAAGAATCAGCGCTACATAGTCATAGACAGTCCAATCCGAAGACGAGAAGGTGGACGCGTCAACCAGCAAGGAGACGACGATGATCCACCCCGGCCAAACCCTCGAGAACCCCGTCACCGGCGAGCGCTTCACCTTTCGCGAGACCGCCGCGACCAGCGATGGCGAGCTGCTCGCCTTCGAGCTCGGCCTCCGCCCTGGGGGCGCCGTCCCGATCCCCCACGTCCACCCGATCCAGACCGAGCGCTTCGAGGTCCTCGCGGGCTTGATGCGCTTCCGGATCGGCTTCCGCCACGTTCTCGCCGAACCCGGCGACGTCGTCGAGGTCACGCCCGGTGTCCTCCACGGCTTCGCCAACGTCGGTGAGCGCGAGGCGCGCATCGCGGTGGAGGTGCGACCGGCGCTGGCGACGGAGGAGATGTTCGCCGAGGTCGTCGCAATGGCCCAGGCGGGCCGGATGGGACGCAGCGGGATGCCCCGCAACCTCCTCGACCTGGCCTGGCTCGCCCGCCGCTACGACCAGGAGGCCCACGCGCCTTTCCTCGGCGTCGCCGCCCAGCGGCTGCTGCTGGCACCGCTCGTCTTCGCCGCCAATCACCTGCGGCCGGCCTCGCGCCGGCTACCCGTCCGAGCCGCGCTCACCGCCTGAGCGCCCTCCGTCCCGAGAGGAGCCAAACCATGTCCGCACCAGTCTTCGCACTCACTTTCGTCACCGCGCTCGGCTGCGCCCTCGCCGCCGGCGTCTTCTACGCCTTCTCTTCCTTCGTGATGGCGGGACTCGACCGCCGCTCGCCCGCGACCGCGGTCGGGGCGATGCAAGGAATCAACGTCACCGCCGTCCGGCCGCCGTTGATGCTGCCGCTGTTCGGCACCGCCCCGCTCTGCCTCGCGGTCGCGGTCCTCGCCCTGCTCGACTTCGACGGCGCCCGCAGCTGGTTCGCCCTCGCCGGCGCGGCGATCTACCTGATCGGGATCGTCGGCGTGACGATGCTCGGCAACGTCCCGCTCAACGAACGCATCGATCGGGTCGACCCCGACGGACCAACGGCAGCGGAGGAGTGGCGCCGGTACTACGGCCCCTGGTGCGCCTTGAACCACGTCCGCACGGTCAGCGGCCTCGCGGCGACCGCCGGCATGATCGCCGCCCTGACGGCGTGATCCTGCCCGCCCGGCACGTAGGCCGGACGGGCTGTTGATGGAGGCGCCGAGATTCGAACTCGGATCCGCGGACGCGGTGCGAGGGTCTCTACAGGTTTAGCCGGCGCTTGATTCTCGTCTCCCGGGGTCCGCGCCGACGGGCACTACGGAAGACAAAGCCCCCTTGAATTTCCCCGGCCGGACGAGGCAGGCCGTCCAGGTGAGCCCGATTCTGAAGCCGGTGCCCCTCCCCTCGGGCGAGGGAGGACCGACTCTCATCGCCTAGGTTCTAGCTAGGCAGCGAGGGCGAACTCATGGTCCGCACGTATTGGTTTGTGCCGGGGTTTAACGAGGCCTCCGGCAACCTCGACCTGCAACCTTTCGCACGAATCGACCACGTCGAAGCCTGTCGCCCCCGTGCGAGATGCATCTGCAAGTGTACGCGCCGCGTATTTGCGGGACAAGCGCGCGGGTACGGGCGCAAAGCCATGACCGCGCCCTGACCATGAACAAGACCTACGACGCGATAGTCCTCGGCGCCGGCCCGGCGGGGGAGGTGGCGGCCGGGCGCCTCGCCGACGGCGGCTGGAAGGTCGCGATCGTCGAGAAGGACCTGGTCGGCGGCGAATGCTCCTACTACTCCTGCATGCCCTCGAAGGCGCTGCTGCGGCCCGCCGACGTGCTCGCCGAGGCGCGGCGCATCCCCGGCGTGCCGGTAGGTGAGGACGATCACCTCGACCCGGCGGCGGTGCTGAAGCGACGCACCGAGGTGATCCACGACGAGGACGACTCCGGCCAGCTCCCCTGGCTCGACGAACGGGGGATCGACCTCATCCGCGGCGCGGGCCGCTTCGTCGGCACCGGCCGCATCGCCGTCGGCGACGACGAGCTGACCGCCGCGCGGGCGGTGATCGTCGCCACCGGCTCCGGTGCGGCGATGCCGCCGATCGAGGGCCTCGACTCGGTCCGCACCTGGAACAACCGCGACGCGACCACGGCGAAGCAGGTCCCGGCGAGCATGATCGTGCTCGGCGGCGGCCCGGTCGGCAGCGAGCTCGCCCAGGCCTGGGCGTCGCTGGGGACGAAGGTGACGCTGGTCGAGGGCGGGCCGCACCTGCTCGGTCGCGACGAGCCCTTCGCCGGCGAAGAAGTGGCGGCGGCGCTGCGCGGGCGCTTCGGCGTCGACATACGGGTCGGCGACGAGGTCCAGTCGGTGCGCGCCGGCGGCGCCGGGGTGATCGCCGAGCTCCGGGACGGCGGCGCGATCGAGGGTGAGGAGATCCTCGTCGCGGTCGGCCGCAAGCCGCACACCGACGATCTCGACCTCGACGCGATCGGAGTCGAGCCAGACGAAGGCGGCTTCCTCGAGGTCGACGACCGGATGCGGGTCGGCCGCGACGAGGCGCTCTACGCGATCGGCGACGTCAACGGCCGTGCCCTCTTCACCCACGTCGGCAAGTACCAGGCGTGGATCGCCGCCGAGAACCTCCTGGGGCGGGACGTCAAGGCGTTCGCCGAAGACCTCGGCTCGCCGCGCGTCACCTTCACCGACCCGCAGGTGGCGGCGGTCGGCAAAACCTTGGCCCAAGCCGTAGAAGCGGGCATCGACGCCCGCGCGGTCGAGGTCCCCACCGACGGCTCGGCGGGCGCCAGCTTCCAGGGCAAGGGGACGGGCGGCAAATCGCGGCTGGTCGTCGATCAGGAGAAGGAGACGATCGTCGGCGCCACCTTCACCGGCTTCGAGACCGCCGACTTCCTCCAGGCGGCGACGATCGCGATCGTCGCCGAGGTGCCGCGGGCGCGCCTGCGCCACGCGATCGCCCCCTACCCCACCCGCAGTGAGATC
>DATEDJ010000117.1:0-8146 GCA_035281725.1 Solirubrobacterales bacterium
TCATCTCCTCGAAAGCGACCGCGATCCCGGTTGGCTCGAAATCGAGGAAGGCTCCTCGGTGCGTGGCGGTGATCCGCAGGTGCGCCGCGACGCGGTCTCGCTCGGCCACGGCCGACAGCTCGGTTAGACGGAGGTCCGGGAAGGCACGGCGCTCGAGTTGAATCATGTCCTTGATCCACTGAGCGCCGCGGGGCTTTCCGCCGAAGGGAGTGTGGGGAACGACGTTCGGGTCGAGGACTTCGTCGAGGACCTGGGCGCGGCCTTCGCCGACGCCGAGCTCGTAGTAGCGGCGGAAGGTGGCGCGGTTGCGGTCGGCGGTAGTCACCCAGCCCGGAGGGCGTCGAGGAGGGTGGGGCGGGTGCCGAGGCGGCGGCCGCCGTCGCGGGTGACGACGACGGAGTCTCCCCAGATGACGTTGCGGGTGCCGTCGGCGGTGGCGACGCGGGGCTTGACGACGAAGACGGCGTTCTGCTGGAGCTGCCAGTCGCGAGTGGCCTCGTTGCGGGCACGGAAGACGAGGACCGGGGCGTCGAAGCCCAGGCCGCGGCTGTGGATGATCGGCTCGCAGACGAAGGGGGAGTCGGCGGCCACCTCTGCGCAGAGGTTGACGAAATCGCCGAGGCGCGTGCCGGGCGTGAATGCCTCCCAGCAGCGGCGGGTCGCCTTCATCTGCAGCTCAGCCATCTCAAGCTCGGTCTCGCTCGGCTCGCCGACCCAGGTCGTGGTCGAGATGTGGCCGAGGTAGCCGCACCACTTGGCGTCGGCCTCGACCTGGATCGTGTCGTCCGGCGCCAGGGGTCGATGGGAGGGGATCGTCGCCGCAGCGGGGGGGAGGGGGTTGCCGGCGGCCCAGAGGAGGAGGGTAGTCGGTTCGCTACCGCGCTCGAGCAGCGCCGACATCATCCGGGCGTAGACGACGTGCTCGGGGACGCCGCTTTGGGCCTCGCGCTCGAGCGCGTCGATGCCCGCCTCGACGATCTCGACCGCCTTGGTAAGCATTGCCAGCTCCTCCTCGCTCTTCACGAATCGGGCCTCGAAGAGGAGCGCGGTGGCGTCGAGGAGCTCGGCGTGGGGCAGGCGTTCGGCAAGCAGGCGGAAGGCACCGTGGTTGACCAGGCCGTCCGGCGCCCGGGGCACCGGGCCGAGGCCTGCGACGCCGATCCGGCCGCGAGCGAAGCCGAGCTCCTCGAGCCGTTCGGCGACCACCGGGCTGGCGTTGAAGAAGGCCTGGCGGACGTCGTCTACCCAGTCCTGGGAGAGCAGCCAAAAGCCGGGCGCCGGGACCGGCCCGACGACTGCGGTGACGTCTCCCTCGCGCGGGAACACGACCGAGAGCCAGGCGCAGTTGCCGCCGATCGAGGAGAGGTAGCGGCCGTTGGCGTTCGCCTGGTCCCAGCCTTCGCTGTTGTGCAGGGCGACGATTGCGTCGAAGCCGTCGCGCGCCATCAGCTCGCGCACCCGCCCCCAGCGCAGATCGCGCTCGGCGAGCGAGAAGCGGGGTAGGTCGGGGACCGGATAGCCCGGCGCGGCGACCGCGTCGGCGTTGGGGATGGTCATCGCTGTACCGCAGAGTTCATAGTAGATAGATTATAGCCTCCGGAAGAATTACGAGGGAAGGAGAGTCCAGATGTCCTCAAACGCTCGCCGGGGGCTGATCCCCCGCATGCCCCAAGGGATCTCCGAGCACCTCGACGAGATCTACACCGTCGACGGCTTCTTCGGCGTACATGGGCGCCGACACCGACGCGCTCGCGCCGACCGACGCGAGCGACCCGGCGGGGGAGCCGCTGCGCCTGGTCGAGGGTGACGGGATCGCGGTCGCGATCTCCCACCGCGCGGCGCAGATGCCGTTCGCCGAGAAGAACGCCGACTTCCACCAGATCCGCTTCTACTACCGCGGCCGCTTCCGGCTCGAGACCGAGCTCGGCGCGCTCGAGGTCGAGGAGGGCGACTTCGTCGTCATCCCGAAAGGCCTGCTCTACCGCGAGGACCCGCACGGCGACGACAACGCGGTGGTGATCTTCGAGACCCGCTCGCCGGTGGTGCTGGCCGAGGAGCTCTGGGACTCGGTCGGCTTCTCGAGCTTCTTCGTCGACTACTCGCGGATGGTCCTGCTGCTGATGGTCGACCAGATCAAGTCGATCTCCTCGGACTCGGTGATCGTCGTCTGCGCCGCCGGCCGCGCCGGTCTCTACCTCACCACCCTGGCGACGATGCTCGGCCTCCACATCAGGGTCGGCACCGAGGACACGATCTGGAAGTTCCCGAACAGCGACGAGCTGGTCGAGAGCAACCTGCAGTTGTTCGAGATGGCCCGGGACGTCGCAGCCCTGCGGGCGAGCGCCGGCGAATACCGCGAGCTGCTGCGACTGTCGGCCTAGCGCCAGCTCACACGGGCTGCTCGCTGTGCTGGCGGGCGGCGAGCAGCAGGCGCTCGAGCAGCGAGTCGAGTGCATCAGCGTGCTCGGCCGCGGCGAGCTCGCCGCTGTCGGTGAAGGCGCTGTCGGCCTGCCCCACCGGCAGCTCGTCGTCGACCACCTCGGCGCCGATCGTCGCCAGCACTTTGCGCAGCTCCGCCTGGGCCCACACCGCCCCGAACAGCCCCGTGCTCGCGCCCACCACGGCGACCGGCTTGCCGCGCAGAGAGTTGTCGGGGAACGGCCGCGAGGCCCAGTCGAGGGCGTTCTTCAGCTGGCCCGGCAGCGAGGCGTTGTACTCAGGGGTCGAGAAGAGGATCGCGTCGGCGCCCGCCAGGTTCTCGCGCAGCCGCCGCACGGCGGGCGGCGGCTCGTCGTGGTCGGAGTCCTCGCGGTAGGGCGGGATCGCCTCCAGGCCCTCGAGCTGGGCGAACTCGATGTGCCCGGGCAGCCGCGCCGCCGCCGCCTCGAGCAGACGCTGGTTGTGGGAGTCGGGGCGGAGCGAGCCGGAGACGCCCAGCAGCCTCACGCCGGGCTCTTGCGCAGGAGGGCGAGGACGATCGTCAGCTCGACGTCCCAGCCCAGCACGTCGCCGCCTTTCGGCAGGCCCTGCTGCCAGTCCATGCCCCAGTCCCGGCGGTCGACGACCGTGCTCAGGTGTAGGGCGGCGCGGGTGTTGCCGATTGGGTCTTCGACCGGCGCCTCGTAGGTCCCCGTCGCGGTGACCGGGCGGCTGACGCCCCGCATCGTTAGCTCGCCGGCGACGGACACCTCGCCCGACTCGCCGAGTTCGATTTCGGTCGAGCGGAAAGTGATCTCGGGGTGATTCGGGGCGTCGAAGAAGTCAGCGCCGTCGACCACGTGGTCGCGGAAGTGGGCGTCCTTGATCTGGATCGAAGCGACCTTGGCCCTGCCGGTCAACCGCAGCGACTCGCCGTCGCCGCCGAGGGTGGCGCTGACCTCGTCGAAGCTCGACCGGTAGGTCGCCACCTTCATGTGCTTGACCGCGAACTGGAACGACGAGTGTTCCGGGTCGGCGACGTATTCACCTGAGAGGGGCGGGGCTACGGTCGACATCGATGTGACTCCTTGGCTCGTTGCAGGGGCCCCAAGGACGGTAGATCGCCCCGCCTCAGCCAGTCAAATAGCCTTTCACCGGGCTACCAATAGTCGCTATGCTATAGACTTACCGCGGGGATGGCGGAGTCGTATGACAACCGGATCAGCCTCCACAAGCTGGAGGTCTTCTGCCTCGTCGTCGAGCTGGGCGGCGTTTCGCGGGCGGCCGAGCACCTGATCGTCGCCCAGCCCGTGGTCAGCGCCCACATCCACACGCTGCAGGAGCGGCTCGGCGTCAAGTTGCTCTACCGCGAGGGTCACGCGATGAAGCTCACCGACGAGGGCCAGCGCGTCTACCGCTGGGCGAGCGAGACGCTCTCGCGCACCCGCGAGCTGGTCCGCGAGCTCGACGGCATCGCCGAGGGGCAGCGCGGCAGCGTCGCGATCGCGGCGAGCATGACGGTCGGCAGCTACCTGCTGCCGCCGCTCCTCTCGCGCCTACGCCGCGAGCGGCCGGGCGCCCGGATCACACTCTCGATCTCTGACCCCGAGGGCGCCGTCGAGGCGGTCGAGCGCGGCGACAGCGATTTCGCGGTGCTGGTCGGCAAGGCGCCGGCCAACCAGGGCAAGATCGCGGCCGAGGAGATCGGCTCGGTCGAGATCGTCCTCGTCGCCGCCCCCGACTTCATGCCGGAGCTGAGCGAGATCTCGGTCGCCGACCTCGGGGGGCTGCCGCTGATTTCCTCGCCGGCGGGCCACATCCGCCGCTCGCTGATCGATGACCAGCTCGCCGCCCGCGGGGTCAGCCCGCGCGACATCGTGATCGAGCTCGGCCACCCCGAGGCGATGAAGCGGGCGACGCTCGAGGGCCTCGGCCTATGCCTGCTCTTCCGCGCCTCGGTTGGCGCCGAGCTAGAGCGCGGCGAACTGCGGACGATCGCGATCGACGACGCGGCGATGACGGTGCCGCTGCTGACCATGGTGCGCGAGGGCAAGCGGCTCTCGCCGGTGCAGTCGGAGGTGCTCGAAGCGGTGCGGGAGGGAGCGGCGGAGCGCTGGGACCGCGAGCACGAGGCGGTATAGCTGGGTGCCTATCGCCACGGCGGCCAAGACGTATTTGTGCGCGCCAGGGAGCCGACCTAACGTGGCCAGTCTGGGGTGATTGGGAGATCGCCGGGGTGATTGGGAGATCGGAAGGAGACCTGTGAAGACCATGAACAAGCGCGAGGGCTGTCACCGGCGCGATCGATGAGCCCATACCTCCACTTCGTCATCCTCGGCCTCGCGGCGGGCTCGGTCTACGCGGTCCTAGCCAGCGGCCTGATCTCGGTCTACCGCGCTACGGGCGTCCTCAACTTCGCTCAGGGGGCAATGACGGCCTGGGTCGCCTACGTCTTCGCCGAACTCCGCGTCGCTGGGGTCCTTGTGCTGCCGGTCGGCAAGATCGACCTCGGCGGGCCGATGGAGGTCCTGCCGGCGCTGGCGATCTGCGCGGTCGTCGGCCTCCTCCTCGGGATGCTCGCCTATGTTCTCGCCTTCCGACCGCTGCGGCGCGCCCCCGCGCTGGCCCAGGTGATCTCCTCGATCGGCCTGATGCTGGCGATGCAGGCGCTGGTGCTCCTGCGCTTCGGCACCGACGTCATCACCCCGGCTCAGATCCTCCCCAGCGGCTCGACCACGGTCCTCGGTATCGGGGCCGACGTCACCGCGCTCTACCTGACCGCGATCGCCGTCGCGATCACGCTCGCGACCTGGGCCTACTTTCGCTTCACCCGGCTTGGCGTCGCCACCCGCGCCGGCGCCCAGGACGAGCGCGCGCTGCGGCTGATGGGGCACTCGCCGGACCGGCTGGCGGGGATCGTCTGGGCGGCGACAACGGCGCTTGGCGGCCTCACCATCACACTCGCCGCGCCCTCGATCGGCCTTAACCCGGTCGTCTACATGTACGCGGTCGTGCCGGCCCTGGCGGTGGCGCTGCTCGGGCGGCTGAATTCGCTCGGCGTCGCCTGCGTCGCCGGCCTCGCTCTCGGTTCCTTCCAGTCGGTGGTCACCCTCCTGACGACCAAGCCGTGGTGGCCGGACTGGGCGGTGACGGGCCTGCAGGAAGCCGTCCCGTTCCTGGTCATCATCTTTGCCCTCTTCCTCTTCGGCGATCGGATGCCGGCGCGCGGCTCGCTCGGCGAGGTCGAGCTGCCGAAGGTGACGCTGCCGAAGCTGCGGCCGCTGCCGGTGGCGGCGACCCTGGCCGCGGCCGTGGTCGCAATCCTGCTCACCACCGGCAACTACCGGTTCGGCATCGTGACCTCGATCATCCTGGTCCTCCTCTGCCTCTCCTACGTGCTGCTGACCGGGTACCTCGGCCAGATCTCCCTGGCGCAGCTGGCGCTGGCGGGGACGGCCGGATTCGCGCTCTCGAAGCTGACCACAGAATGGCACCTGCCGTTCCCGCTCTCGCTGCTCGCGGCGGCGACGGTGGCGATGCTGTTCGGGGTCGCGGTCGGCCTGCCGGCGGTGCGGATCCGCGGCTCGCAGCTAGCGGTGGTGACGCTGGCGCTGGCGGTCACCGCCGAGGCCTTTGTCTTCAACAACCCGCAGCTGACGCCGCTGAGCGGCAACCAGATCGCCAGCCCCTCGTTCCTCGGGCTCGACCTCTCGGTCCGCGACGCGACCGAGGTCACCCGGGTTGGTTTCTGCCTGATGGCCCTGCTGGTGGTGGCGGTGATCGGGCTGCTGACGGCGCAGCTCCTGCGCGGCGTCACGGGGCGCGTCTTCCTCGCGGTCCGCTCGAATGAACGCGCCGCCGCCTCGGTCGGCATCGACGTCGCCCGCACGAAGTTGGTCGGCTTCGCCCTCGCCAGCTTCATTGCCGGCGTCGCTGGCGCCCTGATCGGGTACAGCCGCGGCCAGCTCTCGGCCGACTCGTTCACCGCGATCGGCGGCCTCTCGCTGCTGGCGATCGCCTACCTGGGTGGGATCGGCAGCCTCTCGGGGGCGATCCTCGCCGGCATCATCGGCCCGCTCGGGATCGCCTACGTGCTGCTGACCCAGTCGCTCGGGCTCGGCCAGTACTACAACCTGGTCGCCGGGCTGAGCCTGATCGTGACCGCGATCTTCAACCCGATCGGGATGGCGGGGGCGACGCGGACGATGGTCGACCGGGCGGCAGGATATCTGCGAAGGCCGTCGCCGGGCGCGCCGCCTGCGGTCGGCAAGATGCCGCTGCTCGACCCCAGCATCGGGCGCGAGGAGTCCGCCGATGGCCACTGAGCCCGAGCGCGGCGAGGTGCTGCTGAGCGCCCACGAGCTGACCGTCCGCTACGGCGGCGTGACCGCCAACGACGCGATCAGCATCGAGATCCGCGGCGCCGAGGTGGTCGGCCTGATCGGCCCGAACGGGGCGGGGAAGACGACCTTCATCGACGCCGTCAGCGGCTTCACCAAGAGCAAGGGCGAGGTGCGACTGGAGGGGCGGCGGATCGACTCCCTGGCGCCGCACCGCCGCCGCCGGCTGGGGCTGGCCCGGACCTGGCAGGCGGGCGAGCTGTTCGCCGACCTAACCGCCGCGCAGAACCTCGAGGTCGCCTGCCGTGGGACGGTGGGGCTGCGGACCATCCTCGGCGACCTCGTCGGCCGCGGCCGCCACGGCGGGGCGGTGGAGGGGGCGCTCGAGGCGGTCGGCCTATCCGGCTACGGCGAGCGCTGGCCTGAGGACCTCTCGCTCGGCGAGCAGAAGCTGGTCGGCGTTGCCCGGGCGCTGGCGGGCGAGAGCCGCGTCTTGCTCCTCGACGAGCCCGCCGCTGGTCTCGACAGCAACGAAAGCCTGCGGCTCGGGATGCAGCTGCGGAAGATTGCCGCGGGCGGCATCGGCATCCTCCTCGTCGACCACGACATGGACCTGGTGATGGAGATCTGCGACCGGATCTACGTGCTCAACTTCGGGCACCTGATCTGCGAGGGCTCGAAAACCGAGGTGATTGCCGACGAGGACGTCGCTGCCGCCTACCTCGGCAGCCCCGAGCCGGAGCTGCACGAGGCCGGGTCGTGAGACGCCCTGTGTCAACCCCCCGTGGGTCGAAGGCGACCGAAGTTGCCATGTTTGGCGGGGTCGTAGGGCACCCCGTCCTGCCAACAGCGCCAGAGAACCCGGATCCAGGCGCGCCCCAGGGTGCGGATCGCGTGCGGGTGGTCCTGACCTCTGGCCCGCGCCCCTCGGTAGACCTCCTTGGCCCACGGGTGCCAGTGCCGGGTCGAGTCGGCGAGGGTCGCCATGGCGTCCCGCAACCGCTTGTCGCAGGCGCGTCTGAAGGTCGCGACCCGCAGCTTGCCCGACTCCAGCGCGACCGGGCTCATGCCGGCGTCCGCGGCCATCGCGGCCTCCGTCGGGTAGCGCTCACGGCTGTCGCCGAGCTCGGCGATCAGGGTGGCCGGGCAGATCGCGGTCTTGCGGTCGCGGAAGAGCGGCCGGAAGATCTCCGCGTCGGGGTGCTCGGCGAGTCGCCCGCGGATCTGCGAGGTGAGCTTCGCGATCTCGCCGACGATCGGCCCCAGGGCGGCCACCAGGCCGAGCACGAGCCCGCGGCGGGTCTCGTGCTCGACGCACCCAGCGGTGCCCTCTGGCGCGGCCCTCATCCGGTCGACCAGGACTGCCGGATCGGTGTGCCCGCTATAGG